>CAWDLA010000031.1:0-104196 GCA_963802975.1 uncultured Gammaproteobacteria bacterium
CTTCTTTGCCTCTTCTAGCAACTGGTGTGTTTATGTTCTTGTTTACGCTCTCATTTTCCCCCCTCAATTCCGGAAGAAAGTCTCGTATGGCATTGATCAGCTTTGATATATCATTAGGAAAATCTGGATCTGGTCGTACGGGCGCTGCGTTCCAATCGACAAGCGGTTTAATTTCGTCAGGAAGGCGCTCCGCGCTAGGTATGTCGGCATTATTTACGAGAACGGGTATAATCGTTTTCTTTTTTTTCAATGCTGTAGCTATCTCCATTCGAACATAGTCTTCAGGGTCATCTATTCTGCGCTTTCCGCGTTCGTCAACTGCAGACAGCCACTCCTGCCCAATTACCACCAAGATTAAATCAGACTGCGCAATTGCTGCGATTATGACATCACGAAACTTTTCCCCATATTTGATTGAATCTACATCTCGAAAAACAGCATCATTAGAAAAGTGGGAATGAAGCCTGTCTATAATACGCCCAGTAATACCTGATGAGTCCGAGCGGCAATACGAGACGAATATTCTTTTCATGTGTGGTCGAATGTCGTGTCTGCGTAACGTCACCGCTAACCCGAGCCAGCCGCTGTTTGGCTGGCTTCGGAGTTTAGCGGCGTGTTAGGCGACATCCTGAAGTTTGTTTGCAAGGTCTTGACCGGATGTTGCCGCTGGAAGCTGCTTGCCATCTTGCTGATACAGCACAATAATCTCATCGACGATTTGGCAAAGCTCTTTGAAAACCGAAAGTTCTTCGCCGCCGTGGCATCCGCCCAGCATTAACCCTGGGCAACTGCCAACGTAACATTGGTCTTCTTCCGACCATTCCACGATCTTTGCGTATCTATCACTGTCTTTCATTTCTGGACTCCGCGATTGCGCGTTGGACAGCTCTTACGAGGTATTGCTTGGCATCGTCTCTCGGTCTTCCTGGCACCGTTATTGGTTTCAGGACATTCGGATGCACGAAGTTCCGGTGGCTTCCCTTTCCGCCGCGATTCACGAAACCAGCTCTTTCTAAACTTGCGATCAGCTCGCGAACCTTCGGTGGCACTTGTTTCGACCCTGATGCTTTAATCGCCTAACGTTTTCGGCTAGCCGGCCCGAAACTGCACCGGCACGACCTTGAAGTATAGCGCGGAGCTCGATACGCAGTTTTGGGTCGGCGCTGAGCCGTTGGTTAGCGCTGTTGGGCAGGGACGAACGCTGCGCTTCGGGCAAGGCGCCGAGCGTGCGACGGCAGCGGTCCGCGCCGCGGGTGGCCGCGACGAGGAATGGAAGGCCGCGGATGGCGGCGCCGTTGTTTTGCTTTGACCGGGCTGTTGAGCTTCCAAGTTTCTACAGTCTTTTGCCGGGACTACCGGTGCGATTTTGAATTCCGCGGATGGCGGCGTCTTTGGTGTGGGGCGCTAACGTCTTGGCTAGCCTGCCCAATACCGCGCCGGTACGACTTTGAATACTAGTACTGAGCTCAATGCGCGGTAATGGGTCGGCGCTGAGCCACTGGTTAGCGTTCTGGGTTTGCGTTGAGAACGGGATTCAGCACAAGGCACGTGGGCTCTGGCAGCGACGGTGCGAGCCGCGGATGGCCGCGACGGGGAATTGAATGCCGCGGTTGGCGACGTCTTTGCTTTTCTTTGATCGGGCTGCTGAGCTTCCATAGTTCTATAGACCTTTAACGGGACCACCGAGCCTATTCTGCTATCCCCGCTATCCCCGGATGGCGGCGTCTTTGGTTTGCGACGCTAACGTTTTCGGCTAGCCGGCCCGAAACTGCGCCGGCACGACCTTGAAGTATAGCGCGGAGCTCGATACGCAGTTTTGGGTCGGCGCTGAGCCGTTGGTTAGCGCTGTTGGGCAGGGACGAACGCTGCGCTTCGGGCAAGGCGCCGAGCGTGCGACGGCAGCGGTCCGCGCCGCGGGTGGCCGCGACGAGGAATGGAAGGCCGCGGATGGCGGCGCCGTTGTTTTGCTTTGACCGGGCTGTTGAGCTTCCAAGTTTCTACAGTCTTTTGCCGGGACTACCGGTGCGATTTTGAATTCCGCGGATGGCGGCGTCTTTGGTGTGGGGCGCTAACGTTTTGGCTAACCGGACGTGTACTGCGGCACACCGAAGCCTGGGATAAACTACTGAGCGAGACCCGCAGTACACGGTCCGCGTTTAGCCACTGGTTAGGCGCCTTTAATGTCTTTGACGTTTCATTGGTGCTGATTTTCTGGTTGTTAATGCCGTTGGTTTTGTTTGTATTTCCTTTCAGCGGTATTTTGCTTGATTTTATTATTATCCTTGGAATTCTACGCCATACTCGGATAGAAATGTAATAACTTTACCATATAAAGCCGAAATGCTTTCAGCCAGTATTGAGTGTTCCAATGGCATATTTACTGAAAATGGATGCGGAGGAACAAATTCCATTTCAAGAGAAACTGGCATTTCGCCTCCATCTTTTACTTTTAGAATGCTTTTATATTCCACCCAGTCGTTTGCTCTAGGCACGACTCCATGTATATTTTCCGTTGATTCAAAGATTACGTTATATCTTGTCATGCCGATTTGTGTATTTCAGTTGCTAATTTTGCCTAACGCCCATGCTCAGCGGACCCGAACGGAGCGCGGTGTTTGCGCAATAATGGCGAAGCCATGCGCAAAAAGCCGCGCGGAGTTTGGGGTCCGCTGGAGCTATTCGTGTGTGCCCGGCATGGGCATGATTTCATGGGGTGAAAGTCCCCTGTACATTTTCCGGGAAGGAGTCATTATGACACCTTCAAAAAGTACTAGCCGAAGGCAAGGGCTGAGGGGCGACCCGATGTCTGAAAGAAGCCGGAGTGCAAACCTGCGAGCTGACGGACAGAAACCGTATATAAGGCCGAACCCCTGGGCGAGGGAGCACAACATTCCAAAGCCCGTCCGGAGAACATGGGGGCTGGTAAATGCGGCAGTTGTGCAGGGAAAGATCATGTTCTTACCCGGGGAGATCTGCCCGGCTTTGCGCCCACCGACGGTGGGAGCGCTCCATGCAGTAATGCATGGGGTGACCGGGCAGAAGTCAGCAGACGGCATAGTAGTGGATTCTTTTTGATGAAGCGAAGGCCTGAAGCCAAGAGAGGGATTCGCCCATTATGCTCTGCGCTCAGTTTTGGCCGACAGGTCAACCAAAGATGTCGCAGGCGCGATGATGGAACAGTGTTTCCCACAATCAATCAACCTGGTTCGCTTGAGATTGGTTGGTCCGACTACGGTTCGACACTCTTGGTAACCGCCCGGTGCGGACCCGCATGCCGGGTGGTGTGGGAGGGAGGGGATAAAAACCCCTTCCTATCCCTCTTATGCGATTAACCCTGCCATTTGCGACAACGGCACTTTTAACGACGGCTCCGCTGAGTCCCACAACCGTTGCATCACTTGTATGCATTCGTCCGCACGTTCTCGAACACGCTAGTATTCAGAAATTGCTGAAGCAGGAATAAGAACCGCTTCATCGGCTGAACAGAGTATTGCCCACGGCTCAGTGGAATACCAAACTACAGCGTATTTCGGACTTCCATAATGAGGGTAATCTCTGAGCGTACGATTTCCATGCGGAGAAAACAATTGATGTATCGAATCTTCGTCAGATGTAAATGGACGCGAGAGACTGTTATCCGCGCATTTCTTTGGGCCTTTTTCAATTGGCCAAACCTGGAAGAGTGGTGCTTTCGCCAAGCAAAACCCACGTGTACAGCAGCAAATTCTGCGCATTCTTCTTCCTTGTTTCGAACGTTTGACCATGTGAGATCGGCCATTCTTTGCTCCTTACTTTTTTCGCATAACGTCTGAATTGACCGCTGCTCCAAAGGGTGAACTCTCGGTTTGAGAATAATTCGCCCAACTGAGCGACAAGAGCGGCGCTTTTTGCGGTCGGTGTGTATGCATTTGTTAGGGCATTTCTTCGCCGTGTAGCCACAATTCGTATTCGCTAATGTCGATGTCAGCGTTCCAAGAGACTGCGTAACCGCCCGGCTCAACGGTTACGTTTTTGAAGAAGGCCGGATTTTTAAGCGGGGAGAAAACCTCGAGATCTATCAGGCGATTGATGTCGTACTTCTTTCTCTTTCCGTTGGAAAACAGAACAACAAGAAAATGACCCTGTTCCGGTACTGCGTTTTGGACTCTTGGAATATTCATTGCTACTGGAGCGGAGGCAACTTCTTGAATTCTTGCTTTTTCCACATTTCGGCAAGTTCCTTTTGATACGAAGTAGCCCACTCAACGACGAGCTTTCGAGCTCTCGTTGGAAGGTCACCCTCAATCAACTCAAGTGTTTCAATGTTGAAGATCGCGTTGTGCTCTCCATAAACCGCGTGGAAGTGCGGTGGTGGATGATCTCCAAAGAAAAGCTTGATGATGATTCCGTAGAAACGGGTGATCTCGGGCATATGTCTCTTCTCTTTTCTCTTTGTGTGCCCTAACGCCTCGGTAACCTGATCCAAAGTGCTGGCGACTTCGGGTCAGGTTGAGCGGCGTGTTAGCGACTTTACGCATGCTTTGGGACAGAAAAAACTTTTACCGTCGGGTACGAGTTCACCATCCATCTGGTTGTGGTACCATACATTTCGGAAGCCATTTTTCGTGCTTAGTAGTACTCCAGGAAAAACCTGCGGCACCAAGAAGTTCGCGGAATCCTCTTTCGCTAAATCAATGGGCTTGTAATGAGTACAACGACGTTTCGTTGATGCTTTCAGAGCAGCAATCGCAAGGTGAAAATGCAAATTCGTTTCGTCAAGTTAATTGGGGGGATACGATGTCTACATTCCGCTACAAGAAGACGCGTTACCTCTTCCGTTCTCCGGCGGATACATGATTTGAACACGCTGCTGAGTCGCAGGACTTAATTTCGGGCATCGGTTCGGCTGACCTTCGCTTTTGTCTAGCTAATGGAGCTGTAATTCGATAAAGACGAAAACGTCTGCTAGCCTGCCGAACTGCCGATACAGGCTTGAGTACTAGCACGAGCTGATGCGCGGTATTGGGTCGGCGCTGAGCCGCTGGTTAGCGTGTTGGGTGAGCGTCGGGAACGGCTTCGCGCAACGCACGTGCGCACGGCAGCGACGATGCGCGCCGCGGATGGCCGCGACGGCGAATTGAATACCGCGGATGGCGACGCCTTTGCGTCTTGATCGGGCTGCGAGCTTTCATAAATCTACAGACATCTGTTGGGACACCGATCGAATTGCGAACGTCCGCGGATGGCGGCGTCATTGGTGTGGGGCGCTAACGTTTTCGGCTAGCCGGCCCGAAACTGCGCCGGCACGACCTTGAAGTATAGCGCGGAGCTCGATACGCAGTTTTGGGTCGGCGCTGAGCCGTTGGTTAGCGCTGTTGGGCAGGGACGAACGCTGCGCTTCGGGCAAGGCGCCGAGCGTGCGACGGCAGCGGTCCGCGCCGCGGGTGGCCGCGACGAGGAATGGAAGGCCGCGGATGGCGGCGCCGTTGTTTTGCTTTGACCGGGCTGTTGAGCTTCCAAGTTTCTACAGTCTTTTGCCGGGACTACCGGTGCGATTTTGAATTCCGCGGATGGCGGCGTCATTGGTGTGGGGCGCTAACGTCTTGGCTCAGCCTGCCGCGAAAACCGCGCGCGGTACGAGCAACGCTTGCGGTACGGTGTGGATGCAACTGTTAGCGATCGAGTTGCGCGGTATTGGCGTTTCTGGCGCAATGATCCGCACCACTTGGTTATGCGATTGTTGCGCCCGGTGTAGCCGCGTTGCGGAAAAACGGGATGTCAGCACAACGGGCGAAAGATGGGGCCTCTGGCAAGTACTCAGACGAATGCGATAGTCGCGGAAGGACCGTCGACGAGCAATGTCATGATACACGCGGTCTGGTCGACGCTTGGTCTCTTTGACGTCGTTCATATTCCACATTGTCTTATACCTTGATCGAGACGATCGATATTCTTTAACTTCTGTTCCTTCTCTCGCCAATCGCCGATGTTTGCCGAGTTCAGAAATGTGGTTGTCGGTTCACTCTCGTACAAGCTTGGTTGCAGTTCTTGATGATAGATCTCCTTTCAGAATATTTCCCTGAAAATCGAATATTGCTTTCTTGCCCTGGTATTCCGCATGGAAATGCGGAGGATTGGGATGATCGTAACGCATTCTGGTGATGATCCCGAAAAACCGCGATATTGGCGGCATGTTATTGGTGTGCTCCCAAGGTCGCTAACGTTTTCGGCTAGCCGGCCCGAAACTGCGCCGGCCCGACCTTGAAGTATAGCGCGGAGCTCGATACGCAGTTTTGGGTCGGCGCTGAGCCGTTGGTTAGCGCTGTTGGGCAGGGACGAACGCTGCGCTTCGGGCAAGGCGCCGAGCGTGCGACGGCAGCGGTCCGCGCCGCGGGTGGCCGCGACGAGGAATGGAAGGCCGCGGATGGCGGCGCCGTTGTTTTGCTTTGACCGGGCTGTTGAGCTTCCAAGTTTCTACAGTCTTTTGCCGGGACTACCGGTGCGATTTTGAATTCCGCGGATGGCGGCGTCATTGGTGTGGGGCGCTAACGTTATGGCTAACCGGCCACGTGTACCGCGGCTCGAGGTACAGGCTGTTAGAATATAGCTACTGAGCGCAGATGCTCGCGGTACACGGGTACGCGTTCAGCCACTGGTTAGGCGCCTTTAATGGCTTTGACGTTTCGTCGAGCGCGTGATCCTCTGTCAGTTCAATGCCGTGGGCTTTGTTCTCGTATTTCCACCCAGGGGGATTTTTCTTCATTTTATTATTCTCCTGGATGTCTACGCCGAGGCTCGATCAGAAGTGTAATGCCTTTGAGTTCATAAAAGCCGAGATGCGTACAGCGCGGTATTGAGTGTTCCAATGGCATATGTACGAAAATGGACGCGCAGGAACAAATGCGATTCCGAGAGAACTTGGCACTTCGCCTCCATCTGTTACTTTTAGAATGCTTTGATCTTCCACCAGTCGTTCGCTCTCAGGACGCGACTCCGTGAATATGTGGCGCTGATTCAATGATTACGTATATCATGTAAAGCCGATCCGCGCATGGCTGCAGTCTGCTGATTGGCGCTAACGTTAACTTTACTGCGTGCAGATATTCTTACGCTATACTGAGTGCAGTCTAGCACAAGAAAATCCTAGCGATGCAGTCTGGCAACCCTTTCCCCGATTCAAGAAGCCGGCGTGAAGACGGTTCACCGTCCCGTTGGGATCAGTACGTTGACCTACTGGCCCGCAAGCGCATTCCGGAAAAAGCAAGGCGCTGGTACGTGGCGCGGGTCGAGGCTTTCCTCCGTGCCTGTAATCCGGTATCGGTGCGTGCGCTGACAAAAGAGCAGATTACGGACTTTTTTCAGGACGCATCGCGCGACGGAAAGCTGGCCGATTGGCAGTTTCGGCAATTGGTCGACGCAATTCAACTCTTGGTCGTGGAGCTTGCGCAAGCACCGGTAGGAAGAGAGGTCGATTGGGACTATTGGAAAGAGGCGGGGAAGCCGCTGGATCCGAGCCATCCGACGATTGCCAGGGAGAGTTCGCCTGGAATGGCTTCGGGATCTGGGCCGCGGTATTCCCGCTCGTCGAAAACCTATCCGATACTCCAGGACCTTGCGCGAACCCTGCGCGCTCGCCATTATTCGATCCGCACCGAGAAGACTTACGTGGACTGGTGCCACCGTTTTCTTCTGTTCTGCGAGGATAAAACGGTCGAGCAGGTGAGCGCCGAGGATGTCCAGCGGTTTTTGACACATTTGGCGGTGGATCGCACAGTGGCCGCCAGCACCCAGAACCTTGCCTACAACAGCATCAACTTCCTGTTTAAAGAGCTGCTGGACCGACCTCTGGACGATTTGAGCTTTTCCCGCGTCAGGCGCCCGGCTCGCTTGCCGGTGGTATTGACACGCAACGAGGTGAAGGCGCTTTTGGGACGGATGGACGGCACTTTCGGGCTAATGGCAGGGCTGATGTACGGCACAGGGATGCGCCTGATGGAATGTATAAGGTTGCGCGTAGGGGATGTTGATTTCGGGCAGCAGCTGATTGTTGTGCGCAACGGTAAAGGCGCAAAGGATCGGATCGTCCCATTGCCCGAGCGCTATGGGCCGGTTCTGCGCGCGCATCTCGATGATGTGAGGAGGCAGAAAGACCGGGACCTGGCGGCCGGCGTCGGTGGCGTGTTCCTGCCTGATGCGCTGGCGCGCAAGTACCCGAACGCCGCACGTGAGTGGATCTGGCAGTATGTCTTTCCAAGTAGGGCGCTGTCGCAAGATCCGAAATCGGGGCAGGTGCGCCGCCATCACCTTCATGAGTCATCGCTCCAACGGGCGATCAAGTCAGCGGCGAGAGATGCGGGAATCCCAAAGAAAGTGAACAGCCATGCGCTGCGTCACTCGTTTGCAACTCATCTTCTCGAGGCCGGCTATGACATTCGCACCGTGCAGGAGCTGCTTGGCCACGCGGATGTTTCCACGACAATGATCTATACGCACGTGCTGAATCGTCCGGGTGTGCTGCCTGTGAAGAGCCCCGCGGATTTCTAGCCGGTGTTCAAACAGAAATAAGCCCCGGGCACGAATGCCCCGGGGCTTTCTGCCGGCCCTCGGCACTGCGCGTTGATCCTTATCAACCCGATGTAAAGGCCGGTACGGAACCTCAACCCGCGAAGTTGGCCGCCACGAAATCCCAGTTGATGATCTTCCAGATCGCCTCCAGGTACTTGGGGCGGGCATTGCGGTAGTCGATGTAGTAGGCGTGCTCCCAGACGTCCACGGTCAGCAGGGCGGTCTTGCCGTCGGTCATGGGGGTGCCGGCGTTGGAGGTGTTGACGATCTCCACGCCGCCGTCGGCGTTCTTCACCAGCCAGGTCCAGCCGGAGCCGAAGTTGGTGGCGGCGGACGGTGGAGAACTGCTTCTTGAAGTCGTCGAAGGAGCCGAACGTGGCGTTGATGGCGTCGGCCAGGGCGCCGGTGGGCTGCGCCGCCGCCGTTGGGGCTCAGGCAGTTCCAGTAGAAGGTGTGGTTCCAGACCTGGGCGGCGTTGTTGAAGACGCCGCCGGAGGACTTCTTGACGATGTCCTCCAGGCGTCATGTCCTCGAACTCGGTGCCCGGGCACCAGGTTGTTCAGGTTGGTGACGTAGGTCTGGTGGTGCTTGCCGTAGTGGTACTCGAGGGTCTCCTGGGAGATGACGGGCTCGAGGGCGTTCTTCTCATAGGGCAGGGCGGGCAGTTCGTGAGCCATTTGGGTTGACTCCTTAAGGTGGTTGCTGGCAATCGTGAAGATGTGCGCTGACTCCTCGGACATCAACCTCTGCGGGCGATATCCGAGTAAAATGCTCAGTAAATGAACGCGAAATTCTATCACCGTTACGAGGTTTTGCAACCAAGCCGGCCGGGATGCGACGATAGGGCATGGTTGTTTCGGTCGGCAAATCTAGGAGCCTGTCCGACTAACGACTGTTCTGGTGCGGAACCGCGGGCGCCGGTCGGATTTTCCGCCCGTTTTCGTTTAATCGGCCGACTATTCGCCTCAACCGGGAGAAAACTCGCCTCGGGCCCGCGCTCCCTCGCGACGAACTCGTAAGCCAGACAGATTACTGGGCCGGTTACACTCGGGAGTGCTTCCTTGGATCCGATCGAGCTGAGCATCTTTTCAAGCCGCCTCGAGGCCGTTTGCGATGAGATGGGCGCCGTGCTGCGCAATGCCGCCTTTTCGCCCAATATCCGCGATCGCCTCGACTTCTCCTGTGCTGTATTCGATGCTGCTGGCGGGCTCTGTGCCCAGGCGGCCCACATCCCTGTGCATCTGGGCAGCATGGCCTTCGCGATGGCCGCCTTGGTGGCGCGTATGCAGTGGGCCGAAGGGGACATGGTGATCCTCAATGATCCCTTCCTGGGCGGGACCCATTTGCCAGACGTTACCGTCGTCGCCCCGCTTTTTACCGACGGCGAGCTGGCCGCGTTCCTGGTGAATCGGGCCCATCACGCAGACATTGGCGCCAGCTCCCCGGGGTCTATGCCCCTATCCCGATCGATCCACGAGGAGGGACAGGTCATAGAGCCCGTTCATCTGATCCGGCGTGGCTCTCTCAACGAGCGACTTCTCGGGCGCATCACCGGCGGCACTCGAAATCCGTCGGATGCCCGCGGCGATTTCTTCGCCCAGATCGGTGCCAACCGGGCGGGCGTGGCGCGGCTCGGGGAGCTGATTGCGCAGATCGGGCGCGCCGGGTTTTGCCTTGGCCTCGAAGCGCTGAATGATTACGGAGAGCGTCTGGCCGTCGGAGCCCTGAGGGAGCTGCCCGAGGGTACTTTCAGCTTCGAGGACCTGATGGACGACGATGGGCAGGGGCATCGGGACATCCGGATCAGTGTCCGAATCGAAATCAAGGACGGGACTGCGCACCTGGACTTTTCCGGAACGGCCGGGCAGGTGCCGGGAAATATCAACTGTCCGCTGGCCGTCGCGGCCGCAGCGGTTCTCTACGTGTTCCGCTGTCTCATGCCGCGCCAGACACCCGCCTGTGCCGGTAGCTTTCGGCCCGTGACTCTCTCTGCCCCCGAGGGTTGTCTGCTCAACGCCAGTTTCCCGGCTGCGGTGGCGGCGGGCAATGTGGAGACCAGCACGCGGGTCGTGGACGTGGTGACGGGGGCGTTGGCTCAAGCCGTGCCCGAGCGCATCCCGGCCGCCAGTCACGGCAGCATGAACAACCTGGCCATGGGTAGTGCGATCCCGGGCGCGTCCTGGGACTACTATGAAACCATCGGCGGCGGCATGGGCGCCGGTGCGATAGGCGGCGGTCTCTCCGGCATACAGACCCATATGACCAACACCCTCAACACGCCCATTGAGGTATTGGAGGCCCGATTTCCATTGCGTATCACTCGCTACAGCTTGCGCGATGGATCCGGCGGTCGTGGGCGGCGCCATGGCGGCGACGGCCTGGTGCGGGAGCTGCAGTTCCTCGCCCCCGCCGCGGTTTCTCTGTTGACCGAACGCCGCACAAGCTCTCCTTGGGGCTGTGCGGGCGGCGGACCCGGACGGCGGGGGCGCAACCTGCTCAACGGCCGCGAGCTTCCGGGAAAGGTCGCCTTGGAGGTGGCGGACGGCGACCGCTTGCGGGTGGAGACTCCGGGCGGCGGCGGATGGGGCAGTATCGGCAGCGAGTCGCGGGAGGGCTGAGGGCCGTGTGTGGTATCTGCGGCGAGCTGCGCTTCGATGGCGCCATGGCGGACATGGGCGCAGTCTCGGACATGATGGAGCAGCTGCAAAGGCGCGGCCCGGAGCATGGAGGAAGCTACAGCGACGGGTCCTTGGGGATGGGGCACAGGCGCCTGTCCATAATCGACCTTTCGATCCGCTCCAATCAGCCGATGCTGGACCCGGAGCTGGGGCTCGCCCTGGTCTTCAACGGCAGCATCTACAATTACCGCGAGCTGCGCGCGGAGCTGCCGGACCAAGGGGTACCGGTTCTTTTCCGACGGCGACAGCGAGGTCATTCTAAAGGCTTGGCACGCGTGGGGAGAGGACGCTGTCGGTCGTCTGCAGGGCATGTTCGCGTTTGCCGTCTGGGATCAGTCCAATCGGGTCCTGTTCCTGGCACGGGACCGCTTCGGAATCAAGCCGCTGTACTGGTCGCGGCAGGGAGGCGCCTTCCGCTTTGCCTCAAACACCCAGGCCTTGCTCGAGGCCGGAGGCGTGGACACCGCCATCGATCCGGTCGCCCTGCACCATCTGTTCACCCTGCACGCTGTCGTGCCCGCTCCGCGTACCCTGTTGCGGGGCGTGCGCAAGCTCGCCCCCGGCCCATTGGATGCGGATCGATGCAGAGGGGCGGGTCACGGAGCGTCGATACTGGCCCTGGAGGCGACGCGCCCGGAACGGCCTCTCAGCGACGGCGAGTGGCTGGAGGCCATCCACGACTCCCTGCGCGATGCCGTGCAAAAAGCGCAACGAGGTGGCGGACGTGCCGGTGGGCGTGCTGCTCTCCGGCGGGCTGGACTCCAGCCTCCTGGTGGCCCTGCTGGCGGAGGCCGGCGCCATCGATCTGCGTACCTTCTCGGTGGGTTTCGAGGACACGCCCGAGGAGTCGGGCAGCGAGTTCGAGTACTCGGACCTGGTGGTGGAGCGGTACGCCACCCGCCACCACAGGTTTCGCGTCCCCAACGCCGATGCGCTGTGGCGCCTGCCGGAGGCGGTGGACGCCATGGCCGAGCCCATGTTCGGGCAGGATGCGGTGGCCTTCTACCTGCTCGGCGAGCAGGTTTCCCAGGAGATCAAGGTGGTGCAGTCCGGCCAGGGGGCGGACGAGGTCTTCGGCGGCTACTTCTGGTACCCGCGCATGCAGGCCGAGACCGAGGGGAGTTGGCTGGAGCGCTTCCGCAAGCACTACTTCGACCGCGATCACGACGAGTTCCTGCGCCTGGTCGCCGAGCCCTATCGGGGGGAGGACCACAGCTCCGAGCTGATCGGACGGCTGCTGGCAGAGCCGGACGCGGACGAGATTCTCGACGCGGTGCTGCGCATGGACGTGACCACCCTGATCGTCGACGACCCGGTCAAGCGGGTGGACAACATGACCATGGCCTGGGGGCTGGAGGCCCGCGTGCCCTTCCTGGATCATCGGCTGGTGGAGCTGGCCGCCCGCTGCCCACCGGAGCTCAAGCTGCGCGATGGGGGCAAGTACCCCCTCAAGGCCATGGCGCGTGGACTTGCTCCCGGACGCGGTCATCGACCGCCCAAAGGGCTATTTCCCCATGCCGGCGCTCAAGTACGTGCGCGGAGACTTCCTTGATCTGATGCGTGATCTGGTCAACTCGCGCGCCTGCCGCGAGCGTGGGCTGTACCGCCGCGAATACCTGGATATGCTGCTGGCCGCCCCGGATGTGCACCACACCCGGATTCAGGGCAACAAGCTTTGGCACTTGGCGCTCGTGGAGCTGTGGCTGCAGCGCCACGTGGATGCCGCGGCTTGAAAAGGGGGCGGGAGTCCCGATCTCTGTGCAGGTCTAGGATATAGATTTTACGAGGTGAGCAATGGACGTCTTGGAGCGTATCGATCAACAGGTAAAGAGCAACGCCGTCGTAATCTTCATGAAGGGGACCCCGCAGTTTCCCATGTGCGGCTTTTCCATGCGGGCGGCTGCGGCGCTGCAGGAGTGCGGCGTTCCCTTCTCCTACGTCAACGTGCTTCAGGATCCTGAGGTCTTCGAGAACCTGCCACGCTACGCCGACTGGCCGACCTTCCCCCAAGTTTACGTGGACGGCGAGCTGATCGGGGGCTGCGACATCACCCTTGAGCTGCATGCGAACGGTGAGCTCAAGACCATGATGGAGCAGGCCGCGGTGAGCAAAGGGTCGGAATCCGGCGAGGGCTGATATCGGTTGGTTGATTCCAGTTCCCACTAAACCTCAGCGGTCTCCCGGCTCGCCTGACTCCCACGGGCGGTCCGGGTCCAGTTCCTGCCAACGGTTGACGATGCGGCAAAATAGCCTCGCGGTCTGTTCCGCGTCGTATATTGCCGTGTGCGCCTCGCCGTTCTCCCACCCTAATCCAGCCATTTGGGCCGCGCGAGCCAAGACTGTCTGTCCATAGGCGAGTCCTGCCAGGGACACGGTGTCCAAGACACTGAAGGCGTGGAAGGGGTTGCGCTTGAACTCCGTGCGCTCGACGGCCGCCTTGATGAATCCCAGGTCGAATGCGGCGTTGTGCCCCACCAGGATCGCGCGGTTGCAGCCGGTGGTTTTTACCGCTCTGCGAATCGGTGTGAGGATCTGCGTGAGGGCCTCTTTTTCGGGAATGGCATCGCGAAAAGGGTGATCCGGATCGATTCCGTTGAAGGCGAGCGCCCTCGGGTCCATCTCGGCCCCGACGAAGGGGAGAACATGACAGGACAGGGTCGGGGCGGGAGCGAGCAGCCCGTCGTCGTCCATACGGATGATACTCGCCGCAACCTCCAAAAGCGCGTGCCGCTGGGAATCGAAACCCGCCGTCTCCACGTCCACTACCACCGGTAGGAATCCGCGAAATCGCTGCGCGATGGTAGGTTTTTTGTGCTCGTCTGCCATCGCGACAGCATAAGTGGCGCGGATGGAAAAGCCAAACGATCGACTAAGGCTCTTTTCGGGTTATAGTTCGGATCGGCTAAAAACCGGAAAACGACTTCGATTTCGACAATGCCATCCTGCCAACCTCGTCTGGCCCTGCTCTCTTGTCTAATGGGCTTGCTTCTGTGGGTTGGCGCCCAGGCAGGAGAGGGCGCTTTCGACCGGGGGCTGCTGTTCGAGGTTCGCTCTGAAGGCGTTGCTCCCGGCTACCTCTTCGGAACCATCCATAGCGAGGACGCTCGTGTCCTGGACTTGCCTGCGCCGGTTCGCACAGCGCTCGACGGTACCGAGGTGTTTGCGATGGAGGTGATTCCGGACGCCGAGTCCATCGTTCGTGCCATGGTCGCCATGGTGTACACGGATGGACGCAAGCTGGCGGATGCCTTGGGTAAGGATGCCTTTCGGCAGGTCGTCACGGCCATGAAGGAACGGGGCATGAGCGAAGAGGCGATCGCGGACTTTAAGCCCTGGGCTATTGTCACGCTGCTGAGCGTGCCTCAGGCAACGACGGGCGAGTTCCTGGACATGCATCTTTACAAATTGGCGTTAGCCGACGGTAAGCCCGTCATCGGCCTTGAGACCATGGAGGAGCAGCTGGCGGTGTTCGATGGCTTGAGCGAGCGAGATCAGGTGGCGCTGTTGGAGGAGACGCTGAGCATCCGTGACCAGTTGTCGGCGGTTTACGGGCGTCTGCTCGACGCCTATTTGCAGCGTGATCTCGCCGAGTTGTTGCGCTTGGGCAGGGAGTATCTGCAGGGTGGCGATAGCGCCTTGGCAGAACGCTTCAAGGCGGCGGCGTTGGATGTGCGCAATGTGCGCTTGATGCAGCGGATGATGCCCCTGTTCGAGAAAGGCGGTCACTTCGTTGCCGTGGGCGCACTGCATCTCCCTGGAAGCGACGGTATCCTGGTGCGCCTCAAGGCGGCGGGTCTTCATTTGCGTTTGGTCTACTGACCGCGGCCCCGATCCCCTGATATCATGGGCTCTTGGCCGCGACGCCCCGTCATCATTGGGCTGGTGCCCGGCTTCTGCGTCCTGTGAATGTGCTAAGATGCGCGCACGTGGCGTCGCCCAATAATGGACGAATAAAGGAAAACACCATGTCCCTGAGCGGTTATCGGAATGCCGGCTTGATCCTCGTGCTGGCCCTGCTGAGCGGTTGTGCCTCGGTTCCAGACGGGCAGCGCGATCCCAGGGATCCCCTGGAGTCATACAACCGCGGGATGTACAAGTTCAATCGGGCCGTCGATAACGCCGTCATGACGCCCGTCGCAAAGGGATATCAGGCCATTACGCCCGATGCACTCGATCGCGGCATCACGAACTTTTTCAACAACATCGCGGACGTGACCTCGGCGGTCAACAATCTGCTGCAGTTCAAGCTGTCGCGGGCCGGGTCCGACGTTGGACGCCTGGCGGTGAACACCACGGTCGGACTGTTGGGTTTTTTCGACGTCGCGACCAACATGGGGTTGCCGAGCTACAAGGAAGACCTGGGGCAGACCTTCGGCTACTGGGGCGACCTGGACAGCCCGTTCCTGATGCTGCCCCTATTGGGACCGAGCACGCTGCGTGACTCGATCGGGCTGGTGGGAGACGCCTTCACCAGCCCCTTGTTCAACGTGGAGAGGAACCGTATTTACTGGGGGCTGATCGCCCTCAACGTCGTCGATACGCGTGCCGACCTGCTGACGGCCGGGAAGATCCTGGAAGAGGCGGCGGTCGATCCCTACATCTTCCTTCGCGATGCCTACCTGCAGCGCCGCCGCGACCAGATCTTCGACGGCAATCCCCCGGCTGATCCCGACGCCGAAGACATCTGGAACGAGGATTCCTCCGACGCCGGCGAAGATGTAGTTGAGGAGCGGGAAGGCTAAGGCGCAGCTATGCGCTTGATCGCGCCCAAACGGTCGACCCGAAAGAAAACTGCGAATCACGCGAATATCTCGTAGAACCGTCGGCGGCTGGCGGCTAATCAACGAGACGCCAGTTTACGGTCTCGCCCGCCCTTAAGGGGACGACACGGCTTCTGCCGAAGGAATAGAAATCGGGGACCTGCCAGCTGTCCCTGACCATCCGGATGCGCTCGCTGTTACGGGGCATGCGATAGAAATCGGGCCCGAACAGGCTCGCGAATCCTTCCAGTTTGTCCAGTGCCCCCGCTTGATCGAAGGCCTCCGCATACAGCTCGATGGCGGCGTGGGCACTGTAGATACCGGCGCACCCGCAGGTCGTCTCCTTTCCCGCCAGCGGATGGGGTGCGCTGTCTGTGCCGAGAAAGAACTTGGGATTTCCGCTGGTTGCTGCCTCGAGCAGGGCTAGACGATGGCGTTCCCGCTTGAGCACCGGCAGACAGTAAAAGTGGGGCCTGATCCCGCCGGCAAGGATTGCATTCCGGTTATAGAGCAGGTGATGGGGTGTGATGGTGGCGGCTAAATTGGCCGTGCTGGCGAGGACAAACGCTACCGCATCGGCCGTGGTGATGTGCTCCAAGACGATTCGCAGCTCCGGGAAATCGCGCGCCAGGGGCCTGAGCGCCTCGTCGATAAAGCGTTTCTCACGGTCGAAAACGTCCACCTCCGCGGCAGTTACCTCTCCATGGACGAGCAGCGGCAAATCCAGGCGTTGCATGGCTTCGAGCATCGGATAGATTCGATCGAGCCGGGTGACTCCGTTCTCCGAGTTGGTGGTTGCTCCGGCGGGATAGAGCTTGACGGCCTTTACCAGCCCGGACTCTTTTGCGGCCGTAATTTCCGCCGGTGAAAGGTTGTCTGTGAGATAGAGCGTCATCAGGGGCTCGAACCCGTGGCCCTCGGGGCAGGGCGGCGAGAATCCGCTTGCGGTAGGAAGCAGCCTGAGCCGTGTCCGTAACCGGGGGTCTGAGATTCGGCATCACGATGGCGCGGGCGAAGCGGTGCGCGGTGTGTCCCACGACTGACGCCATCTCGTCCCCGTCGCGCAAATGCAGATGCCAGTCGTCGGGCTTGATGATGTTCAGTTCCGTTTTCTCTTGCATGATTGACTTCCGAAAAATCCGCCTCGGCCCCGCGCCTTCTCGCTACGAACGCGCAAGCTGCACAGGCTCCTACCGCCGCTGCTGCTAGCAGGTCCCTCGGGAACGGCTTGTTGCGTTGCGTCTTTGTTGAAGCATGCGACTGGGATAGGCGACAGTCAACCGGGCGGACGCCGCCCGAGGGGTATGCCGGGGGTTTCAGAAATCTTTACGTTTGCTGGTCTGAGGCTAGAGGCGTTTACAACCAGCACGGATGGTTTTGATAATTTTCGCTCCGCCATTTCCGCGAGACTCACACCAAAGGCCCTTCCAGCCCATCCTCTGAGTGATTCGGTTGGACGCCGGTAGCGCCCTGTTCGTAGATTATTGACGGCGTTTTTGGACGTGCTGGTTCCAGACTCGTTCGTATGCGCTAGAATACTGTATAAATGAACAGTTTTCGGGGGCGTCATGGTGCAGGATCCTTTTCCGGGCTTTGCAGAGCTGCACTGCCGCTCCAACTACTCCTTCCTGACGGCGGCCTCTCACCCGGAGGAACTGGTGGGCAGGGCCCGGGAGCTGGGCTACCGGGCACTCGCCTTGACCGATGAGTGCTCCCTGGCGGGGGTTGTGCGAGCCCATGGCGAGGCCAAGGCCCGCGGCTTGCACCTGATTGTCGGCAGTGAGCTGCGGCTCGTGGATAGGATGTGGCTGGTGGTGCTGGCGGCAGATCGCCAGGGGTACGGAAATCTGTCGCATTTGATCTCGCGGGCGCGCAGGCGCAGTCCCAAGGGCGGCTACCGGCTGGAGCGGGCGGACCTGCAGGCGAGCCTCGATGGGTGCCTCGTCCTGTGGCTGGCCCCTGCCGGTGCGGAGATCCAAGACGGCTGTTGGTTGGCGGATTGTTTCCCGGGCCGGGCCTGGATCGGCGTGGAGCTTCATCGCCGCGGTGGTGACCGCTCGACCTTGGCGCGCCTGCGCAAGCTGGGCAGGGATTGCGCTCTACCCCTGGTGGCGGCCGGCGGGGTTCTGATGCATCTTCCCGGGCGAAAGCCCCTGCTCGATACCCTCACCGCCATCCGGCTCGGGGTCCGCGTGGATCAGGCGGGGGATGCCCTGGAGCAGAACCGGGAGAGGCACCTGCGAGGCCGGAGCGAGCTTAAGCGCTTCTATCCGAATGACCTGCTCGCGGCCACCTTGGAGATCGCTGGCGCCTGCCGCTTCTCCCTCGACGAGTTGCGCTACGAGTATCCCCACGAGCTGGTGCCGGAGGGTGAATCTCCCGGCGGCCATCTGCGGCGCCTGACCCTGATGGGGGCTGCGGAGCGCTGGCCCGACGGGGTGCCGGAGAAGGTCCGGCAGATGCTCGATTATGAGCTGGCGCTGATCGCCGAGCTCGGCTACGAGCCCTACTTCCTCACCGTGCACGACATCGTCCGCTTTGCCCGCTCCCGCGGCATCCTGTGCCAGGGGCGGGGCTCGGCGGCCAACTCGGCGGTCTGCTACTGCCTGCGGATCACGGAGGTGGACCCGGCGCGCATGGAGATGCTGTTCGAGCGCTTCATCTCCAGGGAGCGCGGGCGAGCCGCCGGACATCGACGTGGACTTCGAGCACCAGCGCCGCGAGGAGGTCATCCAGTACATCTACCGCAAGTACGGCCGCGAGCGGGCCGCCCTGGCCGCCACTGTGATCACCTACCGGCCCAAGAGCGCGGTGCGGGACGTGGGCAAGGCCCTGGGACTGGCCCTCGATCAGGTGGACCGTCTGGCCCGCAATCTGAACTGGTGGGACGGCCAGGCAGTGGCCCCGGAGCGGGTGCGGGAGGCGGGGCTCGACCCTCACAATCCCCTGGTCCTGCGCACCATGCGCCTGGTTCACGAGCTGCTCGGCTTTCCGCGCCACCTGTCCCAGCACGTGGGCGGCTTCGTCATCTCCCGCGGCGCGCTCTCCCGGCTGGTGCCGATCGAGAACGCCGCCATGGACGGAGCGCACCGTCATCCAGTGGGACAAGGACGATCTGGAGACCCTGGGCCTGCTCAAGGTGGACTGCCTGGCGCTGGGGATGCTCAGCGCCATCCGCCGGGCCCTGGACCTGATCAACGGTTACCGCGGCGGCCGTCTCGGGCTGGCGGACATCCCGGCGGAGGATCCGGCCGTCTACCGCATGATCCAGCGCGGCGAGACCACCGGGGTGTTCCAGATCGAGTCCCGGGCCCAGATGGCCATGCTGCCGCGCCTGAAGCCCGCCTGCTTCTACGATCTGGTGATCGAGGTGGCCATCGTGCGCCCGGGCCCCATCCAGGGGGACATGGTCCACCCCTATCTGCGCCGCCGCCAGGGGCTGGAGCCGGTGAGCTACCCTTCGGAGGCGGTCAGGGAGGTGCTGGGCCGGACCCTGGGGGTGCCCATCTTCCAGGAGCAGGTGATCAAGGTGGCCATGGTGGCGGCCGGCTTCTCCCCCGGCGAGGCGGACCAGCTGCGCCGCTCCATGGCCGCCTGGCGCCGCCGCGGCAGCCTGGAGCAGTTCCGCGAGCGCCTGATCGGAGGCATGATGGAGCGCGGCTACGAGCGCGGGTTCGCCGAGCAGATCTACCAGCAGATCCTGGGCTTCGGCGAGTACGGCTTTCCCGAGTCCCATGCCGCCAGCTTCGCGCTGCTGGTCTATGTCTCCGCCTGGCTCAAGCACCACCAGCCGGCGGCCTTCTTCGCCGCCCTGCTCAACAGCCAGCCCATGGGTTTCTATGCCCCGGCCCAGCTGGTGCGGGAGGCGCAACGCCAGGGGGTGGAGGTGCGGCCGGTGGACGTGCGCCGGAGCGACTGGGACTGCACCCTGGAACCGGGCCCCAAAGGCGAGCCGGCGCTGCGTCTCGGGACTGCGCATGACCAAGGGGCTCTCGCGGCAGGGAGCCGAGCGCTTGGTGCGGGCACGAGCCGAAGCCGGCTGGTACTCGGTGGCGGACCTGGCGCGGCGTGCCGGTCTCGACCGGCGGGATCTGCAGGCCCTGGCGGCTGCCGATGCCCTGAGCGGGCTTGCCGGAAACCGCCATCAGGCGGCCTGGCAGGTGGCGGGGATCCGCGAGCCCCTGCCTCTGGTGGCTGACACTGCCGGTTCCGGCTCCCTGCCCTTGCTGCCGACTCCGGGCGAGGGGGAGTCGATCGCCGCGGACTATGCCAGCCTGGGGCTGACCCTGCGGCGCCATCCCCTGTCCCTGCTGCGAGGTCATCTGGCGCGGCGCCGGCTGCTCTGTGCCCGAGACGTCAATGAAGCGCCGTCCGGGTAGAGTGGTGAGCACCGCCGGTCTGGTGGTCAACCGCCAACGGCCGGCCTCGGCCAACAGCGTTACCTTCGTCACCCTGGAAGACGAGACGGGCTACGTCAACCTGGTGGTGTGGCAGCCGCGTGGCGCAGCGGCAGCGCAAGGCGTTGCTGTCGTCCAGGCTGCTCGGTGTGGTGGGGGAGATACAGCGCGAGAGCGGGGTCACGCACTTGGTGGCCAGGCAGTTGCGGGACTACTCGGAGCTGATCGGCTGCTCTGGTCACCCGAGCACGGGATTTCCGCTGAGAGGATTGCCCGTGAGGCCAGCCGGGCTTGCGCAGCCAGGCCGGCCCCGCACGTGCACGGCTATTTTTTGCTGTCCGACTTCTTCTTGGAGTCCGTTTTTTTCGTTGAATCAGATTTTTTCGACCCGGACTTACCCGTCGTCTTGGGTTTTGACTTACAGTGAGCGTCCACCTTGGCGCCGTCCTTGCGCGTGTAACCCTTCACCCAGCTGCATTTGTTGTCGTTCTCGCAGGCTGACTGCGACGAGCCCTTGCATTCGGCCTGTACCGACGATGCGCCGAGACCGAGTGCGAGAGAGAGAATGACGGTGTTGAGTGCGATTGAGCCTTTTCTTATTGAGCATCATGACGAGTCCCCTTGATAGGCGAAAAGATGGTGCCGGCCAGAGGGCCGCACGTGTTATAGCATAAGACATACACGAATGGTGTTCAATAGCCGATGGCCTGCGCAAATGTAGGCAAAGCGGCCGACCCCCTGTAGGAAATATTGACGTGGCAAGACTTCCGGCTATGACTTGCGGAGTACCTTCATGAGGGTCTCGAATACCGAGTCCTTTCCCAGCGCAAGGCGGTTGGTCAGCTCGGCGCTTACCACCGCAAGCATGCCCGGCAGGATGATGTTCGGATTGGCGGTCAGCTCGATCAGGGCCGTGAGCGCCGCGAGCGGCGCCCGCAAGGTTGCGCCCATCATGGCGACCATGCCGATGGTGGCGTAAAAGGTGGGCGAGGCGGCTTCCAGGGGAAACAGGGCGGCGACAAGTAGTCCCAGCCCCGACCCCGCGGCCCCGCCGATGAGCAGGGTTGGTCCGATCAGCCCTCCCGGTACCCGCATCCCGACCGCCGTCCCGGTGGCGAGGAGCTTGGTCAATATCAACAACAGGACCAGGTGCAGGTCCAGCTGACCCGCGAGGAGGTCCTCGAGCGCGCGATAGCTGGCCCCCATGATCTGGGGTGTCCAGAGTGCGAGAATGCCGGTGACCAACCCGGCAATGGTGAAAGTGACACTGTTTCTCCAGTCGCGGGTCCGCAGCGCGATGGCCTCGCACAGACTGATGAATGCGATGGCCAATACGCCCACGATCAGTCCCAGGACGATCGGGTTTGCGTATTCCCAGTTGGTGGCGAAGCTGAGGCTGGGAACGGAGAACGTCGGCTCGGCCTGGAATAGGGCGCGGGTGATGACCGCACCCACGACGGAGGCAATGATTACCGGCAGGAAGCGACTCACCTCGTAGCGCACCCGAAGCACCTCCACGACAAAGATGACACCGGCCAGCGGGGTGTTGAAGGCGGCCGAGATCGCCGCCGCGGCGCCGCAGGCAGCCAGCGTATGGTCCTCCTCGGCGGAGACGCGCATGCGCTGGCCGATGACGTTGGCGCTGGCCGCGCCGATGTGTACGGAGGGGCCCTCCTTGTCCACCGAATGTCCGCACACGATGGCGACGACGGCGCCGGCGAATTGGACGAAAAGATTCGCGGCGGGCAGGCGTTCTTTGCCCGGTGTATGCAGCCGGCGAAGGACATGGATGACGCCGACCTCCCTGTGCTGCACAGACAGCCGATCGAAAGCCAGGCCGAGCAGGAGCCCTCCCACCGCCGGTAAGAGGAGCCGCAGCCAGGGATCGAGGCTCGCGTAGTCGCCGCTCAGACCCCGCGGCAGCAGCAGGGCCTGGCCGAGCTCGATTGCGGCCTGGAAGCTGAGCACAACCAGGCTTGCCAGCACACCGCTGAGCACACCGAGCAGCGTCAGCCGCAGCCATGTCATGCGTGCAGATGTCACAGTCTTGAAATCCTATGCGCTCTTATCGGAGCGTGCGCTCCGCCGGGTCAAGCGCCGGGAGTAACAGCGAGCTCAAGGTAGGCACGGTGCAGCCGCTTCACCTGATCCTCCAACAATGCTCGATCGCCGCCGTTGTCGACGATGTCGTCCGCTCCGGCGAGACGTTGCGAGCGTGGCGCCTGGCTGTCAATGATGCGCTGGACTTGCGCGGCGTCCAAGCCGCTCCTTTGTTGTACGCGACGTATCTGTTCAGACTCAGGGAGGTCGACGACCAAAATACGGTCGGCGAGGTCGGTTTGCCCGGTCTCGAACAGCAGCGGGATTTCCAATACCGCGTAAGCCGAATCGATCTCCGCGAGCCGGCGCTTCATCTCGGAGCGAATGCGCGGGTGCAGAATGGATTCGAGGCGTTTGCGTGCCGCGGCGTCGGAGAAAACCAGGGCGCGCAGGGTTGCACGATCGAGCCGGCCGTCGGCGTCGACGTATCCGGTGCCGAATGCGTCGGTGATCAGATCCAGAACCGGGCTGCCGATGGCGGTCAGGGAATGCGCGATTTCGTCGGCGTCGACAACCGGAGCGCCAAGCTCGGCCAACAGAGCGGCGACCGTGGACTTCCCGCTGCCCACGCCTCCCGTCAGGGCTACGACTAACATGGCTGTAAAATCCCAAAGGCGATCGCCGAGGCCATCGCCATCAAGCCAGCCCGGCCCACTGCATGTACGCCGGTTGATTGCATCGCCCCACAGGAGGCTGATCCAGCCCGCCGTCGCCAGGTAAGGGCCGAAGGGAATGGGTATCTGGCTGTCCCGTCCACGCGCCAGGATGAGCGCCAAGCCGATTAGGGCTCCGGCGCACGCAGAGAGCAGTATGATCTGAGGCAGGTGCTGCCAGCCGAGCCAGGCACCGAACAGGGCGAAGAGCTTGAAGTCGCCGAAGCCCATTCCCTCTTTGCCGGTCAACAACCGGAAAAGCTGGAAGACGCTCCAAAGGCTGAGGTATCCGAGCGCTGCGCCCACGATGGCGGAGTGGCTGTCGGTAAACAATCCGCCCAGGCTCAGCAGGAGTCCCAGCCACAGCAGGGGCAAGGTTATGGCGTCCGGCAGAAGCTGGGTGTCGAGGTCGATGACCGCGAGTGCGATAAGTCCCCAGGTCAGAAGCAGTGCCGCTGCGCTCTCCCAGCCAATGCCGAAGCGCCACACGACCAGGATTGACAGGAGCGCAGTGGCCACCTCGACGGCGGGATAACGCAGCCCGATCTTTTCACCGCAGGCAGGAGCAACGCCCGCGCAGGAAGAGATAGCTCAGTACGGGAATATTCTCATGCGCCCGAATCAGGTGGCCACAATGCGGGCAGCTGGACCCCGGGCGAGCAAGCGTCAGACGCGCCTCCACTGGCGCCGCTTCCCGCTCGTCCATCAAGCTGGCACATTCCTGACGCCAATCATGCTCCATCATTTTGGGCAGCCGATGGATGACGACGTTGAGAAAGCTGCCGATCATGAGTGCGAACAGCCCGGTTATCCCGTAGAGAAGCAGCGGATGCTGCTCGATCAGTGCAAGCCAGGACATGACCCTAGGTGTCTGTCCGGTATGTGGGCTCGGAGCGAGGGGGCGAGGGCCTGAGGCGGATTTTTTGTGAGATCGAGGCGAATAGTGAATCTATTTTGCGAAGTCGGGCGGTAAATTCGGTGTGCATTCGCCGATCCCGATCCCGGGACCGGAGAATCATAAGCCGGGCAGACTCCTGGCATCCGCATCAGACAACCGCTGCCAGCTTGAAGATCGGGAGATACATGGCGACAACCAAGCCGCCTACCAGGGTGCCGATAATGACCATGATCAGGGGCTCCAGCAGGCTGCTGAGGCCGTCTACTGCGTTGTCGACGTCTTCCTCGTAGAAATCTGCCACCTTGGCCAGCATATCGTCCAGGGCGCCGGACTCCTCGCCGATGGCGGTCATCTGGATCACCATGTGGGGAAACAGATTGCGCTGGCGCATGGACAGCTGCAGTGCCTGCCCCGTGGCCACCTCCTCGCGCATCTGCATCACCGCATTGGAGTAGACGATGTTGCCGGTGGCCCCGGCGACCGATTCCAGGGCCTCCACAAGCGGCACTCCGGCGGCAAACATGGTGGACAGGGTCCGCGCGAAGCGTGCCATGGCCGCCTTGTGCATGATAGGCCCGATCAGTGGAATCTTCAGAGTGATTCGGTCAACGACCTCCCGAAACTTGCGGGATCGCTTCCACAGCTTGCCGATGAAATAGCCGGCCGCTGCGAGGATCAACCCGAGGACCCACCACCAATCACGCAGGAAATCGGAGAGTCCGATCACGAGCAGGGTAAAGGCGGGGAGATCGGCTCCAAAGCTCGCGAACAGCGCCTTGAATTGCGGTATGACGAACAGCAGGATGATCACGGTAACGACGATGGCCACCGCAATGACCGCAACCGGATAGAACAGGGCCTTCTTGACCTTGCCCTTGATGGACTCTGTTTTCTCCTTGTAGGTTGCCACCTTGTCCAGGAGTACGTCGAGCACGCCGGCTTGCTCGCCCGCAGCCACCAGGTTGCAGAACAGATCGTCGAAGTACAAGGGATGTTTGCGCAGGGCGTCGGTCAGGGCCGTGCCGCTCTCGATATCGGCCTTGATCGACAGGATCAGGTCCTGCATCGACGGATTGTCGTGTCCGCGCCCGATGATGTCGAATGCCTGAACCAATGGCACTCCGGCTGCCATCATGGTAGCAAGCTGGCGGCTGAAGATGGCGATGTCGGCGGTCTTGATCTTTTTCTTGCCGCTGAACAGGGGCTGGGCCTTCTTCTTGACCTTGAGCGCGTTGACGCCTTGGCGGCGCAGGTCCGCCCGCACGAAAGCGATGCTTGCCGCACGGGTCTCTCCTTTGATGCGCGCGCCGCGCCGGTCCATCCCTTCCCATGCATAAACGAAGGCCTTCTCGGCTTTGGGTTTTTGCGTTGCGGTCAATGCCATCTGTTTAATCCTTGGTTACCCGGTTGACCTCTTCCAGGCTCGTAAGGCCTGCCTTGACTTTGCGCAGTCCGGATGCACGCAGATCCGCTGCTCCTTCCAAGTGCGTCTGCTCGGCGATCTGAATCGCGTTTCCACCTTCCATGATCAGGCGGCCAATCTCATCGGAGACCTCCATGACCTGAAAAATGCCGACGCGTCCGCGATATCCGTTGGTGCAACGCTCGCAGCCGACGGCGCGATAGAGGGTGAGCCCGGATTCGATCGCCTCGGCATCGAAGCCTTCCTCGAGCAATGCCTCGCGCGGGACCTGCTCGGGCTCCTTGCAATGGGGGCAAAGCCGCCGTGCAAGTCGCTGGGCCATGATCAGCAGCACCGCGGAGGCGATATTGAAGGGGGGAACACCCATATTGGCCAAGCGTGTCAGGGACTGAGGCGCGTCGTTGGTATGCAGGGTGGAGAGCACCAAGTGACCGGTCTGGGCGGCCTTGACCGCGATCTCTGCTGTGTCCAGGTCGCGAATCTCACCCACCATGAGGATATCCGGGTCCTGGCGCAGAAAGGCGCGCAGCGCCTCTGCAAAGGTGAGCCCGGTCTTCAGATTCACGTTCACCTGATTGATCCCCGCCACCTGGATCTCCACCGGGTCCTCGACCGTCGAGATGTTGACATCCGCCTGGTTGAGGATGTTCAGCGCCGTATAGAGGGATACCGTCTTTCCCGAGCCCGTGGGTCCGGTCACCAGTATCATGCCGTAGGGCTTTCGAATCGCCGACAGAAATGCGCCCCTCTGTTCCGGCTCGAAACCAAGTTCGTCGATGCCCACGAGCGCCGCGGAGGCGTCCAGGATTCTCAGGACGACTTTCTCTCCGTAAAGCGTGGGCAGCGTGTTGACGCGGAAATCGATGTCCCGGTTGCGGCTGAGCTTGAGCTTGATGCGTCCGTCCTGAGGAACCCGCCTCTCGGCGATGTTCATGCGCGACATGACCTTGAGCCGCGCCACCAGGCGTGCGGCGAGGTTTACCGGGGGATTGGCGATTTCCTGAAGCATTCCGTCCTGGCGGAATCGGATGCGGAAATACTTCTCGTAAGGCTCGAAGTGGATGTCCGAGGCGCCGCTGCCGATGGCATCCACCAGGATTTTGTTGACATAGCGTACGATTGGGGCTTCGTCGACGTTCAGCTCCGAATCGTCCCTGTGCTCGTCGTCCTCCGAGGCGATATCCAGGTTGTCCAGGTCGGTGTCCAGGATGTCCGACATGGTCGTATCCTGGGCCTCGATCGCCTTGACGATGGCGGCGTCGAGCTTGGTCTCTTCAACCAGGACCGCGTCCGTGGCCATGCCCGTGTTGAATCGGATCTCGTCAAGAGCGCGGTGGTTCGTGGGATCCGAGACCGCGAGAAAAAGGCGGTTTCCACGCCGGTAGATGGGCAGGGCTCGGTGCGCCTGGACCAGCTTCTCGGTGACCAGGTTCAGGGGCAGGTCGAGGAAATCGATGGCGTCAAGGTCGAGAAGGGGGACTCCGAACTCGTCGGCGGCGGCGATGGCGATACGCCGGCTGTCCAGAATTTTCTGCTCGACCAGGTACTGAACGAACGGCTTGTGTTGCTTGAGCGCGTCACGGTAAGCGTCTTGCGCCCGCTCCTTCGACATGAGCTGGTCGCGCACCAGGCGCCACGCGAGTCCGGACAGTGTGATTTCGGTTTGACTGGTCGCCATGTGGCGTCGATGCTCTTAAGGGCACAAGACGGAATATAACCCGACTAGTCAACCCTATTGCAAGTGACGGGCGATTTCAAAGACATTCTTCACATAATCACCGGTTAAGGGTAAAGGCGAGGCGCACATTGTTGGCGACCAGGCCGTTGTCCTTTTGCTCGCTCTCGTTGAGGTAGAACTCGAGGATGGTCTCGCGATTCATCAGCATGTCCTCGCTGACCTCGTCCGCTATCTCGTTGGCGTGGCAAAAGACGCTGGTATACGGGGAGTCTGGCTCCCGCGGATCGGTGATCCACAGGTTGGGCGAGATGTGATCCATGATACGCAGAAAGCCGTACCCTTTTTCAGCAAACCATTTGGTACATGCACCGCGGACGCAGGAGCCGGGTTGGCCCCAGTCGTTGCGGGGCTCGTAAGAGATGGGCAGCAAATCCGGGATAATGAATCCGGAGTAGAAGGTGTCCACCTCCTGCTGGAGCTGGCGCGAGACGTTTCTGAAACCGATCAATTCCACACGGCAGCCTCTGTTCTGCAGGGCGCTGACCACCTGCAGGAAGTCCCCATCGCCGGTGACCAGCAGCACAACGTCCAGTTTACTCGCCTGCAACATGGCGTCGACGGCCATGTCCAGGTCGGCGTTGGCCTTGGTCGTTACGTTACCGTTCTCGTCCGTATACCGGCGCACATGCTTGACTGTGATTTTCCATCCGAAATCCCTCACCATCTGTTGGTAGGCGCGGGACTTCTTCGCGTAATCCGGATCATCCCTGGCGCGCTCGGAATCGAAGGCCAGGTAGGTGTTCAGCCGCTGCAGATGCCCCCCTTCGCGGGCGGCGAAGCGGCGCAACACGTCGTAGCGCATCTGGTATCCACCGTTGTACCTGACGTTCTCGGCGTCGACGAATACGCCGACTCTTAAATTGGAGCTCAAGAGAAAAACCTCGTTATTCAATCCAATGGCAAGCAGTGCTGCGTTAGTGCGAAAAAAACAATGTCCGGGGGGCGGGGCTGACTTACGTCCGAGCCTATTAAGCTAACTGGGGAACCGGCGAATATACAACCGAGCAATGTGGGGGAAACCGTCGAAGACGGACAAGCCGAGGAAGACGTTGCGATAAACGGATCGGCTCTGAACTTGAGTCGCCGGACGACCATCGCGGCCGCCCGGCGGGGTGCATCTACTGTCCGGCGCGATTGTCAATCAGGTCGTTGACCACCGTGGGGTCGGCCAAGGTGGAGGTGTCGCCGAGTGTGTCGATCTCGTTCGCGGCGATCTTGCGCAGGATCCGGCGCATGATCTTGCCGGATCTCGTCTTCGGCAGTCCCGGTGCCCACTGGATGACGTCCAGGGTGGCGATGGGGCCGATCTCGCCGCGGACCATCGCGACCAGCTCCTTCTTCAGCTCGTCGGTAGGCTCGACTCCGGCCATGGGCGTTACATAAGCGTAGATTCCCTGGCCCTTGATGTCGTGGGGATAGCCGACGACGGCGGCCTCGGCCACGTGAGGGTGAAGCACCAGCGCGGATTCGATCTCGGCGGTGCCCAGGCGGTGCCCGGAGACGTTGAGCACATCGTCGATGCGCCCCGTGATCCAGTAATAGCCATCCTCGTCCCGTCGTGCACCGTCGCCGGTGAAGTAATAGCCGGGGTACTGCTTGAAATAGGTGTCCACGAACCGCGCATGGTCACCATAAACGGTGCGCATCATCGCCGGCCAGGGGCGGGTGATGACCAGCGCGCCCTCGGCGGCACCTTCCATCATGGTTCCTTCGGCCGGGTCCACCAGGGCCGGGGCGACACCGAAGAAAGGCACAGATGCAGAGCCCGGCTTCAGGGCGATCGCCCCGGGCAGGGGCGTGATCAGGTGGCCGCCGGTCTCGGTCTGCCACCAGGTATCGACGATGGGGCAGCGTTCGTCGCCGACGACCCGGTAATACCACTCCCAGGCTTCGGGGTTGATGGGCTCTCCGACGGTGCCGAGGATGCGCAGGGACTTGCGTGACGTCTTTTTGACCGGATCCTCGCCGGCGCGCATCAGCGCGCGGATGGCGGTGGGCGCGGTGTAGAAGATGTTGACATTGTGCTTGTCCACCACCTGCCAGAAGCGGGATACGTCCGGGTAGTTCGGAATTCCCTCGAACATGAGGGAGATGGCGCCGTTGGCCAGCGGTCCATAGACGATGTAGGTGTGGCCGGTGACCCAGCCCACGTCCGCGGTGCACCAGTAGACCTCGCCCTCCTGGTAGTCGAAGGTGTACTTGTGGGTCATGGCGGCGAAGACCAGGTAGCCGCCGGTGGTGTGCAGCACGCCCTTGGGCTTGCCGGTGGAGCCGGAGGTGTACAGGATGAACAGCGGGTCTTCGGCGTCCATCTCCTCGGGCGGGCAATCCGCGGAGGCACTGGCCATGGCCTCTTCGTACCAGACGTCGCGGCCCTCGGTCCAGGCGACGTCGCCGCCGGTGCGCTTTACCACCACGACTGTGCTCACGTTGGGGCACTCGCTCAGGGCGGTATCGGCGTTCTTCTTCAGCGGGACATTGCGGCCGCCGCGCACGCTCTCGTCGGCGGTGATCAGGGTCTGGCAGTCGGAGTCCAGGATGCGGTCGCGCAGGGAGTCGGGAGAGAAGCCGCCGAAGACGATGGAGTGGACGGCGCCGATGCGCGCACAGGCCAGCATGGCTACGGCGGCTTCCGGGATCATCGGCATGTAGATGCAGACCCGGTCGCCCTTCTTGACGCCGCGGGACTTGAGCACGTTGGCCAGCTTGCAGACCTGCGCGTGCAGCTCGCGGTAGGTGAGCTTGCTGTCTTCCTCCGGGTTGTCGCCCTCCCAGATGATGGCGATCTGATCGCCGCGGCTGTCCAGGTGACGGTCCAGGCAGTTGTAGGCGACATTCAGCTTGCCGCCTTCGAACCACTTGATGTACAGGTTGTCGGCGTCGAAGCTGTAGTCGGTCACCTTGTCCCACTTCTTGGACCAGGTGACGAACTCTTCGGCCTGCTCCGCCCAGAATCCCTCCGGATCGTCGATGGACTGTTTGTACATCGCCTGGTACTTATCGGCGTTGATGTGGGCGTTGGCCGCGATCTCGGCCGGGATCTCATGGACTTTAATCTCCGACATTGGAGCCATCTCCTCGTTGCGTGGTTGTGATGCCGCTGGTTGCTGCCAGGGCTTTTATACTAAGGCGTTCGATCACCGGGAGAGCCCGGATACGCCGGACTTCGGGGTCCGCGATTTTTCTATATTCGGGTAGCAGAATCTTCAATAGTAAACGCTTGCCGTGCACTTCGCTATACCCGACGCAGTTGGGATTTTTAGAGAGCGACGGCGGAAAAATACCTGTGAGCTGTGCGTTTTCTACCAAGTCATGAAGTCGCGCAAGGGCGCCTTGTTGTCGCCGTCGCTTTGATGCGATGCCTGGGCGAGAAAAAGCTCGGCTGCGGCAAGCGCGTCACTCAAGGCATTGTGGGCGCCGTAGCGGGGAAGGTTGTAACGCTCACTCAGGGCGTGCAGCCGCAGATCCGAGCTCTTGTAGGCAATATGCCGGCGCTCGAACGTGCGCTTGGCCAACGCCTGGGTGTCGATGACCGGTACCGTAAGCCCTACGCCGTAGACTCTCTGACAGGCGTCGCCGAGAAACCCCTTCTCCACGGATGCGTGGTGGGCGATCATGACCTTGCCTGCCAGGGCTTGGAGCAGCTCCGCGAGCACGTCGTCAAGAAGCCCTCCCTGTGCCGCTTGATCATCCGTGATCTGATGAATGATAGCGCTTGCCTCGGGGATGGCGCGTGCGGTTCGTACCAGGCGATGGCGGGCGCTGCCCAGGTCGACGCGGTTGCCTCTTACGACCACATAGCCCACGCTGAGAATGTCGTCCCGCTTGGGATCCAGCCCGGTGGTTTCCAGGTCGATGGCGAGCAGCTCCAGGTTCCGGATGTCCGCGGATGGTTTCGGGAAGTCGGTCGAAAGGTACTCCCGCATCGGTCCCGGGGCGGCCTTGCGAAGGGATCTGCGGCGGCGTAGCTCTGCGGTGAGGTGCCACATGACTATCGTATCCGTGAGAATCCGTGCGCAAGGCGCGCCTTGTCCCCATCTCCCTCCGGAAGAGTTTGGGGGAGGGCGAAATCCGTCATAACAGCCCTGTTTTCATGTTTCGATGCGGCACGGGTGTCATGATGGGTCAGGCGAAGCGCCCCGCCTGGTGGCGCTGTCCTAGAGACTCCTGCATGGTGTTGATCAGGGAGAAGGCGTCCTTCAGATGGCCGCGCTCCAGGGGCGAGAGCTCGTCCGGCGGCAGATAGTTGTCGGGCTTTTTGCCCTCTCGCAGCTGACGCGCCTGGTGTTGCATGCGCAGGGTGCCGATGAATTCCAGGGCGTCGATCAGGTTGGCGGCACCGTCGCGGCTCAGGGCTTGGATCTGCGCTGCGCTCTCCAGGCGCTCGATGGTGTTGATCTCCTTGATGCCGGCCGAGAGCGCGTGGACACGCGCAAGATCTACGACAGGAACCGTACCTCGGTGCTTGATGTCGAGGGTGTGGGCGTGATCGCCTCCGCTGACGAGTACGAAATTGCGAAAGAAGCCGATCGGCGGGCGGTGCTTGAGGGCGTTGGCGGCCATGTAGGCGATGAAGATGCGGTTGGAACGGGAATGCTCCAGCACGTGCTCGTGCAGTTCCCCGAACAAACCCTCGGGGTCGTGTAGGGCACGCAAGTCGAAAAAGACGCTGGCGAGCATGAGGGCCATGGGCTCGGGCCGCTCGATCCAGTTGGTGAAATACTTGCGCCAGATTCGCAGCGACTGGCGCCACTTGGGGTTGCGGGCCATCACCTCGCCCGGGCAATAGACGTAGCCACAGGCGTTGAGCCCGTCGTTCACGAATTCGGCCAGGGCCGCGAAGTACTCATCGTCCTCGGGTTTGGCGTGGTCGGCGATCAGCAGGGCGTTGTCCTGGTCCGAGTGGGAGGACTGCTCACGGCGCGCCTGGGAGCCTCCGGCCATCCAGGCGTAGGGTACCGGTGGGGGCCCCAACTGCTCTTCGGCCAGAGCGAGAAGGCGCACGGTAATCGCATCTGTCACGGCGCTGACCGCCTGTCCCACCTGATCGGCCGTGGCGCCGCCGGTGACCAAATAGACCTGCAGCTCCGAAACCTTGGTGCTTATCTGGACCAGGGTATCCAGGTCCTGCGCCTTGTAGATGTCTCCCACCAGGTAGACGGCATTCGCGCTCTGAAAACGTACCAGGTCGGATGTGGAGACGACGCCCACGACCCGGCCGTTGTCCAGCACGGGGAGGTGATGGACGTTGAGCCGGGTCATGGCGATCAGGGTCTGGAAACCGAGGGTGTCCACCTCCGTGGTGTGCAGGTTCTCCGTCATGATCTTGTGCACGGGCTCCTTGCGCGAGAGGTTGGCGGCGATGCAGCGGCTGCGCAGGTCGCGGTCGGTGACCATTCCTGCGAGTTGCTCCCCGTCCATGACGATCAGCGAGGAGACGCGATTCTCCGTCATGATCTTCGCCGCGTCGCAAATGCTGGTGTCCGGCGTGCAGTAGACCAGGGATCGGCCCAGCAGGTCCGAGACCCGCACCGTCATCAGTCCGGTCCCCGATGCAGGGCCTTTTTTGATGACATTCAGCGCGTTGCGCAGGCGCTCGGCGACCGTATGCTCGAAGTGGGCGGCAAACTCCTTGTGCGTCTCGCGAAGACGTTCCATGTCTGCGCAGGAAATCAGATAGGCAAGGGTGTCCTCGGCGGTATTTCCGGAAAATATTGCCTCCGGATGGTCCGCCTCACGACAGGGCGACGGGCACAGGTCTCCCTCGGCGAGCTTGCTGATGAGCTCGCCGCGCTCGTCGCGCAGATCGACGGCGCCGCGGCGCAGAATGTACAGATATGGCTGGTCCGCGTCTTTCGGCGGAAACTGGGTGCCGCGACGGAAGTAGCGAACCGAGAGCTGCTTTGGCAGCCGCTCGAGCACCTCTTCGGGCAGCAGGTCGAAAGGATGGTGGCTGGCGAGAAAGTCGCGAATTTCGATCAGCTCCACATCCATCGTTCGGATCCCGGTCGGTTGAAACGCTTAACGATACACTATGAGGTGTTGCTTCGGCACTGCAGCACATACGAGAAGCGACCAAAAACGAAAAAGCCCCGCCTGAGCGGGGCTTCTTGCAGGCTTCCAGCCTAATTCGGCATCAATGCCCGGTAGCCTCTCCCGCGCCCTTGGGCACGCGGATGTCCTCCACCAAGTGCTGGATGTGCTCCGGCGGAGCCGTGGTCACGCGCGACACGAAGTAAGCGACTGCGAAGTTCACCATGGCACCCACGGCACCAATCGACTCGGGGGAGATACCCAGAACCCAATTGTCCGGCGTATTGGCCGCCATCTCGGTGCCGGGAACAAAGAACCAGCCCTTGAACCAGAAGATGTAGACCAGGGTGAACAAGAGTCCGGAAAGCATGCCGAGCACGGCGCCTGTGCTGTTCAGCGCGCTTGTTGAAGATGCCCATCATGAGCGCCGGGAAGATCGACGATGCCGCCAGGCCGAAGGCCAAGGCCACGACCTGGGCCGCGAAGCCCGGTGGATTCATACCCAGATACCCGGCCACGACGATGGCGCCGCGCCATGGCGACACGACCGGCCATGAGCTCCGCCTTCTCGGAGATGTCCTTCATGAACACGCCCTTGAGCAGGTCGTGGGAGATGGACGAGGAGATGGCCAGCAACAGGCCTGCTGCAGTGGAGAGCGCCGCCGCCAGTCCGCCGGCGGCGACCAGGGCGATGACCCAGTTGGGCAGCTTGGCGATCTCGGGGTTGGCCAGCACCATGATGTCGCGGTCGACCTTGGTCATCTCGTTGCCCTTCCAGCCGAAGGCCTCGGCCTTGGCGGCGAAATCCGCGTTCGTGTCGTCGTAGTACTGGATGCGGCCGTCGCCGTTCTTGTCCTCCGAATCGAGCAGGCCGGTGCTCTTCCACCAGTTCATGAACCATTGCGGGCAGGTTGGCGATCGTCGACCAGGTTGCCGTCTCCTCGCCGACCGCGCCGGTCTGGATGGTGTCCATCAGGTTCAGGCGCGCCATGGCACCGACCGCCGGGGCGGTGGTGTAGAGGATGGCGATGAAGACCAGCGCCCAACCGGCGGAGTAGCGGGCGTCCGCGACCTTGGGCACGGTGAAGAAGCGGATGATGACGTGGGGCAGGCCCGCGGTACCGATCATCAGCGACAGGGTGAGCAGCGAACATGTTCAGCGTCGAACCCTTCTGCGCCGTGTAGGCCGCAAAGCCGAGGTCCGTCACCACCTTGTCGAGCTTGTCGAGCAAGAACATGCCGCTGCCGTCGGCCATCGTGCTGCCGAGGCCGATCTGGGGTACGGCGATGCCGGTCAGGCTGCAGGGAGATGAAGATCGCCGGTACCGTGTAGGCGAAGATCAGCACGCAGTACTGGGCGATCTGGGTGTAGGTGATGCCCTTCATGCCGCCGAGCACCGCGTAGATGAACACGATGGCCATGCCGACGCAGCACGCCCGTCTCGAAAGGAACCTCCAGGAAACGGCAGAAGGCCACGCCTACGCCCTTCATCTGACCGATAACGTAGGTGATGGAGGCAACGATCAGGCAGAGGACCGCGACGATACGGGCGGTTTGGGAGTAGTAACGATCACCGATGAATTCGGGAACGGTGAACTTGCCGAACTTGCGCAGGTACGGCGCGAGCAGCATGGCGAGCAGCACGTAGCCGCCGGTCCAGCCCATGAGGTATACGGAAGCGTCGTAGCCCTTGAAGGCGATCAGCCCCGCCATGGAGATGAAGGAGGCGGCCGACATCCAGTCCGCGCCGGTTGCCATGCCGTTGGCGATTGGGTGGATGCCCTTGCCGGCGACATAGAACTCGCCGGTTGTGGAGGCGCGTGCCCAGATGGCGATGCACGATGTAGAGCGCGAAGGTTGCGCCTACGACGAGGTAGGTTAAGGTTTGCAGATCCATGTTGGTTTCCCCTTGTTCAATCTTCTTGGACGTCGAACTTCTTGTCGAGCTGGCCCATGCGAATTGCATAGATGAAGATCAGCACGAGGAAGATGTACATGGAGCCCTGCTGCGCGAACCAAAAGCCGAGCTTGTATCCGCCGATTTGGATGGTGTTGAGCACGTCGACCAATATGATGCCGAAGCCATAGGAGACTACAAACCATAAGACCAACAGCGTGATTAGAAGACGTAGATTCGCCGACCAATAGTCGGCGCGATTCTCGGGTGTCATAAGAAGTCGCTCCCTTCGTGGTTGTGGGATGTTTTTTATCTTAGCCGGGGCGACGGGCAGCAGAACCATCCGCTTCTCGTTGATCCGGCGTGGATTCGGCAGCAGGCCCCTCTTAATCCTAGTCTAATTATGAATGTCCGCCGATCTGCCGGCCCGACGGCTTGCGGCCATTTTGTTGTCCGAATCCGACGCCTGTCAACGTTTGTCCGTCATTCCGTGCACTTTTGTTGTCCGCCGATGGCTTGCTGGACTACTTTCCGGTCCGGATCCTAGCGGTCCCGAGACGTTCGATGCCGTCCTGATCAAGGTACTTGAAACGCCGCATCAAACCGCCTAAGTTGGCGAGTCCGCCGGCGGGAATCCCTTGCCAAGAGCGGAATCCGAACGATAGCGGCATTCTAGAGGCATCATGCGATACGTCAGCACCCGCGGCGGGGTGGAGCCCGTCGGTTTCTCCGAGGCGGTAATGATGGGGCTGGGCACGGATGGCGGGCTTCTGTTGCCAGGGACCCTGCCTCAGGTGGGCGCGGGCGAGCTTCGGGCTTGGTCGCGTCTGAGCTTCCAGGACCTCGCCGTGGAGGTCATGACTCCCTTTGTCGCCGACGCCATCCCCCGCGGCGACCTGGCCGGGCTGGTTACCCGCTCCTACGCGACCTTCTCCCACCCGGAGGTGACGCCGGTGCTTAGCGTCGGGCCGCAGCGGATTCTGGAGCTCTTCCATGGCCCTACGGCGGCGTTCAAGGACGTTGCGCTGCAGTTTCTCGGCAACGTCTTCGAGTATTTGCTGGAGCGTGACGGTGGGCGGCTGAACATCCTGGGGGCGACATCGGGAGATACAGGCTCGGCGGCCATAGCCGGCGTGCGCGGCAAGGACCGGATCCAGATCTTCATCCTGCATCCGCACGGACGGGTATCTCCGATCCAAGAGCGGCAGATGACTACGGTGTTGGACGCCAACGTCCACAATATCGCCATCCGCGGCACTTTCGACGATGGGCAGCGCATCGTCAAAGCCTTGTTCAACGACCTGCAGTTCAAGGAGCATCACCAACTCGGGGCGGTCAATTCGATCAACTGGGCGCGGATCCTGTCCCAGATGGTCTACTACTTCTATGCTTGGGGGCGGATGAGCCGGGGCGATCCCGACTACCGGGTCAGCTTCTCGGTCCCTACCGGTAATTTCGGCGATATCTTCGCCGGCTACATGGCCAAGCGCATGGGGCTCCCGGTTGACCGGCTTGTCGTCGCGACCAACCGCAATGACATCCTCAGCCGCTTCGTCGAGACGGGGGTCTACGAGGCCGGAGAGGTCCATCCGACCCTTAGTCCGGCCATGGATATTCAGATCGCCTCCAATTTCGAACGCTACCTGTACTTCCTGCTCGGCGAAGACCCGCAGACGGTTTGCGCCCTGCTCGACGAGTTGGGACGCACCGGGAGCATCCAGGTGACGGACGAGCAGCGCGCCGCGGTTAGCCGCGATTTCGATGCCGCAGCCGCCGACGACGCCGAGACGTTGGAGCAGATCCGCGTCACCTACGAACGCGATGGATACATCCTGGATCCTCACACCGCCGTCGGCGTACGTGCCGCCCGCGGCTGCTCCGATACGGTCTGCCTCGCCACCGCGCACCCGGCTAAGTTCAGCGATGCGGTGCGCGAGGCGATCGGCATCGAGGCCCCGCCGCCGCCGTCTCTGCAGGGACTGATGGACAAGGAGACCCGGTGCGCCCTGCTCGATGCCAGCGAAGAGGCTGTGCGCGGACACCTCCGCGATACGCTCGCGGCCGACGGCGGCTGATCCGGGGTTCCCGATACACAGCCCGAAAATGCACGCGCAAAAGAGCTGATGAGCAGGGTTTCAATTGCGTTCATTTGCGGACAACGGCCAATTCAATGTCTGAGGCGAAGCCTCGCAAACTAATGAAAGAGACTGTCCCGGGCATCAAGATTCTCGACACCACCCTGCGCGACGGAGAGCAGACCCAAGGCGTGTCCTTCTCTCCGGAGGAGAAGGCCAATATCGCCAAGGTACTGTTGGAACTGGTTAAGGTGGACCGGATCGAGGTCGCTTCCGCCCGCGTCTCCGCCGGCGAGATCGAGGCCGTGTCAAACATCATCGGTTGGGCTGTGGGTGAGGGACTGGCGGAGCGGGTGGAGGTGCTCGGATTCGTCGACCACGGTAAGAGCGTGGACTGGATCGTAGAGGCCGGTGGACGCGTCATCAACCTGTTGGCCAAGGGCAGCGAGAAGCACTGCACGCACCAGCTCGGCAAGACCCTGGACGAGCATGTGTTCGACGTGCGCGAGAACATCGAGATCGCGCAGGAGAAAGGCCTGGCCGTCAATCTTTACTTGGAGGACTGGTCAAACGGGTACGAGGACAACCGAGACTATGTCTATGCTATGGTCGAAAAGCTCGCCGATGCGGGTGTCGGCTATTTCATGCTCCCGGACACCTTGGGCGTGATGACCCCGGAGCGGGTCTTCACCGCGATGGCGGACATGATCTGGCGTTTTCCGGCCCTCCGATTCGATTTCCATCCTCACAACGACTACGGTTTGGCCACCGCCAACGTGGTGGCGGCCGCCCAGGCGGGCGCGGCGTCGGTCCATTGCACCGTCAATTGCCTCGGCGAGCGTGCCGGCAATGCCTCATTGGCGGAGGTGGCGGTCAATCTGCGCGACCAGCAAGGAATGGATCTGAGCATCGACGAGACCCACCTGGCCAGGGTCAGTGAACTGGTGGAATACTTCTCGGGCAAGCGTATCGCCGACAACGCCCCGATCGTGGGCGAGGACGTCTTCACCCAGACGGCCGGAATCCATGCCGATGGCGACAGCAAGGCAAGCCTCTACCACACGCACCTGAGCCCCGAACGCTTTGCGCGCAGCCGCAAGTACGCCTTGGGCAAGCTTGCCGGTAAGGCATCCCTGGTCAAGAATCTGGAGCGGCTCGACATCAGCCTCTCGGAGGAGAATCAGCAAAAGGTGCTCCGGCGCATCGTGGAGCTCGGGGACACCAAAAAGACCATCACCACGGAGGATTTGCCCTTTATCATCGCCGAGGTCTTGGAGAGCGAGGACTACAATCATGTCGAGCTGCTCTCCTGCAGCGTCAACAGCAGCCTGGACCTGCAGTCCACCGCCAGCCTGCGGATTCGGCTGATGGGGGAGACCTTCATGGCTGCCGGCAGTGGAAACGGCGGCTTCGACGCCTTCAACGTAGCACTCACCAAGGTGCTGAAGAAGAAGGACCTCGTCCTGCCCAAGCTGCTGGACTTCGAGGTCCGAATCCCCAAGGGCGGCCGCACCGACGCCCTCACCGAGTGCGTCATCACCTGGGACTCGGATCGGGGCGAGGTGCGTACCCGCGGCGTGCATTACAACCAAGTTTTTGCGGCCATCACCGCCACGCTGCGGATGTTGAACCTGCTCATCCAGCGATCCCTGCAGGAGCGCGGGTCCGAGCGTATGAGCGTCTCAGCCAGACCCTATGGCCGCAGGATCGCGCGTCTCGTCCACGCGGTTCGAGCGCATGTAGAGACTTCGTTTTTTCGTCCCCGCTGTCGAACACTTGGGGCTGAAATCACCTCCGCGCGGCGTGCGGGTCATTCCCGGCGCAGAGCGGTTCCGTCAACTTGAGTCTTTAGGGCGCCTTCATGAACCCGGAAAAGGTCGTCTTCGGTTTTTTTATCGTACTTGCCCTCACCCTGAACTTCGGTTTTTTCGTGGGGGAAATCGAGAATCCCGAGCACCATAATGAATGGGAGCTTTTCGCCGTGGTGGTGGTGAACCTGATCGCCACCATCCTCAAGTTCGGCGATCGTACCCAAATGGGCGCCGTGCTGCTCGCCACCAGTCTGGTAGCCATGCTGCAGCTCATAGCCGCCGTTCTGGTCTGGGGGATGGTGGTCCATGTGACCGGAACCGGGCTCACTCCGGCGGTCACCGCCAGCATCGTATCCCTTACCGGTGGTGCCATGATCGCCAACGTGGTCTCGGTGGTGCTGCTGGTGATCGAGACGGTGATGCTTAGACGATAGTTGTCAACGGGCACTTGTCAGTCGCGAAGAACCCATGTCTGACGAACATCCGCCACGGTCCACTGCCCACTAGTCACTGCCCACTGACCGCTTCCCATGGAAAACGTCATCTTCCTGATTTTCAGGCGCATGCGGGCGCCGTTGCTGACCCTTGTGGTCACTTACACGGTGGCGATACTCGGGTTGGTGCTCATTCCGGGACAGGACGGCGCCGGCAACGTCTGGCGGATGGATTTCTTCCATGCGTTTTATGTGGTGAGCTACACGGCCACCACCATCGGGTTCGGTGAGATTCCCTACGAGTTCACCGAGGCCCAGCGCATGTGGGTGACCCTGTCCATCTATGCCACCGTGGTGGTCTGGTTTTACTCCCTGGGCACCCTTGTCGCCCTGCTCCAGGACAAGACGTTTCAGCGCGCCATGACGGAGCTGAGATTCGCCCGCAGAGTCCGCCGCCGACACGAGCCGTTTTTTCTGATCTGCGGGTACGGAGAGACCGGCAGCGTACTGGTGCGGGCGCTGACGGACCGCAATCAGCATGCGGTTGCCGTCGACATCGAAGAGCATCGGGTCAACCTGCTGAAGCTGGAGAACCTGCGTGAGTACGTTCCGGCCTTGTGCGCCGATGCGCGTCGGCCGGAGCACCTGTTGGAGGCGGGACTCAGGCACCGGCTGTGCTCCGGTGTGGTCGCGCTGACCAATGTCAACGAGACGAATCTCAAGATCGCCATCGCCGCAAAGCTGATGCACCCGAACATTAAGGTGATCTGCCGGGCCGACTCTCACGACGTCGAGGCCAACATGGCCTCTTTCGGCACGGATCATATCTACGATCCCTTCGACATCTTCGCACTCTACCTGGTCACGGCGATCCAAGCGCCCTGTTTGACCCTGATGCACGAGTGGCTCACCGGCCTGCGTGGCGACAAGCTGAAGGCCCCGATCTACCCGCCGGCCCAGGGGTTGTGGATTCTTTGCGGGTACGGGCGCTTCGGCAAATCGGTCTATCGGCACTTGCGCTCCGAGGGAGTGGAGCTGGTGGTCGTGGAGGAAAATCCCGGCAGGACCGGCGAGCCCGACTGCGGGTGCATCGTCGGCCGGGGGACCGAAGCGGTGACGCTGGAACAGGCAGAGATCCGCCGCGCAGTGGGCCTGGTCGCCGGCACCAACAATGATGCAAACAACCTGTCGATCCTGATGACCGCCAGAGAGCTAAATTCGGATCTTTTCGTGGTCGCGCGGGAGAATCACCTGGACAACGAGGAACTGTTCGACGCGGCGGAGGCTGACATCGTCATGCACCCGAGCTCGATCATCGCCAACCGTATCCGCGTGCTGCTGTCCACCCCCCTGTTGACCGAGTTCGAGAGCTACGCCCGCTATCAGGACGATGCGTGGGCCTGTCAGCTGGTGAGCCGCATCGCGGCCCTGGTGCACGAGCACGTACCGGACGTGTGGGAGATCAGCATCGACGAAGATCATGCCCATGCGGTTTGCGAGGTTACGGCGCGGGGTGTGAACGTCACTCTGGGCAATCTGTTGCAGGACCCGCGTGACCGGAAGAAGGCGCTTCCCGCCATCCCCCTGTTGCTGCTTCGGAGCAATCAGCGTGAGCTATTGCCCAACGAGGACTCGCGCCTACGCAGGGGCGACCGTTTGCTGTTGTGTGGCCGTCACTGCGCCCATGCGCGCATGGGCTGGAGTTTGCAGAACGTCCACGCCCTGAGCTATATACTCACGGGTGACAGCACGCCGGAGGGCACGATTTGGCGCTGGCTGTCCAAATCCAAGGGCCGCCGCCGTCGCAGGCGCTGACCGCCATCGTTCTTCTCGCGCTGCAGATTTCCGAGGTTCGGGGTCTGGCAAACGCCTTCGCACCTGTCATACTGGTACACTTCGCGACCGGCACTCCGCCCGGGGCCGTTACGGGGCCGCAGCGCAAGACGAGGGGAAGCAATGACTCAGCTGCTTGAACGTCTCAATCGGGAACATAGACATCTCTCACGCCTGCTGAACCTGTTCGATGACTTGTTGGACCGGTTTTCCGAGGGCAATGAGCCCGATTTGGACCTGATGAGCGAAATGCTCGAGTACATGGACAGCTACGCGGATCAGGTCCACCACCCGAGCGAGGAGCTGATCTTCGACCGGCTGCGGGCGCGCAGCAACGAGACTTACCCTGTGCTCGACGTTCTAACCAAGCAGCACGTTGCGCTCGGCCAGATGAACAAGCGTTTTCGCCAGTCCCTTGAAGGCATCATGCACGAGGAGGTCTTGCGCCGGGACGAAGTGGAGCTGCAGGGCCGCGAGTACGTCAAGGTTCTGCGCGATCACTTGACCGTGGAGGAGGCCCAAGCCTTCCCGCTCGCCCGCGAGCGGTTGGCCGCGAGTGATTGGGATGAGCTCCTCCAGGAGGTGCCCAGTGCCGATGATCCGGTATTCGGCGATGCGGACCCGGCCCGCTTCCGCACCCTGTTTCAGCACTTGATGGCACAGGCCCAGCCTTGATGCCTGCGGATGGCGCGTGCGCGCAAGGCCGCTGTTTCAGCCTGCGCCGCGCCAATCCGTTTCTCGGCTTGGTTCGTGCTCGGGCGCGAATGGGAACGATTGAACGCAACTAGCGCGGTTGGCCTTTGACAGAAATCGCCTATAGCAATGAAGTATCAGAACGAGACAGAATTCCGGCACGATGCGCCGGAGATGCTTGGGGTGCTCCTGGTCAACCTGGGTACGCCGGATGCCCCTACCGTACCCGCCGTGCGCCGTTATCTGGCCGAGTTTTTGAACGATCCGCGCGTAGTCGAGCTGCCGCGGCCCCTGTGGTGGCTGATCCTGCACGGCATCATCTTGCGGTTGCGCCCGCGCCGCTCTGCCGAGGCCTACAAGTCCGTCTGGACCGAGCAGGGCTCGCCGTTGCTCGTTATCGCTCGGCGCCAGGCTGCGGCACTCCAGGAGCGGCTCAGTGCAAGTCTGCCGGGGCCGGTACGGGCGAAGCTCGGGATGCGCTACGGCAACCCATCGATCGCGTCGGCCCTGGGCGATCTGCGCAGGGCAAACGTGCGCCGGTTGCTGGTGCTGCCCCTTTACCCCCAGTACTCGGCCACCACCACAGCCTCCACTTTCGAGGCGGTTTCCAGGGAGCTCTCGACTTGGCGCTGGCTGCCGGAGGTGCGCTTCGTGAACCAGTATCAGGATCACCCGGACTATGTCGCCGCATTGGCGCAGAGCGTGCGCGGCTACTGGGCCGAGCAGGGCGAGCCCGACCGCCTGCTCTTCTCCTTTCACGGCATACCCCGGGAGTATTTCATGAACGGAGATCCTTATTTTTGTCACTGCCACCAGACCGCGCGCCTGACTGCAAACGCGCTCGGGTTGGCCTCCGAGCGCTGGGAAGTGTCGTTTCAATCCCGGGTAGGCAGCAAGGAATGGCTCAAACCTTATACGGACGAGACCCTCAAGGACTGGGGCCGCCAGGGGATCGAAACCGTCCATGTCATTTGCCCCGGTTTCTCGGCCGACTGCCTCGAGACCCTGGAGGAGATCGCGGTAGAGAATCGAGTCTATTTTCTTGAAGCCGGGGGCAAGGGCTTCGGTTACATCCCGGCCCTGAACGACGTGGCCGACCACATCGAAATGATGACCGATTTGGTTCGACAGCATGCGGCGGGTTGGCCGGAGGTAGACGACGCTAGTGATTCCTCGCGGGTGCTGGAGCAACGGTTGGCGCGGGCGGTGGCGATGGGGGCACGGAGGTAGGGGATCTTTAGATGATCGCGGGCTGTCCTCATCTAGTGGTGACTGGAAATTGCCCAAACCCGATATCAGCAGTACGTGGAAAACCATCCCTTACCCACCGAAATACAGCTGCACCGGCAGTCCCGGATCCTGGAGATCACCTACGCAGACGGCGCGCGTTTCCGCATGCCCTGCGAGTACCTGCGGGTCTATTCGCCCTCGGCGGAGGTGCGCGGTCATTCACCCGACGAGGCCAGGCTCCAAGTTGGGAAGGAAGAAGTCAACATCACGGACCTGAAGCAGATTGGCAGCTACGCGGTCAAGATCTTTTTCGACGACGGTCACAGCTCCGGACTATACGATTGGCGTTATCTCTACAAGCTCGGGCGCGCCTGGCAGCCTCTATGGTTCGATTACCTGGATCGGCTCAAGGCCGCTGGACAGGAACGCGAAGGAGCCGATCCATTTTCGCAGCTCGCGGAGCGGGGGCAGGCCGCCTCCGAGCTGCCTTCCTCCTAACGCCGGCGACGCCCTTCTCGGCATCATGAGGGCGAGGCTTCTCATCTTGGTATTTTCCGGCGTTGCGCTGCTGGCCGGGTGCGCGACGTCACCGCCGTCAGGATCCCCGGGTGGGGTGCCCGCAGCGCGCGTCGATCGGGATGAGCTGTTATCCTTTGCCGCGGCTTGTCATCTGCTGCGGGTAGGTCAGACGTCGGATTCGTCGGTCACGGATGCGACGGTTATCGCGGCCGCGGAAAAATACGGCTTCTCCCTCCGGGAACTGGTGAGCCGGTCGGATTCCTTGCTGATCTCCTACCGCTCTCGGGAGGGGGAACTGGCCGCCGCTGCCCGCGAGTCCTGCGCTCGCCTCGCCAGCCTTACCGGCGTGAGTCCGGCCTTGGTCCGGTTCGACCGCTCAGGGGAAATCAATGACACCTGGCTCAGGGTCGATGGCGAGATCACCGATGGATATGCCAATGAGGTCATCGCCGCGATCCGCAAGCGAAGGGCCTCCGGATTGATCATCCAGAGTCAAGGCGGATCCGTCTACGAGGCACGCAAGCTTGGCAGGTTTCTGCGCGCCAATGGCCTGAGTGCGGCCGTTGATGAGCTGTGCCTCTCTGCCTGCGTGGAGGTGCTCGCCGGCGGCGTGGCGCGCTATGTTACTCTTGGCGCCCGGCTCGGCATCCATCAAAGCAAGGTGCCGAAGCAGATCAGCAGTCACGAAGGTGGTCAGGCTTACGTGGCCGAGGCCGCGCTTTACCTACGCGAGATGGGTGTAGACGACACAGTGGCTTTGGTCGCGGCGGCTGTACCCCATGATCAGATATTGTTGATCTCCACGGAGAACGCGCTGAGGACCCGGCTGGTGACCGGCGTGGTTCGGGCGCTGTAGTGCGGTCACGTGCGGTATCTCGCACCCGGCTTGAATAAGCCTGAAAACGTTATTCAGCCGCTCATAAACGCAAATGAGCGCAAATTGAGAAATCACAGGCGTTGTCGCGAGCACGATTTGGATGAGCTCGATCGTTTCTGATTCGAATGCAATCTTGGATAGGGAGCGTTTCCACGCTCTTTGGATGCGGTGCTTTCCGTTGGACCAGACTGAAGGCGTGGTGCCGGTATGGGGCAATATAGTAAAACGATACGGGGAGCATCATCGTTATTATCACAACAATAAACATCTAGCATTCTGCTTGCAGCAGCTGGATTCTGTCGCCCCTGTCGTTCGAGATGCGGATGCCATTGAGATGGCAATCTGGTTTCATGATGTCATTTTCGAGCCAATGGCCGGTGACAACGAGGCGAGCAGTGCCGCTCTGTTCAAGATCGTCACGAAGGCCGGTTCAGCGCCCGGCTTCGTGGACCTTGTATCCGGGATCATCGTTGCAACGAAGCACAGCAGTGCCCCCGGCTGCGATGGAGAGGCTTACATGTTGGATATCGACCTCGCCAGTGTTGGTCTGCCTTGGGTGCATTTTTTTCAGGATAGCAAAAACCTTCGTGCGGAGCTGAGCGGTATTTCGGACAAGCGCTTTTTTGCCGCAAAGCTGGCGTTTCTCAATGACCTCCTCCAGCGGCCCAGGATCTATTTTACGGAGTTCTTCTTTACGAAGTACGAAGCGCAGGCTAGAGAGAACATATCGCGGTACGCCGGTTGGCTCGCATCGCAAGGTTTATCGCCAGTCGACAGTCCGGATGGCAATCCAGATGCCCGATAGCTCAGCTCTCTCCCGCGATCGGTCGACTTGCCACCCCGCAGGCGCGGGCCCATCGATTCACTTGAATAACCGACATATCCCGGTAGAGACTCGCCTCCTCGTCAAGCTGACTCGGATCGCCCCTCCCAGTTCGGCAACGAGCCGATGTCGGACAAATGATCGATCTCGCCCCAGGATTCCAGGGCCCAGGCGGGGCCGTCGATCAGGATCCGGTTGAGGGACGCATTGAACAGGTTCACCTTCAAGCGCTCCTCGACGCCTCGTCCCACCGCGCGGCGGTAGCAGTCACCCAAGGGGCCGCCGTGACTTACGACCATGACGGTCTGTCCCGGATGCTGCGCTGCGATATCGGCGACTGCGTGGGTTACGCGCTCGAAGCGCTGGCGGATGCTCTCGCCGTCCGGGATGACCTGGTCAACCAGGTAGTTTCGGTAGATCTTCGCGGCTTGCGGCTGATCGCGGTCGGCCTCGATGCGAAGCATGCCGGTAAGGATGCCGAGGTCCCATTCGCGCAGACGCGTATCGTCTTGGATCTCGTGTCCGCTCAGTTCGGCGATCATCTCCGCAGTTTGGCGGGCACGTAGCAGGTCGCTGCTGTAGATCGCGTCGAAGGCCAACTCTCGAACGTGCAGGGCGAGGGCCTCGGCCTGTGCCGCGCCCCGCGCATTTAGCGGGACGGGCAGGTGGCCCTGGATGCGACCCTCGGCGTTCCAGTCCGTCTCGCCGTGGCGGATGAGGATGATGTGGGTGGTCATGACATGGCTGGCGTCTGATGCAGGCGTCTCCTATGTCCATGGGCATCGCTTCGCGCTGCCCGTCTATCTGATTCGGCCACAGCTTAGGCTTTTTTGCGTCCCGCCACGCGCAGGCGCAGGGCGTTGAGCCGGATGAAGCCGGTGGCGTCGGCCTGGTCGTAGGCGCCCTGCGTCCTCCTCGAAGGTGGCGATGGACTCGTCGAACAGGCTGTTGGTCTCGGACTTGCGGCCGACGACCAGCACGTTGCCCTTGTAGAGCTTCAGGCGCACCACGCCGTTGACCACCTGCTGGGTCTGGTCGATGGCGGCCTGCAGCATCTCCCGCTCCGGGCGCGAACCAGTAGCCGTTGTAGACCAGCTTGGCGTAGCGCGGCATCAGCTCGTCCTTCAGGTGCGCCACCTCCCGGTCCAGGGTCAGGGACTCCATGGCCCGGTGGGCCTTGAGCATGATGGTGCCGCCGGGGGTCTCGTAGCAGCCGCGGGACTTCATGCCCACGTAGCGGTTCTCCACGATGTCGGCGCGGCCGATGCCGTTCTCGCCGCCGATCCGGTTGAGCTCGGCGAGCACCTCGGCCGGGCTCATGGCCTCGCCGTCGATGGCGACGATGTCGCCGCTGCTCGTAGGTCAGCTCGATGTAGGTGGGCCGGTCCGGCGCCTTCTCCGGCGAGACGGTCCAGCGCCACATGTCCTCGCCGGGCTCGGTCCAGGGGTCCTCCAGGTCGTAGCCCTCGTAGGAGATGTGCAGCAGGTTGGCGTCCATGGAGTAGGGGGACTTGGTGCCCTCGCGCTTCATCTCCACCGGGATGCCGTGGGGCTCGGCGTAGGCCAGCAGCTTTTCGCGCGAGAGCAGGTCCCATTCCCGCCAGGGGGCGATGATCTTGACATCCGGCTTGAGGGCGTAGGCGCCGAGCTCGAAGCGCACCTGGTCGTTGCCCTTGCCGGTGGCGCCGTGGGAGATGGCGTCGGCGCCGGTCTCGTTGGCGATCTCCACCAGGCGCTTGGCGATCAGCGGCCGGGCGATGGAGGTGCCGAGCAGGTACTCGCCTTCGTAGATGGCGTTGGCGCGGAACATGGGGAAGACGAAGTCGCGCACGAACTCCTCGCGCAGGTCTTCGATGTAGATCTCCTTGACGCCGGCGGCCTTGGCCTTTGCCCGCGCCGGCTCCACCTCCTCGCCCTGGCCGATGTCGGCGGTGAAGGTGACCACCTCGCAGCCGTACTCGTCCTCCAGCCATTTCAGGATGACCGAGGTGTCCAGGCCGCCGGAGTAGGCGAGCACCACTTTCTTGATTTCGCTCTGCGCCATGGAATGACTCCAGGTACGGTTTTCGGGAAAAACCGTCAGTATATCGCGGCGGGATTGGTTCATGCATGCACACCTGTTGTTCGGCGGGCGACGGCCAACGGGCGGGCGTAGGTCGGATTAGGCGCGCGGCGCGAAGGCGTTTCAGGTTGCCAATGAGCACTGAGCGCGCCGAAATCCGACGAATCGAGCCGCCAGCCATGGGCGTACCGTCTTTGGTCTTCAGTCCCGCAGAAATCCCTGCAAGGCGCGCAGGAAGGTCTCCGGTTGGTCCGCGTACACCCAGTGTCCGGCGTTAGGGACGGCGCGCAGTCGAGCCAGTGGGAACAGGGTGCGGATCGATGGCAGCTGCTTCGCGGTCACGTAGCCGGACTCGGTGCCGTAGATGAAATACGCGGGGCCCGCAAATTGGCGCCCTGCCGCGTCGGGGAATCCGAGGATGTCTTCCATGCACCTCGTCAGCACCGGTACGTTCATGCGCCAGTGCCAGTTGTCTTGCACCTTTACCAGATTCTGCAGCAGATAGCCGCGCAGGGCGGAGCTATCGAGACTCTCAGTCAGCTTTGCATCTGCGTCACGGCGGTCACTCAATGCGTCCAGAGTCGAATGTACCGAGTGCGGCGATGACGGGGTCGAAGCCGTGCGCGTATGCCACAGGAGCCATGTCCGCCACAACCAGGGCCTTCACCCGTTCGGGCCTGGTCAGGGCCAGCCACATGGCCGCCTTGCCCCCCATGCTGTGGCCTACCAGGGCTGCCTGGTCGATTCCCTGCTCGTCGAGCACTGCTGCCAGATCCTCCGCCATGGCGCTATAGGTCATTCGCTCGCGGCGCACAGAGCGGCCATGGTTGCGCAGGTCCGGCACCAGCACCTGACGGGATGCAGCCAGGCGGCGGGCGATGCTGTGCCAATTGGTCGAGGAGCCAAACAACCCGTGCAGGAGAACCACAGGGGAAAGGCCGGTGCCCGGATCTCCGTAGTCGCGTAGGTAGAGCTCGGAAGTTCTCATCCAATCATCTCGCTAAAACGGGCCCAATCGAAGGCGGGCCCCGGGTCGGTCTTGCGCCCTGGTGCGATATCGCTGTGGCCGACGATTCGTCCCGCGCCGATGTCGGAGAAGCGGGTTTGAAGCTCCCGCGTTGCCTCGGCCAGGACTCGGTATTGGACGTCTTCATAGGGGATTTGATCCGATCCTTCCAGCTCTACCCCAACGGAGAAATCGTTACAACGCTGGCGCCCGGCGAAGCAGGAGGTTCCGGCGTGCCACGCGCGCTTGTGCAGGTCGACGTATTGGATCAGCTCCCCGTCGCGGCGGATGAGCAGGTGCGCGGAGACTCGTAGGTCGGCGATTTTCCGGAAATAGGGGTGGGCGCCGGGGTCCAGGCGGTTCTGAAACAGATCATCGATCCAGGGGCCGCCGAATTCGCCCTGCGGCAGACTGATGCCGTGGATCACCAGCAGATCCACGCCAACTCCTGCCGGGCGCTCGTCCCAGTTGGGGGACGCTATACGCCGCGCGTCCGGCAGCCAGCCGTCAGGCACGATCAATCAATACCGCAGCAATGCATCCGCGCATTCGCCCGGGAGCCTGTGCAGGAGGGATGCGAGCCTAACCTGGTGGCCGAATCCGGACCCCTCACAGGTAGGGCACCATACCCTTCACCACCATGTCGGTGAGGCTGATGATCCCGATGACCTCGTGATCTTCCACCACCGGCGCGCGGGTCAGGTTGAAGCGGGCGAACAGGCGTGCGCAGTAGCGGATATCCATGTCCGGGCTCACCGAGAGCACCGGCTTGGACATGATCTCGTAGATGTTGACGCGATCCGGCGCGCGGTCCTTTGCCAGCACCTGGCGCGAGATGTCCGAAAGGACCACCATGCCGATCGTGTCGTCGTCGTGTCGTTTCTTGACGATCAGGGTCTTGGTCTCCACGTGGGCCATGGTGTCCAGGGCCTGCGCCACGGTGTCCATGCCGTCCACTGTGTCGAACTGTGTGCTTCATGACGTCGCGTACGCGCACGAGCTTTCTGTCGTTCATGCTCAGATTTCCTCTTTCACGGTCTCGGTGAGCTTCTTGACTTGGTGGCTGACGCCCACGGCGTCCTCCACGTCCACCTGGATGGCGATGCCGGTGCCGGGCTTCTCGTCGAAGTTGGCGGCCTCGGCGATGGTCTCCAGGATGGGGCGGCTCATGTGCTCTTCGACCACCAGCAGGATGACGTCGCGTTGGGTTTCCAGGGTCAGGCCGAAAGAAGGTCTTGGACTTCTCCACCCCCTCGCCCCGGGCCTGATTGATGACGGTGGAGCCGGTTGCGCCGGCCTTGCGCGCGGCCTCGAGCACGGCTTGCGTTTCGCTGTCTTCGACAAATGCGATGATGAGCTTGAAGTGCATGGATTCAATCTCCTGATGATGCGGACGTGGCTCGGGCTGAACGCCGGTTGTACCATTCGCTGAGCTGGGCATAGCCCATCACCGTCATGATCGGAAACAGGCTGGCGAAGGCGATGAGCCCGAAGCCGTCGAGCAGCGGGTTGCGCCCTGGGATGTTGCTCGACAAGCCCCAGCCCCAGGGCCGCCACCAGGGGGACGGTGACGGTGGAGGTGGTCACGCCGCCGGAGTCGTAGGCCAGGGCGATGATGGTACGCGGGGCGAACCAGGTCTGAAAGAGGACTATGACGTAACCGGTGATGATGTAGTAGTGCAACGGTGTGCCGGTGACGATGCGGTAGAACTCCGAGCGCGATACCGATGGCCACGCCGATGGCCACGGCGATGCGCAGTCCCCAGGGGTGGATGGTGCCGGCGGATACCTGGTTCGCCTTGATGGCCACGGCGATCAGCGAGGGTTCGGCGATGGTGGTCGAGAAACCGATGGCGAAGGCGAACAGGTAGACCCAGACAAACTCGCCCCAGTGCTCGCGCATCGAGGTCTCCTCTCCGGTCAATCCGAGGAAATCCGGCGCGGTAAGCTGCTCGGCCATGAGCTTACCCAGGGGGAACAGGGCGCGCTCGAGGCCCTCGAGAAAGAAGGCCAGCCCCAGCAGGACCAGCAGGAAACCCAGCAATACGCGTTTGAGGTTGGGGATGCTGCGGCGCAGAATCAGGACTTGGAAGCCAACCATAATGCCGATGATGGGCAGCACATCGTCTATCGTCGATACCAGCGAGCCCCACAGGGAGAGAAGATGCTCGGTCACAGCAGTATCCCGTAGCCCATGACGAAGATCATTGGTGTCAGCGACGCAAAGGCGATAAGCCCGAAGCCGTCGATCATGGGGTTGCGTCCCTCGATGCTGGAGGCGAGTCCCACGCCGAGAGCGGTAACCAGAGGTACTGTGATGGTCGACGTGGTTACGCCTCCGGAGTCGTAGGCGATACCGATGATCTCTTTGGGAGCCAGCGCGGTCATGACCACCACGCCGATGTAGCCGCAGATGATGAGATACTGGATCGGCCATCCGCGCAGGATGCGCAGAACTCCGATGACGATGGCCAACCCAACGGATAGGGCGACCGTGTACCGAAGACCCTCGGCGTAGGATTCGCGCGCGCTCTCCTCGTTGACGATCATGCCCCCCTGTGCGGCGACGTCGGCGGCCTCCTCGGCCACGGCGATCAGTGCAGGCTCGGCGACAGTTGTGCCAAAGCCCAGGGCGAAAGCGAAAAGCAGCAGCCACAGCACGCTGCCCTTGGAGGCGAAGTCCCGGGCCATGTTCTCGCCGATCGGAAACAGCCCGAGCTTGAGTCCTTGCACGAACAGCGTCAATCCCACGACCACCAGCAGAGTGCCCCAGAGAAGCTCGAGAAAATTCGGTATCGGTTGGCCGAGAACCAAAAGCTGAAAGAAGGCGATCACCGCGACGATCGGCAGCAAGTCCTTAACGCTATCTGCCAAAGATCTTAACAGTTCGGACGCGTTGGCTTTCATTGCCCGACAGTGGCTGAATTCATGATACTGTGAAGATTCCTTCTTTAACTCACTCAGATGGTTAATATTGTTTCCGGGGCGCGCTTCAGTAATTTGGTATAATTCTTGCTTAATACTATCGGTATGGCGGCTTTCTGTTAAATCTGCGAGAAATAAGGATACAGCTGCCGGCTTAGGCGCAGGGTCGTCGGCGATGATAATCTGTGAACGGACAAGAGAACAGTCAGGCTTTCATGTCCGGTGATGCCGGGACGCAAAACGATGCGGACCGGTTCGTGGCTGCGTGCCGCGAGGAAATCCGGCGCGCAATGCCCGGTCGATTCGACGAGCTGTTTTCCAAGCTCGACGACGCCCTCTACGACCTCGCCGACAAGTCCGAGACCAACAGCTTTTACACGACCTATTTCGATTCTTTGCGGGTTTTGCGTTCGCGCCGTCACGAGATACTGTCTCAATTCCTGCGAAACTTGGAGGAGGATAAGCCAGAGACGCTTGCCGAATCCGGGCAGAGCTCCCGTCCGGTCGAGGGAAAGCGCCGGGGGCGCAATCTTGCGCCGATGGAGGAAGCAGAGCTCGAGGAGAACCTTGCGGTGGCGAATCTCATCTCCAAGGGGGAGAGCCGATATCGCACCGATTTCCTGGTGCTGCGGCGTCACCTTGCCGCCCTGCGCGGACAGCAGGACCTCGACAGCCGCGCCGATCCCCTCGGACCACACCGTCTTTGCAATGCGTTCAGGCAGGCGTTGAGGCCGGTGGAGGGCGTGGACCTGGCGATCAAGCTTGTCGTTTACAAGCTGTTCGACAAGCAGGTGATGGATCAGCTCGGCAGCGTTTATGCGCGGTGCCGCGAATTAACAGATAGGCGCGGCTCGCCTATCGCGGCAGGCTTGGAGCCATCGGAGCTGCGGGTGTCGTTGAGCGCGGAGCCGGAAAGCGCAAGGCGCCCACCGCAGGCGGACGCTGTCGCGCGCGAGGGCCGGGATCTGACCGAGTCCGATCAGTCGGACGCCGGTCGGTATTCCAGGATGGGCTTTACCGAGCTGCAACGGCTGTTGCGAAAGCGAAGATCCGACGACGCTGGCAGCGCAGGTCGGGTCGTCGTTGACACCGATGAGCTGATGTCTGTCTTGTCCCGGCTGCAGGAAGCGACCGGACTTGACGTCGACACCAGTGCGCTGCGCCGGCGCTTGAACGACGAGCTTCGCCAGGGAGGCGGGGGCCGAGATCGCGCGCTAGGCAGGAGGGATGAGGACACCCTGGATCTGATGTTCCTGTTGTTCGAGCATGTTCTCCGTGGCAACGACATCCCGGAAGCACTTAAGTCGTCGATCGGGCGTTTGCAGGTCCCTTTTTTGAAAGTGGCTCTGCAGGACAAGTCTATCTTCGACGACAATCACCACCCCGCCCGACGCTTGCTAAACCATCTCGCAGAGGCGGCCATGGGCTGGGACGGCGAAGTGGACAGTCGTTCGCCCGACAGCCTTTACAGACGCGTAGAGTCGGTTGTGGATCAGGTCGTCGCGCGGTGCGACGGGGATTCGTCCGTGCTCGCCGAGCTGGATGTCGAGTTATGCGCCTTACTTGCTCGGGAGCAAAACGCAGCCAAGTCCCGGGAGGCCAAGGTTCAGGCAGGAACTGGAGCTACGCGAGCGCAAGCACTGTGCCCAGCGCTTCGTCAAAGAGGCTATAGACGAGCGCTTGCGTGGAAGGGCCGCTGTTCCGGAAGCCCTCTCTTGCCTTCTTTTCGAGGGTTGGCAGCAGGTGTTGCTCGATGCCTATCTGCGTGGCGGACATGCGGGGACGGAGTGGAACGATGCGATGCGGACTGTCGACCGCCTGGTGTGGAGCGTCCAACCCAAGCGCAGTTACGAGGACAGGCGGGAGCTGTTGCGCAGCGTCCCGGAGCTGCTGCGTACCTTGCGCGAGGAACTGGCACGGGTATCCTACGATCAGCGGCGGCTGGCGCGTTGGTTCAAGGAGTTGCAGGCATTGCACATCGCTGCTCTGCGCGGCGCCTCAGTGGTTCCGGCGCAGAGCGGGTCTGCCGTGCGGCTCCCCGTCGCTGCGGTCGACGCGCCGCCGCCCCGTGCCGCGGGTACATCCGACGGGCAGGACTTTTCAGGCGTCGATGCGGCGGTCTCCGAGGTGGCAGGTCTGGAGCCCGGTGCCTGGATCGAGGTGCGGCGTGACAACGGTGATCTGGTGCGCGTCAAGTTGGCCTGGCGCAGCCCGCAATCGGGAATCAATTTGTTCGTGGACCGCCGGGGCCGCGAGGCGCTAGAGCTGGATGGAAAAGGCATCATGACGCTACAACAACAAGGCACCCTGATCGTCCTGGGTGAGGCACCCATCGTCGACCGAGCCCTGGAGTCCGTGGTGCAGACCCTGAAGGGCGGAGTGGAGTCATGAGCTCCGTCGCGCACCGCGCGCTCCTGCCGGAGCTGCCCGCGCGCAACCTGATCGAGCAACAGGTTCAGGTGGTCCTGGCGGAGGACGTCGGGGGAGGTGATCTCACTGCCGCGCTGCTCCCGGAAGACGCGCTTTCTCGGGTGGACCTGATCACGCGGCAGGATGCGGTGATCTGTGGCTGCGCCTGGTTCGACGAGGTCTTTCGCCAGCTCGATTCCGCCGTCTCCGTAGTTTGGCAGGTAACGGACGGTGAGCGTGCGCGGCCGGGACAGATCCTGTGCCGCCTGTCCGGGCCGACCCGGGCCCTGCTGACCGGCGAGCGCACCGCAATGAATTATCTGCAGACCCTCTCGGGTACGGCTACAAGGGCGCGAAAGTACGCGGACGCGGTTGCCGGTCTTCCGGTACGCCTGCTCGACACCCGTAAGACCCTTCCGGGTCTGCGGGTGCAGCAGAAGTACGCCGTACTCTGCGGCGGTTGCCACAATCACCGAATCGGGTTGTTCGACGCCATCCTGATCAAGGAGAACCACATCCTGGCGGCGGGCTCTATCGGTGCAGCGCTGCGGGCGGCCTTTTCGGTGGCGGGCGGGGTCCAGGTGGAGATCGAGGTGGAGAGTCTGTACGAGATGCGGCAGGCCCTGTACGGGGGGGCTACCCACATGCTGCTGGATAACTTCGATCTCGACCAGTTGCGTGCAGCGGTGGCCCTCGGTGCCGGGAAGGTTCGTCTGGAGGCGTCCGGCGGCGCGACACTCGAGACGATCCGCTCCATCGCAGAAACGGGCGTGGACGATATCTCAGTGGGTGACTTGACCAAAGACGTCGAGTCCATCGATCTGTCGATGCGGTTTGGGGGCGATTGACCCTGGTGCGTTTGCCGGAAGCAAAGAGTGTCAAGTAAAAACCGTCGCCGGCCGCAGCTCGAACACGCCGCTCAGATCCGAATGCTCGACTGCACCTTCAGGGCTACGTCCAGTGCCTCCAGTCCGACCCGGCCGTCAACGAGGGGCGGACGCCCGGTGCGCACGCACTCGACGAATGCTTCGAGCTCGCGGTCCAGGGGCTTGACCGGATCGACGCTGATGCGTTCACGCACGATCTCGGGACGCTCCTCGCCAGGTACCGCCCTGGGGTAGGCGATGTCGATGGTCTGCTCGACGAAGTCCAGAGATAGGTAGCCGCTGGGCTGAAACACGCGGATGCGCCGCGTCTGCTTGTCCGAAACCCGGCTCGCGACCACGTTTGCCACCGCACCGTCGGAGAACTCCAGGCGGGCGCTTGCGATGTCGACGTGCGGCGTCAGAACCGGTGTTCCCACTGCCGAGATGTTACGGATCTCCGAGCTCATGAGGGACAAAATGATGTCGATATCGTGGATCATGAGGTCGGAGACCACATCCACATCCGTTGCCCGTTCGGTGAAGCCGCCCATGCGCTGAGCCTCCACGTAACGGGGGGCGGAAATACGATCCGCCAGCGCCATGATTCCCGCGTTGAAGCGCTCCAGGTGACCGATCTGCAGAGTTGCGCCGGATTGCTCGGCCAGATGCACGATCTGTTCACCCTGCTCCCGGGTTGCGGCGATCGGCTTCTCCAGCATCATGTGCACGCCGCGCCGAAGAAAGGGGGCCGCGACTGCCAAGTGGACTGACGTCGGGGCAACGATGCTTACGGCATCCACCTGCTCGACCAGCGCCGCGGCGTCGGTGAACGCGGCGCAGCGCGCTTCGGCTGCGATTGCCCGAACCCGTTCCTCGTTCGTGTCTACTACAGCGACCAGGTCCACTTCCGGCATGCGCGAGTAGATCAAGGCATGAAATCGGCCCAGATAGCCGACGCCAACTACGGCGACACGTAGCTTGTTGGTCATCATCGGACTCGCAGTGCCATGGGTTGGGGGGAGCGGTGAGGGTATTACACCCGGAGACTCGGCATGTCTCCGCCGCGCCAAGACCTACCGTGATCGGACACCTGGGTTATCGGGTATATGGGCGCCGTTCGCCTGCCGTCGAAGAAACGCCTCAAGACGGCCTGCTATCCGCCGACGACTCCGGCGGGCGCGGTCTGCTCGGCGATGGGGACTTGGTCCGCGCCGTAAAAGACGTTTATCTGATAAGCCAAAGTCGCAGACATGCCCAGTGCGACCAGAATCAACAACACCGAAAACAGGTCGGGTCTGCGGCGGCAGCGCTTTGAATTCATAGACGTACGGGCGGCGTGGTTTGCTTTTAGTCTTTTCCGAAGAAGAGTGTACAACACTATGATAAAACAACAAAGAGATACGTGATTGCCGAAGAAACAACCGTTGGCCGCGGATGGCTGTCGGTGTTCGGAGGCCGAGTATCGGTGTTTTCGCGAGGTTTGTCTGCTTCCAATTGGCTGCATGCAGAGCCCCGGCCGTTAAGTGTCTCGCAGATGGGTCTGTCGACAACACCGATCGGTGTCGCGCAGGCGTTGTATTTCGGGCTCCGGCACCTTAACCTTTGCCGCGAGCAACAGGATAGAGTCATGCAAAGCCCCGCGGATGTCCGCTACCAGATAGACGTCAGTGTGCGTAGCGACTACCTGCCTGATCAATCGCAACCTGGCGATGAGCGGTATGTATTCGCTTACACGGTTACCATTCGAAACAACGGACTCGAGGCCGCGCGCTTACTCAATCGCCATTGGATCATTGTCGATGCCAATGGAAAGGTTCAAGAGGTGCGAGGTGAAGGTGTGGTGGGCGAGCAGCCGCACCTCAAGCCGGGTGAGAGCTACCGGTACACCAGCGGGACCGTGTTGGAGACTCCTGTGGGCAGCATGCACGGCAGCTACGAGATGCTGGCGGACGACGGCACCCGCTTCGACGCGAGCATTCATCCCTTTTCTCTGGCTACTCCGACGAGCCTTCACTGAAATCTCCGGGCGGAGACATGGCATCCCGCCCTGAGCCCGAGCTTCTCCGGTCAAGAAACAGTTTGCAGCGCGGTATCCATGGCGACATACGCAATCGGTGATATTCAGGGCTGCTATGATGAGCTCCGGCGCTTGCTCGACGCGCTCGCCTTCGACCCGGTGAAAGACAAAATTTGGCTCGTTGGCGACCTGGTTAATCGGGGGCCGGACTCCCTGAAGACCTTGCACTTTATCCGAGATCTCGACGACTGTGCCCTGACGGTCCTGGGAAACCATGACCTGCACCTGCTCGCACTCGCCGCCGGAAACTCCAAACAGGAAAAGAAGAGCAACCTCGATGCGGTGCTTCGGGCGCCGGAGCGGGACGAGCTGTTGCATTGGCTGCGGCACCGTCCCTTGATGCACTTCGACGCACGCAAGGACTTCGCCCTCGTCCACGCCGGGCTGCCGCCGCAGTGGGATCTGATGGAAGCCCTGGAGTGCGCGAGGGAGGTAGAGGCAGTCCTGCAGGGACCGAGCTATCCGGACTTCCTGAACGAAATGTACGGCAACGAGCCCGCACGTTGGTCCAGGTCTCTAACCGGGATGGATCGCCTGCGTTTCATCACCAACTGCTTTACGCGGCTGCGCTATTGTGACGCCGAGGGAAACCTGGCGCTGAAGGAGAAGTCCCCTCCCGGCTCAGCGCCGAAAGGGTACCTACCTTGGTACGAGGTGCCGGGACGGGCGAGCAGCGACATACGCATCATCTTCGGTCATTGGTCGACGCTTGGCTACGAGGTTCGGAACAACACCTGGGCACTGGACACCGGCTGCGTGTGGAAGGGGCGGCTTACTGCCATCCGGGTTCACAAGAACAAGCCGATCGACCCGATTTCCATCCCTTGCTGATCTGTTCGCGTTATTCGTTTCATTCCTGGTTTTTTTCTTTTCCGGGACTAGATCTCGGGCAACGCCTTCCCTGGATTGAGAATTCCGTTCGGATCGAACTGCCGCTTGATGTCCCGCATCAGGCGCAGGGTTGCCGGGTCGATCTCTCTTGCAACGAAGTCGCGCTTTGCGAGCCCTACGCCGTGCTCGCCGGAGATGGTGCCGTCGAGCTCGATGACCAAAGAGAACATCGCATCCAGGCAGTGCTTGGCCCGCGCCATCTCGTTTAGGTCGTCGGGGTTTACGAGCAGATTGACGTGGATGTTGCCGTTGCCCGCGTGGCCGAAGTTGACGATGCGGATGTCCGTCTCCCGCGAGAGTTGCGTCCAGGCCGTCGATGAATCTGGCAAGATGGGAAACAGGGACCACGACGTCCTCGTTGATTCTCTTCGGTGCGATGTGTCGCAGGGCGGGGGCTAGGGCGCGGCGGGCCTTCCAGAGTGCGTCGATCTCGGTAGCATCCGTGGCGCCGCGTATGTCTCTGATTCCTTCCACCCGGGCCGCGTCGGCGACGGTCTTTGCGGCCGAGTCGATGCAGTGCGCAGGTCCGTCCACCTCGATCATCAGCAGCGCCCCCGTTCCCGCCGGGATGCCCGGGTCGGAATAGCGGCGGACCACCTCGATGGCGGCGCCGTCCATGAGCTCCAGCGCGCAAGGGGTGACGGGCTGGGTCATGATGGCCGAGACCGCAGTCGCAGCCGCCTGGATATCGCAATAGGTAGCGCGCAGGGTACGTTTGGTCTCGGGCAGGGGGGTCAGCTTGAGGGTCGCTTCCGTGATCAGGGCCAAGGTCCCTTCGGAGCCGATGATCAGGCGCGTGAGGTCGTATCCGACTACGCCCTTGGTCGTGCACACCCCCGTGCGGATGCGCTCCCCGGCTCCGGTGACTGCCTTTAGGCCCAGTGTGCACTCTCGTGGTGTGCCGTATTTGACGGCCCGCGGGCCTGCGGAGTTGCAGGCCAGGTTGCCACCGATGGTGCATACCGCCGCGCTGGTGGGGTCCGGGGGCCAGAAGAAGCCCTGCTCGCCCGCTGCCTGTTGGAGCGCCTCGTTGGTCACGCCGGGCTCCACCAGCCGCCAGGCGGTTCTGCGGATCGATCGTCAGGATGCGCGTCATGCGCTCGAAGGAGAGAACGATGCCGCCGCGGTCCGGGACCGTGGCCCCGGTGGTGCCCGTACCCAGGCCGCGCGCGGTAACGGGGACGCGCTGGCGATTGCATAGGGAGAGCAGCTTGACCAGCTGGTCCGCTTCGGTGATAAAGACGACGGCTTGAGGCAGGGCCTGCCGGCCGCTGTTGTCGTACCCATAGGGCCAACAGTCGGCCGGGTCGGTGAGCAGGTCTCGGGGCGCCGTCAGCGCCGTCAGCTCGCTCAGGGTCTGCGGTGGCAGCTCCGGGACCCGGCTGCGGCTAGATATACTCAAATATCTTGACCACCTTCGCCACGCCGGGCACGTAGCGCGCCCTTTCCGCTGCGTCATCCGCTTCCGCGGGGTAAACCAGCCCCATGAGGAAGACCACCCCATCCTCGGTAACGACTTTGACGCGAGTCGGATCGAACCCCTCGATGTCGGTATCGGTTAACGCAATTTTTACCCGCGACGTGATCAGGGTGTCCTCGCTCTCCTGTGAAAAGCTCGCCATGGGACCGACGGTGACCTCGTTCATCACCTTCTTCACCTTCGGTAGCCGGGCGACCTTCTGCGCGAAACGGTCACGAATGTCTTCGGTTTCGGCCTGTCCGGTCAGCAAAACCAGATGATTGTAGCTGGTCGTGGAGATGCGGCTGCGCAGTTTGATGTCGGGATTGTCTCTCAGACGCTGGGCGGCGGACTGCTCGATGTACTCGTCTTCCAGCACGACTTGCGCGTTCCGCCGCTCATGCATCACCGAAGCCCCCGCGGCGACACCGCCGACAACGACGGCGGCACAGCCGTGCAGTAGCGGAATGCCAAGGCCGAGCGTAAGGGTCATCGCCAAGGCATGACGGCGTTGCGTATCGATTGGCAACTGATTTCTTTTGCGAAGCTTATTCCACATAGAAGGCGTCCCGAATCCAGTCGATGCGATTGGTGCCGCTGAGCGCAATGACGTCGAAGCGGCAGGGCAGGTTGGTCTGGTTGTGCTGTAGATAGTGGGCCGCTGCTGCGGCCAGCTTACGCTGCTTGTGGATGTCCACCGTCTCGCCCGGTGTGCCGAACCGCGTGGACGCCCGAAATCGGACCTCGACGAAGACCAGGGTGCCGTTCTCGCGCATCACCAGATCGATCTCGCCGCGCCGGCAGCGATAATTGCGCTCGAGCAAGCTTAGGCCCTTAGCTTGCAGATAGGCGCAGGCGAGGCGTTCCTTGTCCCCGCCGACAGTCGTCGTGCGACTACGGGCGATGATCGCCAATGCCGGGAGATCCTACGGCGGCGAGACGCGGGCTGGCGCCGAAGAGCGGAAACACATGCGCCATTTTTCCCGTTGCGCCGTCGCCGATGACCGCCACCTTGACCGGGCCGCCGGAATCGATGCGCGCAAGGCTAAGCTGGCGGTGGAAGCGCCTTTGGGAGTCCATGCTCAGGACGCCGGTCTTACCCTGGACCCGGGCCTGCGGGTTCGCCGACATCCAATCGAGACGCGAGCCGAGTCGGTAGGCGTCGACTCCCATCGCGTAGAGCCGCGGCAGACTCTTGCGTAGACCCTTGGAGGAGACGGAGTCACCGGATGCCGGCTCCACGAGCCAGGGAATCTCGACGAAATTCAGTCCCACCAAGCCCCGGTCGCCCTCCGGGTCGAACCGCCCGTTGTATATGTGGGAGGTCGAGTAAACCGGTACTTCCGAACCGACCTTGTTTCGGATCTGCGGCCAGATTTGGCGCGCCAGGTCTGCGGTCGCGACCAGGAAGACGAAGTCGGCACCTGCGGCGCGGTCGGACAGCTTTGCGACCGTAGCGGAGAAGTCCGCCGCTGCCGGGTCAAAGGCCTGAGAGGCGGCCATCTGGCCGCCGACCGACTTCCACTCCTGGCGGAATGCGCGGGATAGACGGTTGCCCCAGTTGCCATCAGGGTACAGCATCAGGGCGGTGCGGTGTCCCTGATTCCAGGCTGCTGTGGCTACCGACGCCGCCTCGTCTTCAGGAGAGAGCGAGAACTGATACAGGTTTCCGGGTGGGCTGCCAGAACCCGGGGCCAGGTTCAGTGCGAGGGTTGGGATCGGCAGCGAGGATGCGCTGGTGAGCTTTTCCACCGATTGCTTCTGCAGTGGCCCGATCACCAAATCGGCGCCGTCTGCTGCGGCCTGCTGCACGAGGGCGGTCGCGGAGCCCGCGGCGCTGTCGTAGAAACGCAACGTTGGCCGGCTTCCTTGCGGGTCTGCTTCCTGCGCGGCGACAATCCCGTCGCGTACGACCTGGGCGGCACCCGCGTAGCGGCCGGACTGGGGCAGCAGCACGGCTATGGTCTCGCCCCCCCGGAAGCCGCCGGTAACGGCCCGTGTGAGCTCGGAATGGCCTCCCATCTGCAGTCCGGCGCAGCCGCCCAAGGCGATTGTAAGTGCGGCAAGCAGCGGTGTGATGGAGAGACGGGCCGTAGTCATGTGTTTTTTCTGGAACATCGTTGTTCGCGGTGCTCTGATAGGTGGAGGAGAATAGGTGTCCAATAACTCAGGCGTACTATACGTGGTGGCAACACCCATCGGCAATCTTGGGGATATTACGGACCGTGCCCGCGAAGTGCTCTCCCGGGTCGACCTGATTGCCGCCGAAGATACGCGCCACACCCGCCGCTTGCTGACGCACTTGGGGATCCAGGCCAAGCTCTGCTCTTTTCACGATCACAACGAAGCGGGAGTGACCGATCGGCTGCTCGGGCTGCTTGCCCGGGGTGAAGACTTGGCCCTGGTCTCGGATGCCGGCACGCCGCTCATCAGTGATCCTGGTTTCACCCTGGTCCGAGGGGCTAGACGGCAGGGGGTGCGCGTGGTGCCCGTGCCGGGGGCCAATGCAGCCGTTTGCGCGCTTTGCGCCGCCGGGCTTGCGAGCGACCGGTTCCTTTTTCTCGGTTTCCCCCCTCGTTCTTCGGCTGCACGCCGACATTGGCTGAGTGGCTTGATCGGCGAGTTGGGGACCTTAATCTTCTACGAGGCCGGTAACCGGGCCGCTGCGTCCCTCGAGGATATGGGCTCGGTACTCGGAGCGAATCGGCATGCCGTCGTGGCTCGTGAGCTCACGAAGCGTTTCGAGACCTTTCTGGAGGGAACCCTCGGCTCCCTTGCCGATCTCCTGCGTAACGACCCCGAGCAGCAGCTCGGAGAGTTTGTCATCCTTGTGGAGGCTGGCCGCGAGAGTGCCGATGCCGCTCGGGAAGCAGAAGAGGAGCGGGTCTTGGCCATCCTGTCGGACGAGCTCCCCCTCAAGCAGGCGGCGGCCCTCACCGTGCGCATTGCCGGTGGAAAAAAAAACAGGCTTTATAAGCTCGCGCTCCAAAGGCGGCGCCCTGAGTAGTAGAATTCATGGTGGGAGTCGGCCGGGCAGCCGCTCCTGCGGCCTGGCTGCAGGGGAGGAAAGTCCGGGCTCCGCAGGGCAGGGTGCCAGGTAACGCCTGGGGGGCGCGAGCCCACGGAAAGTGCCACAGAAAACATACCGCCTAGACCCGCCTCCGGCGGGTCGGTAAGGGTGAAATGGTGCGGTAAGAGCGCACCGCGCCGGCGGTAACACCGGTGGCAGGGTAAACCCCACCCGGAGCAAGACCAAATAGGGGAGCGCGCGGCCTTGCGCCGCACGTGCGGCCCGCACGGCTCCCGGGTAGGTCGCTTGAGGTGCGCGGCGACGTGCATCCCAGATGAATGGCTGCCCACGACAGAACCCGGCTTACAGGCCGGCTCCCGCTTCTCCTTCCCCCTCCAAAGCAGTTTGTTTTTCGCGCCGTTGGGTCGTTGCAACTGGCTTTTTTTCAAGTATTACTATAGATTTAGCGTGCATCACTATGAAAATATGATGATTTTGGCGTCTTTCTTGAACTGTTCGAGCTGGCTCTCTTAAGTCCCTGACCGACAAGAAAAAAACCACATTTTTGCCTTGACTGGTGGTGTATTGTTGCCTACCATTGGTGAAAAGTGGAGGGATGTGGGTTAAAAGGGATTTTTCACCTTATGGGGGGTCGGCATTGTTCCGCGGGGTTTCCTTCCTCAATCTGGACGCCAAAGGCAGGCTCGCGATACCCGCTCGGTACCGCGAGCGTCTGCAGTCCTGCTGTGAGTCCCACCTCGTCATCACCGTCGACCGCGATCGTTGTCTGCTCATCTACCCCGAGCCCACCTGGGTCGAGATTGAGCGCAAGCTGGATCAGCTGCCTTCTTTCAATGAGGGGGCGCGGAAGCTGCAGCGTCTTTATATCGGTCACGCGCAAGAGGTGGACATGGACGGGCAAGGGCGAGTCCTGCTGCCGCCGGGACTTCGGCGCTTCGCCTCTCTGGATAAGAGGGTGGCCCTGGTGGGGCAAGGCAAGAAATTCGAGCTGTGGGACGAGGAGACCTGGAATGGGCGCTGTGACGAATGGCTGAACGACAGCGATTTGTCACAACTGGATTCCGCTGCGGATATTGCGTCCCTGTCCATCTAATTTAGAAAGAATCTTGATGACCGACGCGCTGCACACGCCGGTTTTACTGGAGGAAAGCTTGGAGGCATTGGCGATCAACCCGAATGGCATCTACCTGGACGGCACCTTCGGCCGCGGCGGCCACGCCCGCGCCTTGCTGGCCCGGCTGGGCCGCGACGGGCGTTTGCTGGCCCTGGATCGCGACCCGGCGGCGGTCGCGTTCGGTGCCGCCTTGGCGGGGGATGATCCGCGTCTGGTTGTCGAGCACGCTTCCTTCTCTCAAGCGGGCGAGGTGGCAAGGCGCCATGGCGTTTCCGGTCGCCTGAGCGGTTTGTTGCTGGATCTGGGCGTTTCCTCTCCTCAGCTCGACGAGCCGCGCCGGGGCTTCAGCTTCTTAGCGGATGGACCTCTCGACATGCGTATGGACACCAGTGAAGGACAAACGGCGGCCAGTTGGCTGGCGCGGGCCAAGGAGGCGGAGATCCTGCGTGTCCTGCGCGAGTGCGGCGAGGAGCGCTTCGCCAAGCGCATCGCCCGCGCAATTGTGCGCGCTCGAAACGAAAGGCCGATTACATCAACGCGTGCTCTGGCGGAGATTGTTGCGGCGGCGCGCCCCGGCCGTGAGCCGGGAAAGCACCCGGCGACCCGCACCTTTCAGGCAATCCGGATTCACGTCAATCGCGAGCTGGATGAGGTTCGTGACTGCCTCTCCGGTGTCTGTGACCTTCTGGCTGCGGGCGGCCGTGTTGTGGTCATCAGCTTCCACTCGTTGGAGGATCGCATCGTGAAGCGTTTTATCCGCGATGAGGCCCGCGGCGAGCAGTTTCCCCGCGGCGTGCCCGTAACAGAGCGAGAGACCCACGCCCGTCTGCGTGCGGTCGGCAAACCGGTGCGCCCATCCGGCGCAGAGGTCGCAGCCAATCCGCGTGCGCGCAGCGCCGTAATGCGGGTTGCGGAGCGGCTGGCATGACCCGTTACGACCTCTGGTTCTTAATCGTTCTCATCCTGGGTGTCGTGTCCACCGGAGTATGGGTCGTAAACGCCAAGTACCTGAGCCGGTTAGAGTTTGTCGAGCTCCAGGCCCTGCGTGCCCAGCGTCATGGGTTGGAGGTGCGCTGGGGGCAGCTGCGTCTCGAGGAAGCGGCCCTGACCACGCATCCGCGGGTTGAGGCCAAGGCGCGCGATCTGCTTGGAATGCGCTTGCCTTTGGGTGGCGATGTGCGGGTAATCGACGGAGGTGGCGATGGCCGCTAGAGAGCGCCGCCGCAAACGCGCAGAGCGTACAGAGCGCGCGGAGCGCCTGGTTGCCGGGGCGAGCTTCAACGTTCGCCGCAATACCTTGATCAGCGTTCTTGGCCTGGTGCTCCTGGCCGTGTCCTGGAGCGCCTTCGATCGCCAGGTGATGGACACGGAGTTCCTGAAGAACGAGGGCGAGCGCCGCTACTTGCGGGTGCGCGAGATTCCAGCCCGGCGCGGTATGATCCTCGACCGCAATGGCGAGCCCCTGGCCGTCAGCACACCGGTGGCCACCGTGTGGGGGGATCCGCGGCGTTTGGTGGGTCAGCCCGATGCCGTGAGAGATCTGGCCAAGGCGCTGGAGATCGACGAGCCGAAGCTCATGGCACGCCTGATGGACAAGCGTGAACGTGCCTTTGTCTACCTGAAGCGGCGCATTGGTCCGGAGCAAACCTATGCGGTGGAGCGGGTCATGGGTGAGTACAAGCTTCACGGGTTGGGTATGGACTCGGAGTATCGGCGCTTCTATCCCAGCGGCGAGATGTTCGGGCACGTGATTGGCTTCACAAACGTAGACGACCGGGGAATCGAAGGCATGGAGCTGGCCTTCGACGCATGGCTGAGCGCCGATCCGGGCAAGCGTCGTGTGATCCAGGACGGACGACGCCGCGTAGTGGCCGAGGTCGAGCGCATCAAACCGCCTCGCCACGGCAAGGATCTGACCCTGAGCATCGACCGGCGGCTGCAGTTTCTGGCCTATCGGGAGCTCAAGCGGGCGGTGCAGAAGCACAACGCGGTTTCGGCCTCTGCGGTGGTGTTGGATGTTCAAAGCGGCGAGATCTTGGCGATGGTGAACCAGCCGGCTTACAACCCCAACGCCGCCCGGGGCGGAAAGGGCGGCACCCGCCGTAATCGAGCCCTGACCGATGTGATGGAGCCCGGCTCGACCGTGAAGCCTTTTGTGGTGGCGGCGGCGATGGAGGCTGGACTGGTGGGGCCGACTACCCCCATCGATACCAGGCCCGGTTTCCTGCGCGTCGGGCGCGACCGGGTCAGGGATGTGCGCAATCACGGTCTGCTCGACACAACGGGTGTTATCACAAAGTCCAGCAACGTGGGGGTGGTCAAGCTGGCTATGCGGATGGACAAGGCGGTGTTGTGGCAGCTTTACGATCGTCTCGGCTTCGGCAAGCCGACCCGGGTCGAGTTCCCGGGCGAGGTACCGGGTCGCCTGCGTCATTTTCAGAGCTGGAGGCTGTTCGAGCACGCCACGCTGGCCTTTGGATATGGCCTGTCGGTGACCACGCTGCAGCTCGCCCAGGCCTACGCTGTGCTAGCGGCAGACGGCGTCAAGCGTCCTGTCACGTTGCTCAAGCGCCGGGAGCGGCCTGCCGAAGAACGCATTCTGTCCGCCGCAACCGCGCGCAAGGTCAGAGCCATGATGGAGACCGTGGTCTCTCCCAAGGGAACCGCCAAGCTGGCTGCCATCGATGGTTACCGGGCCGCCGGCAAGACGGGTACGGCCAAGAAGGCGGTCCGGGGTGGCTATGCCTCCAAGCGTTACCAGGCGGTTTTCGCCGGTATGGCGCCGGCCTCGCAGCCGCGTTTCGTCATGGTCGTCATGGTCGATGAGCCGCGGGGCAAGCATTATTACGGCGGCCGGGTCGCGGCCCCCGTGTTTTCCAGTGTTATGGCCGGCGCCTTGCGGCTGTTCAACGTGCCCCCCGATGATCCCGGCGCCACCCTGCGGTTGGCAGGTGCGGAGGACGAAAAATGATGCCACTGCTTCGTTCTCTGCATGCCTGGAGGCTTTCCGATCTCTTGGAAGGCTTTGCCCGGGTGCCGTCGGAGGCGGACGCGGTGATCGGTGGGATCGACCTCGACAGCCGGCGCTTGGGCGCCGGCGGGCTCTTTCTTGCCTGCCGGGGCTCCACAGCACATGGACTGGATTTCGCTGAAGGTGCTTGCGCCCGAGGTGCCGCGGCCATTGCGGCCGAGCCGGGCGCGCGGTGGAATCTACCGGCCATGGCGGCTCTCGCCATGCGCCTGGGCGTACCCGTGATCCCGGTTCCGGACCTGGGGCGGAAAGCCAGCGCCTTGGCGGATCGCTTCTTCGGTCAGCCGAGTGCCGCCATGGAGGTGATCGGCGTTACCGGGACCAATGGTAAAACCAGCGTGACCCATTACCTGGCGCAGGCCCTGGGCGCGGAGCTCAAGTGCGGAATCATCGGCACCCTGGGCGTAGGCTTCCCCGGCGAGCTCTCCGAATCGACCCACACGACCCCCGACCCGGTCGTCCTGCAGGAGACGCTGGGCATGTTGCGCCTCGGTGGTGCCCGTGCCTTGGCCATGGAGGTTTCCTCCCACGCCCTGGCCCAGGGGCGGCCCGCGGGCGTCCGGTTCAGCTGCGCGGTTTTTACCAATCTCAGTCGCGAGCATCTCGACTATCACGGCGACATGGGGAGCTACGGTGCCGCTAAGAGGCAGCTCTTTGGTATGCCGGAGCTGCGCTGGGCCGTGTTAAATCTCGATGACCCGCTCAGCGCAGAGATCGCCGAAGATCTTGCGCCGGGAGTCAAGGTTGCCTACTACAGCGCGCAGCCGGAGGCGCGCAGACCGGCGAAGTGCGATCTTTGGGTGCGGGCAAGCACTGTGACGCCCGGGTCTGCAGGACTGAACTTGAAGTTGGCGACCAGCGCCGGGATGGGGGAGGTCAATGTCGACCTGCTCGGTTTTTTCAACGCCTCCAACCTCCTCGCGGTGCTCACGGTGATGCTCTCACGAGGTCTGCCCTTGGAGCGCGCCTTGCGCGAGCTCGCCGGTGTACGCCCGGTGCCCGGCCGCATGGAGCGGTTCGGGGGCGACGGCCAACCCTTGGTCGTGGTGGACTACGCGCATACCCCGGGCGCGCTGGAGCAGGCGTTGCGCAACCTGCGCGAGCATGTCCGGGGCCGAATCCACAGCGTCGTCGGCTGTGGAGGGGAGCGGGATCGAGGCAAACGCCCCTTGATGGGCGCTATCGTCGAACGCCTGAGCGACCGGGTGATCCTCACCGACGACAATCCCCGCGGCGAGGACGGCGATACCATCGTCCGCGATATTCTCGCCGGTATGGAAGAGCCGGCCGCGGTTTGCGTCGAGCGCCAGCGTGCCTTTGCGATCCGCTTGGCGATCGCTACAGCCGCGGAGCAGGACCTGGTCCTGATCGCCGGCAAGGGGCATGAGACCACCCAGGATATGGGCGATCTGAAGGTCCACTTCAGCGACGGGGCGCAGGTGCTGCAGGTGTTGCAGGAACGCGGAGGTCTGAACGCATGATGTGGACCCTCGCGAATGCCGCCGCTCGCGTCGGGGGGCGCATCGAAGGCGCCGACGTTTCTTTCGACTCCGTCGGCAAGGACGGCCGGGAAGATTGCGCCGGTCAGCTTTTCGTCGCGTTGCGCGGAGAGCGTTTCGATGGACACGATTTTGTCCCGCAGGCATGTGCGAGTGGAGCCGCGGCGGCACTGGTCGATCACTTCCTGGACGTTGATTCAGCGCAGTGGGTGGTGGACGACACGCGCCTCGCTCTCGGTAGGTTGGCGGCGGCATGGCGCCAGCGCTTCGCGGGCAAGGTAATCGCGATCACCGGCAGCAACGGCAAGACGACCTGCAAGGAAATGCTTGCAGCCGTGCTGGCTCGGGTCGGCTCGGTGCGGGCCACCCGGGGAAACCTGAACAACGACATCGGGATGCCTCTGACCCTGCTCGCAGCCCGCGACGAGGATTTCCTGGTCTTGGAAATGGGGGCCAATCATCCTGGTGAGATCGGCTACCTGACCGATATCGGACGGCCTGACATCGCCGTGATCACCAACGCCGGGCGTGCCCACCTGGAGGGCTTCGGCAGCGTCGAAGGCGTGGCGCGGGCGAAAGGCGAGATCGCCCGCGGCCTTCCCGCGGACGGTACCTTCATCGTGCCGTCCGACTCGCCTTGGACGCCCCTGTGGCGGGATTTGGCCGGTGGGCGTCCCATGCTCACCTGTGGCCTGGACCCCAGCGCAGATGTGCGCGCCGAGATCGACAGGGTAGCCGGCGTTTGGCACGACGACGGCTTTCGTACCCATTTCTCGGTTCGGGTCGGGGGTGAGACGCTGGATCTGCAGCTTGCCCTGGCGGGGATGCACAACGTACGCAACGCCTTGGTAGCCGTGGCGGTCGCCTCGGTCCTGGGGATCGGGGCCGAGGCCATCCGGGCGGGCCTCGCCGGCTTGAAGCCGGTGGCCGGTCGCTTGAACCCGAGGGTCGGTGCCGGCGGGCTGCGTCTGATCGACGACAGCTACAATGCCAATCCGGACTCGGTACGGGCGGCAATCGACGTGCTCGTAGGGCTCGCCGGCCGGCATTCGCTCGTGCTCGGTGACCTGGGAGAGCTGGGCCCGGAGGCCGCCGAGCTGCATCGGGGGCTGGGCGAGGCTGCGAGGGCCGCCGGCGTGGAATCCCTCTATACAGTTGGCAAGCTCAGCGCATCCGCCTCCGAGGCGTTCGGTGCGGGTGCGCGGCATTTCTACGACCAGATGACGCTGATCGACGAGCTGCGAGGGCGCCTCGGCCCTGGCGACCTGGTGCTGGTGAAGGGGTCTCGGCAAGCCGCCATGGATCGGGTGGCGGATGCCCTGTGCAGCGGGGGGAATGCCTGACATGCTGCTCTTTCTGACCGAATGGCTTGCACAGTACGAGAGCGCCTTCTCCGTCTTTCGCTATCTGACTCTGCGCGGAATCATGGCGGTGCTCACCGCCCTGATCATCTCGTTCGTGGTCGGGCCGGCCATGATCCGCCGCCTTACCCGTTACAAGATCGGTCAGACGGTTCGCGACGACGGACCCCAGAGCCATCTGTCCAAGGCCGGGACGCCAACAATGGGCGGTGCATTGATGCTGGTGGCCATCGGCGTCGCAACCCTGCTTTGGGCAGACCTCACCAACCGTTACGTCTGGCTGGTACTTCTAGTCACCCTGATATGCGGAGCGATCGGGCTGGTGGACGATTACAGGAAGTTGGTGCTCAAGGACGCCAGGGGACTGGCATCCCGCTACAAGTTTCTCGGACAGTCGGTCGTGGGGCTTGGTGCCGCCGTCTACCTCTATTCGATCGCCTCGACGCCGGCGGAGACGGCCCTGTTGATACCCTACCTGAAGGATGTCTCCTTCCAACTCGGGCCTTGGTTCATTCTGCTTACCTATCTGGTGATCGTCGGGTCGAGCAACGCGGTGAACCTGACCGACGGTCTGGATGGCCTCGCGGTGCTTCCCACGGTTCTGGTCTGCGGTGCCCTCGCCGTTTTCGTTTATGCCTCCGGTCACGTCGACTTTTCCGCCTATCTGAAGATCCCCCACGTCCCCGGCGTCGGCGAGGTCGTGGTCTTCTGCGGTGCCCTGGTCGGTGCCGGGCTCGGGTTCCTCTGGTTCAACACCTATCCCGCCCAGGTGTTCATGGGCGATGTCGGCGCCCTCGCCCTGGGCGCGGCCCTGGGCATCGTGGCGGTTGTCGCGCACCAGGAGATGGTGTTGGTGATCATGGGCGGCGTCTTCGTGGCGGAAACCCTCTCGGTGATGCTGCAGGTGGCTTCCTTCAAGATGACGGGCAAGCGCATCTTTCGCATGGCGCCGCTTCATCATCACTTCGAGCTCAAGGGTTGGCCGGAGCCGCGGGTGATCGTGCGCTTTTGGATTCTGACCGTGATCCTGGTTCTGATCGGGCTGGCAAGCCTGAAGATTAGATGAGGACCGTTGGAATGTACCAGGTAAAGGATGCGCAGTCCTCGGCTCTCGGCCCTCGGCCCTTCCCAAAGACCCTGGTGGTGGGTCTCGGCAGGACCGGTCTTTCCTGCGCCCGCTTTCTTCGCGGCCGGGGCGTAGCGGTGACGGTAGTGGATTCACGGCAAGAGCCTCCGGGGCTGGAGGGGGCGCGTCGTGAGATGCCGGACCTCGCTTTGTTTGTTGGCGGCTTCGATGCTGATGTCTTCGCCGCGGCCGAGCGCCTGATCGTTAGTCCCGGCGTGCCCCTGCGGGAGCCGTTGATCGCGGCAGCTGCAGCGCGTGGTATCCCGGTGCTCGGTGATATCGAGCTCTTCGCCCAAGCTGCCCGCTCTCCTGTGGCGGCCATTACGGGCTCCAACGGCAAGAGCAGTGTTACCACGTTACTGGGCCAAATGGCGCGCTTGGCCGGCGTGCGCGTCGCGGTCGGCGGCAACCTCGGGCAGCCCGCCCTGGATCTGCTCGACGATGGTGTCGAGCTTTACGTGCTGGAGCTATCCAGCTTCCAGCTCGAGTCCACCTATTCTCTTGCTCCGCGGGTGGCGACCGTGCTCAACGTCTCAGCCGACCACATGGACAGGTACGAGGGCATCGACGAGTACGCCGCAACAAAGGCACGGATTTTTCGCGGGGCCCGTACCGCGGTTCTCAACCTCGATGATCCGCGGGTTCGTGGCATGGCCAAGATGGCGAACGAAGACGTCGGGTTTACGCTCGACGCGGCGGACCGCGAGTCGGATTTCGGCCTGGTCGAGCATGGCGGCGAGACCTGGATCGCCCGCGGACCCAGCCGCCTGTTGCCCGCTCGGGAGGTCGCTGCCAGGGGGCGCCACAATCTGGCCAACGCCCTTGCCGCTCTCGCGATGGGGCAGGCCTGCGGGCTGGCGGAGGTGGCGATGCTGGAGGCGCTGCGTACCTTTCGGGGCTTACCGCACCGTACGGCCCTGGTGGCAAGCAAAGGGGGGGTCGATTGGTACGACGACTCCAAGGGCACGAATCCCGGAGCCACTGTGGCCGCCTTGGACGGGTTGGTCGACCCATCGGGCTCTGCGCGGGCGGTTCTCATTGCCGGTGGCGACTGCAAGGGTGCGGATTTCGGGCCCCTGGTCTGTGCCGTTGAGCGGGCTGCACGTGCGGTGGTCCTGATCGGCCGGGATGCACCCATGATCGAGGACGCCGTCAACGGTCGGGTCCCCACGCTACGCGCAAAGGACATGACCGATGCGGTGATGCAGGCTTTCGCCGCGGCACAGCCGGGCGATTGCGTGCTTCTGTCGCCCGCCTGCGCCAGCTTCGATATGTTCGATAACTACGAGCACCGTGGCCGGGTGTTCGCCGCTGCTGTGGAGGGGCTCGAGGTATGAGTGCCGAGGAGCAGATCCAGAAAACGGAATCAACTCCGGCACTCGACGGTGCCGAGAAGCGGGCCCGGCGCCGCGCCAAGGTGAAGGAGCTGCGGCGCAGGCGCACCGGCAAGCTGCCGGAACTGGATTGGGCGCTCCTGTGCTGTGTGCTGTTGCTGCTGGGATTCGGATTCGTGATGGTGGCCAGCGCGTCCATGTCTACCGCCGACCGCGTCTTCGACGCCCCCTTCCACTTCATTACCCGGCATGCCCTGGCCCTCGGGCTCGCATTGGCAACGGGGATCCTGGTTTTTACCGTTCCACTGACCTGGTGGGAGAAGTCCGGCACCGCGCTCTTTTTCGTCGGAGTGTTACTGCTGGTCCTGGTGCTGGTCCCCGGAATTGGCCGAACCGTCAACGGAGCGACCCGTTGGATACCCCTTGGTCCGCTCAATATTCAAAGCTCGGAATTCATGAAGTTCTTCGCTGTCATCTACGTATCCGGCTACCTGGTGCGCCGGCACGAGGAGGTGGCGACCCGCCTGTCCGGTTTCCTGAAGCCAATGTTCCTGATGGTGATCGCCAGCGCTTTGATCATGCGTCAACCGGACTTCGGCACTACCGCCGTCTTGTTGGCCACCGTGCTGGGTCTGCTCTTTCTCGGCGGTGTGCAGGTGACCCATTTCGCGATTTTGTTCGGGATGCTGGCGACCGCCGCGGTGATGTTGGTGGCGCTCGAGCCTTATCGGCTGCAGCGAGTTACCTCCTTTATGGACCCCTTCGCGGATCCCTTCAATACGGGGTTTCAGCTCTCTCAGGCACTCATTGCGTTCGGGCGCGGGGAGTGGCTGGGGGTGGGTCTCGGTAACGGTATCCAAAAGCAGTTCTTTCTCCCGGAGGCCCACACGGACTTTCTGATGGCGGTCGTCGGTGAGGAGCTCGGATTGGTCGGTACGCTGGCGGTGATCGCAGCTTTCACGTTCTTTGTGTGGCGGGCGATTTCCATAGGTGCCCGAGCAGAGCGTGCGGGTTGGTTGTTCTCCGCTTACGCAGCTCACGGACTCGGCCTTGGAATCGGTCTTCAAGCCTTGATCAACATCGGTGTGAACGTTGGACTGTTCCCGACCAAGGGGCTGACCCTGCCCTTTGTGAGCTACGGAAGCAACAGTCTGATCGTCGCCTGCATGGCGGTTGGACTCTTGCTGCGCATCGACCTGGAGCTGAGGCGCAAGACCGCGCACACCGAACCCGTTAGGGGGATGAAATGGGCACGAGTGTAGCCGTCATGGCCGGCGGGACCGGTGGCCACGTCTTCCCTGCGCTGGCGGTCGCTCGGCTATTGCGAGATCAGGGCATGGACGTGTTTTGGATCGGAACCAAACGCGGCATGGAATCGCGGCTGGTGCCCGAGCACGGATTCCCGATGGAGTGGATCAGTATCGAGGGTCTGCGGGGCAAGGGAGTCCGGCAGATCCTGACGGCTCCCTGGAAGCTGATGGTGGCTTTGCGTCAGGCCAGAGAGATCCTGGGACGGCGCAGCCCCAACCTGGTTCTCGGGATGGGCGGCTTCGCTTCCGGGCCTGGCGGACTCATGGCGAAAATTCTCGGCCTGCCCTTGGTAATCCAGGAGCAGAACCGAGTTCCCGGGCTCACGAACCAGTGGTTGTCCAGGGTCGCTGCGAGGGTTTTCGAGGCCTTTCCGGGCAGCTTTCCGGATGAGCGAGGGGCCGTCACCAGCGGTAATCCGGTGAGATCCGAGATTGCGTCCATACCGCCTCCCGCAGAGCGGCTGGCAGGGCGCGGCGTGCCCCGATGTCTCCTTGTCGTAGGCGGCTCCTTAGGCGCGAAGGTACTGAACGAAACGGTCGCCGGCGCGGTGGCCACCCTACCGGACCGGCAGCGCCCGAACATCCGCCATCAAGCCGGCGAGCTTACGCTGGACGTGGCACGCGCCGCGTATGCCCGGGAGGGTGTCGAAGCCGAGCTGATCCCCTTCATCGCCGATATGGCCGAGGCCTACGCCTGGGCTGACCTCGTGGTATGCCGCGCCGGTGCCTTGACCGTCTCCGAGCTTGCGGCGGCCGGAGTCGGCTCGGTACTGGTTCCCTATCCTTACGCGGTGGACGACCATCAGACAGGCAATGCCCGTTATTTGGCGGATGTAGGTGCGGCGCGGCTCATGCCCCAGACGGAGCTTTCCACCGAGTCTTTGGGCGCTGTTCTTGCGGAGCTCCTCGGCGACGCCTGCCTGGCTGGTGGAAATGGGCGAGGCTGCCCGTGGGCAGGCGAAGCCAGAGGCGGCGGAGCGCATCGCGCGGGCGTGCTGGGAGGTGAGCGGGGCATGAGCGCTCATGATGCGTTATGGTGCGAGCCGCATGGGGCGAATCCGGCGTCTGCACTTCGTCGGCGTCGGAGGCTCCGGCATGAGCGGCATCGCCGAGCTCATGGCGAACCTGGGCTACCAAGTGTCCGGCTCGGACAAGCGGTTGAGCGACGTAACCCGGCGTCTGGAAGACCTGGGCGTGACAGTATGCGTCGGTCACCTCGCCGAGCATGTGGAAGGCGCGGATGCAGTGGTGGTATCCACCGCCATCGACCAGGCCAATCCGGAAATTCGCGCGGCCCGTGAACGGCGTATTCCCGTGGTGCGCCGGGCCGAGATGCTGGCCGAGCTGATGCGCTTCTACTACGGGGTGGCGGTGGCCGGCACCCACGGAAAGACCACGACGACCAGCCTGGTGGCCAGCGTGTTGGCCGAGGGCGGGCTGGACCCGACGTTCGTCATCGGGGGACTGCTCAACAGCGCCGGCGCCAACGCCCGGCTGGGTACCAGCGAGTACCTGGTGGCGGAGGCGGACGAGAGCGACGCCTCCTTCCTCTATCTGCAGCCGATGCTGGCGGTGCTCACCAACGTCGATGCCGATCATATGAGCACCTACGGCAATGACTTCAACCGTCTGCGCAGCACCTTCATCGAGTTTCTGCACCACCTGCCCTTCTACGGGCTGGCGGTGCTCTGTGTCGACGACGACGAAGTCCGGTCCCTGCTGCCGAAGATCTCGCGCGCGGTCCGTACCTACGGAACGCTCCCTCAGGCGGACGTGCGGGCCGAGGACGTCCGCCAAGAAGGTCTGCGAATGCATTTCTCGGTGCATTGGGACGGTCAAAGCGAGCCTCTGCAAGTGGAGCTCAACCTGCCCGGCCGCCACAACGTGCTGAACGCCCTGGCCGCCATCAGCGTTGGTCTGGAGCTGGGGGTGGAAGAGTCGGCCATCCGGCGCGCCCTGAGTGGCTTCCAGGGTATCGGCCGCCGGTTTGTCGTCGGGGAGGTATCAACCGCGGACGGCCGCGACCTGATCCTGGTGGACGACTACGGCCACCACCCGCGGGAGGTGGCGGCCACGGTGGACGCCGCGCGCAACGGCTGGCCGGATCGGCGATTGGTGTTGGTCTTTCAGCCCCACCGTTACAGCCGCACCCGGGAGCAGTTCGAGGATTTCGTGCAGGTGTTGTCGGACGCGGACTGCCTGCTGCTGTGCGACGTCTATCCGGCCGGCGAGGAGCCCCTCCCGGGTGCCGACGGGCGCGCCCTCAGCCGCGCCATCCGTGCACGTGGAGAGGTGGACCCGGTATTCGCGCAGGACCTCCGGGATGTACCCGGCATGCTGGAAAACCTGCTGGAAGACGGAGATCTGGTTCTGACCATGGGCGCGGGAGACATCGGTGGATTGGCGGCCCGTCTGCCCGACCTGCTGCGAACGGGGGGAGAAGAACATGCTTCATCCAACTAGGTTGCGCCTGCGCATGGGCTGTGGAGAGCCCCTCTGCGGTACTTTGCGCCGCCTTCGCGAGTTGTTCAGGCGCTCGGAGTACTCCGGTGCGGGAATGGCCAGTGCCGGGCGTTCAAACGGAGTGCGCACCAGGCGATGAGCCGAACGGTAGACAGAATATCCGCGCTGCGTGGCGAGCTGCGCCACGATGAGTCCCTGGCGTCCCATACCAGTTGGCGCGTGGGTGGTCCTGCGCGGCGCTTTTACCGTCCGGCCGATGCAGAGGACTTGGCGGCTTTTCTGCGCGGCATGGACCCGTCGGAGCCCATGCTCTGGCTCGGGCTTGGCAGCAACTTGCTGGTGGGTGACGAAGGCTTTGCCGGCACCGTGGTTCAGACCCAGGGGTGCCTGGGTGAAATCGAGTCCTTCAAAGAGCAGGGAATCCGCGTCCAGTCCGGGGTCTCCTGCGCAAAGACGGCGCGTTTTGCCGCCAAGCTCGGGCTCTCCGGGGTGGAGTTCCTCGCGGGAATTCCCGGAACCATGGGTGGCGCCCTGGCCATGAACGCCGGCGCATACGGGGGTGAGACCTGGGCGCGGGTGCGCAGGGTGCGCACCGTCGATCGGCACGGGGAGATACGCGAGCGCTTGCCGGCGGACTTTCGCATCGGCTACCGCCAGGTTCAGGGTCCTCCCGGTGAGTGGTTCCTGGAGGCGCAGCTGGACTTGGAGTCCGGTAACCCGGCTGCGGGACTGGAACGCATCCGCGATCTGCTCGAGCGGCGCGGTCGCACGCAGCCGATCGGATTGCCGAGTTGCGGGTCTGTTTTCCGCAATCCGCCCGGTGACCATGCGGCCCGGCTCATCGAGGCGGCCGGCCTCAAAGGAATGCGGGAGGGTGGTGCCCAGGTATCTGAAAAACATGCGAATTTCATCATCAACACGGGAGGCGCCAGCGCCAGTGACATATCCCGCCTCATTGAGCGGATCCAGTCGGAAGTAGAGCGTACCAGCGGAGTGCGCCTGATACCCGAAGTACGTCGGGTCGGGGGTTGAGGTCATGGCTTCAGCGGCGGACAAATTCGGCAAGGTGGCGCTGCTCCTCGGCGGGCGGTCGGCGGAGCGGGCGGTTTCCCTCAAGAGCGGTGGTGCGGTATTGGCCGGGTTGGAGCGCCAGGGCGTGAATGTCCACGCCCTGGATCCTGCAGATGCCGGCACCCTGGAGCGCCTGCGCACCGAGGGCTTCGACCGGGTCTTCATCATCCTGCACGGGCGGGGGGGCGAAGACGGGCAGATCCAGGGAGCTTTGGAGAGCATCGGTCTCCCCTACACGGGTTCCGGGGTTCTGGGCTCCGCCCTGGGAATGGATAAGTACCGCTGCAAGGTCCTGTGGCGGGGCTGCGGATTGCCCACGGCCGACTTCACCCTGATTCGGGGGGAAGCGGAGCTGGAGCAGGCCCGGGCGCTGGGCTTTCCGCTGATGATTAAGCCGGCCCATGAGGGCTCGAGCATCGGGATGGCAAGGGCCGACGACCCGGAGCAGCTGGCGGCTGCCTGGCGCGCCGCGGCGCAGTACGACGCCCTGGTCCTGGCCGAGCGCTGGATCGCCGGGCCCGAGTACACCTGCGCCGTTCTCGACGGCGTTGCACTGCCGATGATCGCCTGGAGACACCGCACGTCTTCTACGACTACGACGCCAAGTACGTCTGCGGACACAACGAACTACATCTGTCCCTGCGGTCTCCGGGAGGCCGAGGAGGGCAAGCTCCAGGCCATGTGCGTTCAGGCCTTCGATGCCGTCGGCGCCAGCGGATGGGGCCGGGTGGACTTCATGCTCGACGAGGACGGGCAGCCTTTCCTGCTGGAGGTGAACACGGTGCCGGGAATGACAGATCACAGCTTGGTGCCCATGGCCGCCAAGGTCCATGGGTTGGATTTCGACGCCCTGGTGTGGCGGATTCTGGAGACCAGTCTTGCGCGCGCGTGAGGCGGCCATGAGCCCGAATCCGCAGGTCGAAACCCCGAGGGCGGGGCGACGGCTTCTGCGATGGATCTCCGCGCTGGCGCTACTGGCCCTGATGGCCTGCGGTGCCTACGCCCTGATGCTGTGGGAGCCGCATCAGCTGCCGGTGCGCGTGGTAACGGTGGACGGAGAGGTCAAGCGCCTGTCTCCCCGGCGCCTTCAGCAGACGGTGGTCGATCACCTTCAGGGCGGCATCCTGACCCAGGATCTTGCAGAGCTCAAGGCGGCGGTTGAGGCCATGCCCTGGATTCGATCTGCCAGCCTCCGTCGGCACTGGCCCGACCGGTTGGAGCTTGCAGTCGAAGAGCACGTGGCCCTTGCGCATTGGGGAAAAGACGGGTTGGTGACCGCGGACGGTGTGGTTTTTCGGCCCGAGGACGGTGTGCTCCCCCCCGGACTGAAAATGCTAGAAGGTCCGGACGAGCACGCCTCGGGCGTGGTTGTCCGCTTTAAGGATTGGGCTGCGCGGCTCGCCGACCTGCAGCTAGAGATCGACGAACTGTCCCTCGATCCCCGCGGTGCTTGGACCTTGCGCTGCAGTCAGGGGTTCACGCTGGCGTTGGGCAAGGCGCGAGTGGAGGAACGCATGAGTCGGTTTATCAGGGCCTACCCCAGGTTGGCGGCGGCCGGGATGCCGTCCGTCGTCGACATGCGCTACAGCAACGGGCTCGCGGTCCGCTGGGCGGAGGATGGAACCGATGGCCGAGGGCTCAGTTCCAAGGGTGCGGCGAAATCGGCCCAATTGAAATCCGGCCCCAAGGGGCCTTCTAGGAGTTGAACCGAATGTCGAGACGAGGCGAAAAGAACCTCCTGATCGGCCTGGACATAGGCACAAACAAGATCGCAGCGCTGGTCGGCGAGGTGAAGGACGACGATCAGATCGAGATCATCGGGATAGGCACCCACCCGTCCCGCGGACTCAAGAAAGGCGTCGTGGTGGACATCGAGTCGACGGTTCAGTCGATCCAGCGGGCGGTGGAGGAAGCGGAGCTGATGGCGGGGTGCGAGATCCACTCCGTGCACGCGGGAATCGCGGGCAGTCACATTCGCAGCCTCAACTCCCACGGCATCACCGCGATCAAGGAGCGGGAGGTGACCCAGGCGGACGTGGACCGGGTCATCGACGCGGCCCGGGCGGTGGCCATACCCGCGGATCAGAAGATCCTCCACATTCTGCCTCAGGAATTCATCATCGACGATCAGGAGGGAATCCGCGAGCCTATCGGCATGTGCGGCGTTCGCCTGGAGGCCCGCGTGCACATGGTCACCGGAGCGGTCAGTGCGGCCCAGAATATCGTCAAGTGCATCCGTCGCTGCGGGCTGGAGGTCGACGACTTGGTGCTGGAGCAGCTCAGCTCCAGCTACGCGGTGCTAGGCGAAGACGAGAAGGAGCTCGGCGTCTGCCTGGTGGACATCGGTGGCGGCACCACGGACTTGGCGGTTTTTACCGACGGTGCCATCCGCCATACCGCGGTGATTCCTATCGCCGGCGATCAGGTGACCAACGACATCGCCGTCGCCCTGCGCACGCCCACCCAATACGCGGAGCAGATCAAAATCGCAGCACGCCTGTGCCCTGACCCAGCTCGCCGGCAGCAGCGAGACCATCGAGGTCCCCAGCATCGGCGAGCGCCCGGCGCGGCAGCTCTCCCGTCAGACTCTGGCCGAGGTGGTGGAGCCCCGCTACGAGGAGCTCCTGACCCTGCTGCAGACCGAGCTGCGGCGCAGCGGTTTCGAGGATCTGGTGGCGGGCGGTGTGGTCATGACCGGCGGCAGCTCGAAGATGGAAGGTCTCATCGAGCTGGCTGAGGAGGTGTTCCATATGCCGGTGCGGCTCGGGGTTCCCCAGCACGTGACCGGACTCGAGGAGGTGACCAGCAATCCCATCTACTCGACTGGCGTCGGGCTGTTGATGTACGCCCAGCAGCACAGGTTCGCAAGACGCCCGGATCTGTCCGAATCCAAGGGGATGAAGGCCGTGTGGGACCGGATGAAGGGCTGGTTTCAAGGCAATTTCTAGATCTTCGTGATCCCCCGTGAGGGGGCTCCGACGTGTGAGTGAGCAGCAACGACGGCGGGGTTCCGAGTAAGTCCCCCAGACGACAAACCCAAGCAGATGCAACGAGAGCGAAAGAGGAGAAAACCTATGTTCGAACTGATGGATACCCACACCCAGAATGCGGTGATCAAAGTGATTGGTGTCGGCGGTGGCGGCGGGAATGCCGTCAATCATATGGTGGAGTCCTCTATCGAAGGAGTGGACTTCATTTGCGCCAATACGGATGCGCAGGCCCTCAAGCATTCCAACGTCAAGACCATCCTTCAGCTAGGGGCTGGAATCACCAAGGGTCTCGGTGCCGGCGCCGATCCCGGGGTCGGCAAGGAGTCCGCACTGGAAGACAAAGACCGCATCCAAGACGCCCTGGACGGGGCCGACATGGTCTTCATCACTGCAGGCATGGGTGGTGGGACAGGTACAGGCGCCGCGCCTGTGGTAGCAGAGGTAGCGCGGGATCTGGGGATCTTGACCGTGGCCGTGGTCACCAAGCCCTTCCCCTTTGAGGGTACAAAACGGGCGAAGGTGGCGGCGGAGGGGATTGCGGAGCTTGCACGCCATGTCGACTCCCTCATCACGATTCCCAATGAAAAGCTACTGGCCGTTCTCGGTAAGGAGATGAGCCTGCTGAATGCCTTTAAGTCCGCCAACGACGTGCTCCTGAACGCCACCCAGGGAATCGCCGAGCTCATTACTCGTCCGGGCCTGATCAACGTGGATTTCGCAGACGTGAAGACAGTCATGTCGGAAATGGGCCAGGCCATGATGGGCACAGGTGCAGCCAGCGGCGAGAAACGTGCCCGCGAAGCGGCGGAGGCGGCCATCAACAGTCCGCTGCTGGAAGATATCGACCTGGCCGGCGCAAAGGGCATCCTGGTCAACATTACCGCGGGAATGAGCTTGTCCATCGGCGAGTTCGACGAGGTGGGAAACACGGTGCGGGACTTTGCAGACGATGACGCCACCGTGGTCGTCGGCACCGTCATCGACCCGGACTTGAACGACGAGCTGCGCGTGACCGTAGTCGCAACAGGGCTGGGGGAGGCGCGTCGGGCGAAGGCAGCGAAGTCGGTTGCCGACGAGCCGCCAATGCATCTTGTCTCCAATGGACATCCGGAGTCCGTGACCCCCGATTACAACGCCATGGACCGTCCCGCTATCTATCGCAAGGCTCATGGTGCGGCCGCAGCCGCTGCACGTGCCGAGCCGAATGGCGAAACCGACCTGGATTATCTGGATATTCCAGCTTTTCTGCGCCGCCAAGCAGACTAACGCAATTTCCGACTATCGCCTGGACAAGGGTAATCCCGAAAAGAGGATCACGAAGAAAATCAATAGATTTTCTTGCAAAACGTATTCGCACCTGAGTAAAATGCGGGAAAACCCTAATGGAGGGTTTGCGGGTTTTGTTGCCGGCATTGCGTCGGCTGCCGCGAAAACCTCCGCAGGGTAACACGAACCCCGGGGCTGGCGCTAAGCAGCCGGGGTGTCCCGTAACCGGCTGCAGCGAAGGCCGGCGGGATCTCCGGATTGTACGTGGATTGCTACGGGAGATAGAGCGATGATCAGGCAGCGAACCCTAAAGAACGTGATCCAGGCGACAGGCGTCGGATTGCACACGGGCGACAAGGTCTACCTGACACTGCGCCCGGCCGCGCCGGACACGGGTATTGTGTTTCGCCGCGTAGATCTTCCGCAGCCCGTGGACATAAAGGCCTGTCCGAAGAACGTCGGCGACACCATGTTGTCGACGACCCTGATCAATGGGGATACCCGTATTTCCACGGTGGAGCATCTCCTGTCCGCGTTTGCCGGGCTTAGGTATCGACAACGCCTACGTGGACGTGAGCGCGCCGGAGGTGCCGATCATGGACGGCAGCGCGGGTCCCTTCGTGTTTCTGATCCAGTCGGCCGGCATCGAGGAGCAGAGTCGGCCAAAGCGTTTTATCCGCATCAAGCGCAGCGTGAAGGTCGAGGATGGAGACAAGTGGGCGATGTTCGAGCCCTTTGAAGGCTTCAAGGTGGAGTTTTCCATCGATTTTGATCATCCGGCCTTCATGTCCCGCGCCAAGGCGGCGAGCGTGGATTTTTCGACCACCTCGTTCGTCAAGGAAGTCAGCCGTGCACGTACTTTCGGTTTCCTGCGGGATATCGAGGCACTGCGGCAGCACAATCTCGCCCTCGGCGGCAGCATGGACAATGCGGTCGTGGTGGATGATTACCGCGTGCTCAACGAGGATGGACTGCGTTACGAGGACGAGTTCGTCAAGCACAAGATCCTCGATGCCATCGGTGACCTCTATCTGCTCGGCCATTCGTTGATCGGCTCGTTTCGTGGACACAAGTCCGGCCATGGTCTGAATAACCGCCTGCTGCGGGCGCTGATGGCCGACGAGACAGCCTGGGAAGAGGTCACCTTCGAGCAGTCCGAGGGCTCACCCATCTCTTACATGCAGCCCTTGACGGCTTCTTAACCGTTTGCGGCGCCGGCTTTGGCGAGCCGGCGGAGGGCGGCTGCCAGCTCCGCGTCTTCAATTCCGGCAGCCGCATCCACCAAATGTCGCTGCGTCCGGGCGGACAGCCGGAGCCTGCTGGCATCGTTCGGAATCGGTGCAACGGCCAGGGGTTGGACGCGGACCCGGCAGGAAGTGACGGGACCGCGTTTGCGGGCGAGGCTCCCCAGGAGCTCCGGCGCGAAGAAGCGCAGGCGTGAAGACCAAACCGGAGAGTCTGTGGTCAGCGTCAATATGCCGGCGTCGAGGACGGCCAAAAGGCAGTGCTCGTCCAGCGGTGGCGGGAGGGCGCGCCGGACCTCGCGCAGCAATTGGTCGTTGCGCTCGATTACGCCGAGAAAAGCGGCAATTTTTTCGTTTCCATTGAGGAAACTGCATGCGTGTCGGATGTTTTTCGGCATGAAGTCTCATACAAAAAATGCGTTGGATGCGCTTGACGTCTTCTCTCCCCCGCGGAGAGGGCCAGAGGCGAGGGGTCGGGGTACGAATCTGGATTGTCTCGGATTTCGATCCGAGATTTCTGATAGAGTAACGCGATTTTTTGGTTAGCGGAAAATTCAAAATGCATAGATTCAGTTCACAGCAGAATGAAGGACGTAAGGGCGCTGTAGCCCGCTCCGTCCTAGGTGTTTTTACGTTGGCTGCAGTCGTCGCCGGTGCTGCAGTCACAGGCTTTTGGTACGGCCAGTCCAGCGCGCCGCAGAAAGTGGTGCCGACGGAGACCGTCGCGGAACTCCAAACCATGTTCGAGCAGGAGCGCAAGTCGCTCGACGAAGCCAAGCAGGAGTCGATCGCCCAGCTTGATGCCTTCGCCGGTCGGGTTGGCGCGATGCAGGCGGAGATACTGCGCCTCAACGCTCTGGGAGACCGGTTGGTCGAAATGGCCGACCTGGATCAGCAGGAATTCGACTTCGAGAATCCCCCCGCCGTGGGCGGTCCCGACGACGATGTCATGGGGAGCACGGAGACTAGTCTGGCGGAGTTGGCGGGAGAGATGACCGACATGCTGGGCCTGATCAGCGACCGCAAGCGCAAGCTGACGCAGCTTGAAAAGGCGATTATGGAGAAGGACCTCAAGAAGCACGCCACGCCGTCCGGTTGGCCCGTAAGCACCGGTTACATCACCTCCAAGTTCGGCTTCCGCAATCACCCGATCTACAGAAAATCCAAGTTCCACGCCGGTGTCGATTTCGCCAGCTAAGCGCGGAACCCCTGTGCTTGCCACCGCCGACGGAGTCGTCGTCTTCAGCGACTGGCAGTCCGGATACGGCCGCTTGGTCGAGATCCGTCATATGGACGGCTTGAAGACGCGATACGCCCACAATCAGAAGAATCTGGTCAAGGTAGGCGATATGGTCAAGAAGGGGCAGACCATCGCCAAGCTCGGATCCACCGGTCGCTCCACCGGTCCCCATGTCCACTTCGAAGTTCGTAAGAACGGCAAGGCGGTCAATCCGCTCAAGTACGTCGGTAACAAGAAGTCCAAGACGAGCGGCTGAGGCCTGCACTCCGAGCCAGGGAAGGTATCCGTATCGGTCGGGACGGAGCTCCCGATACGCGAGAGGCGGAATCGCAGATTCCGCCTTTTTTCGTTATGATTCCGCTGTTTTTCCCACTGGGTAGTCCCCTTTCATGGTCAGCAAATTGCTCAAGAAGGTCTTCGGCAGCCGCAACGAACGGCTGGTCAAGCGGATGTCGAAGACGGTCGAGGAAATCAATGCGCTGGAGCCTGAAATCGAGCGGCTCTCGGACGCGGAGCTGCAGGCGAAGACGGCCGAGTTCCGCCAGCGCTTGGAGCAGGGCGCTGCGCTTGACGACATCTTGCCCGAGGCCTTTGCCGTGGTGCGCGAGGCCGGCCGGCGGGTGCTGGGCATGCGTCACTTCGACGTGCAGCTCATCGGCGGCATGGTGCTGAACGACGGCAAGATCGCCGAGATGCGCACCGGCGAGGGCAAGACCCTGGTGGCCACCCTGGCCGCCTACCTCAACGCCCTGCCCGGCAAGGGCGTGCACGTGGTCACGGTCAACGACTACCTGGCCCGGCGCGACGCCGAGTGGATGGGCAAGATCTATCGCTTTCTCGGGCTGTCAGCGTCGGCGTGATCAATTCCTCGGGCGGCATGGGGCCGGATGCTGCCTCCTATCTCTACGACCCGGAGTACGAGCCGCCGACAGGGCAGGGCTATCCGGCACATGCGCCCGGTGACCCGCAAGGAGGCCTACGCCGCCGACATCACCTACGGCACCAACAACGAGTTCGGCTTCGACTACCTGCGCGACAACATGGCCTTCGTGCGCCGAGCAGCGGGTGCAGCGCGACCCGTTCTACGCCATCGTCGACGAGGTGGACTCCATCCTGATCGACGAGGCGCGCACGCCGCTGATCATCTCCGGGCCCACCGGACGGCAACATCCGATCTGTACACGCAGATCGACAAGATCATCCCCCGTCTCACGCGCCAGGATCCCATCACCAACGAGGAGGGGCAGCCGGACTTCGGCCCCGGCGACTACTCGGTGGACGAGAAGGCGCGCCAGGTCTACCTCAGCGAGGATGGCCACCAGAAGGTCGAGGATATGCTGACCGAGATCGGCCTGCTCGGCGAGGGCGAGAGCCTGTACGACCCCGCCAACATCACGCTGATGCACCACGTCTACGCCGCGCTGCGCGCCCACGCGCTGTTCCAGCGCGACGTGGACTACATCGTCCGGGACGGCGCAGATCGTCATCGTCGACGAGTTCACCGGCCGCACCATGCCGGGCCGGCGCTGGTCCGAGGGTCTGCACCAGGCGGTCGAGGCCAAGGAAGGGGTGGCGATCCAGAAGGAGAACCAGACCCTGGCCTCCATCACCTTCCAGAACCAGTTCCGCCTGTATGCCAAGCTGTCGGGCATGACCGGCACCGCCGACACCGAGGCCTTCGAGTTCCAGCAGATCTACGGCCTGGAAGTGGTGGTGATCCCCACCAACGTGCCCATGATCCGCGACGACATGGGCGACCTGGTCTACCTGACCCAGAAGGAGAAGTACCAGGCCATCATCGAGGATATCCGGGACTGCGTGAAGCGGGGCCAGCCGGTCGCTGGTGGGCACCGCCTCCATCGAGACCTCGGAGCTGATCTGCCGGCCTGCTGACAGAGGAGAAGATCCCGCACCAGGTGCTCAATGCCAAGCAGCACGAGCGCGAGGCCAGGCATCGTCGCCCAGGCCGGCCGACCCGGGTGCGGTGACCATCGCCACCAACATGGCCGGCCGCGGCACCGACATCGTGCTCGGCGGCAACCTGGAGGCGGAGCTCGAAGAGCTGGCGGCGACCCGACGATGCGGAAGCGGCGCATACGCGCGGAGTGGCAGGAGCGCCATGCCGAGGTCATCGAGGCCGGCGGCCTGCACATCATCGGCACCGAGCGCCACGAGTCCCGGCGCATCGACAACCAGCTGCGCGGCCGCTCCGGGCGCCAGGGTGACCCGGGCTCCAGCCGCTTCTACCTGTCCCTGGAAGACAACCTGATGCGCATCTTCGCCTCCGAGCGGGTCGGCAAGCATGATGCAGAAGCTGGGCATGGAGGAGGGCGAGGCCATCGAGCATCCCTGGGTCACCAAGGCCATCGAGAACGCCCAGCGCAAGGTCGAGGGGCGCAACTTCGACATCCGCAAGCAGCTGCTGGAGTACGACGACGTGGCCAACGACCAGCGCAAGGTCATCTACCAGCAGCGCAACGAGCTGATGGATGTCGACGGATGTGTCCGATACCATCGAGGCCATGCGCGAGGATGTGCTGGACAGGCGTCATCGACGGCTACATTCCGCCCCAGAGCCTGGAGGAGCAGTGGGACGTCCCGGGCCTGGAGGCGGCCCTGGCGGACGGAGTTCGGCGGCGAGTGGCCGATCCGCAAGTGGCTGGACGAGGATCACGACCTGCACGAGGAGACCCTGCGCCAGGCGCATCGCCGACCGCATCGCGGAGCGACTACGCGGACAAGGAGAAGGTCGTGGGCGCAGACGTGATGCGCCAGTTCGAAAAGGCGGTCATGCTGCAGACCCTGGACACCCAGTGGAAGGAGCACCTGGCGGCCATGGACTACCTGCGCCAGGGCATCCACCTGCGCGGCTATGCCCAGAAGAACCCGAAGCAGGAGTACAAGCGCGAGGCCTTCGAGATGTTCACCGCCATGCTGGACAGCATCAAGCAGGAGGTGGTGACGACCTGCTGTCCAAGGTGCAGCTTCAGACCTCGGCGGACGTCGCCCCCCTTGGTCAGCTGGAGCCCCAAAAGCGAGAATTCGAGTTCAAGCACGAGGAGTTTCAGGGGCTGGATGCGCAGCCCGCGGAACAGCCGGCCGAGTCGGAAGCAGCGGCCGGTGCGGGGCACCAGGAGCCTTACGTGCGCGAGCAGCGCAAGATCGGGCGCAACGAGCCCTGTCCCTGCGGCTCGGGAAAGAAGTACAAGCATTGCCACGGGAAAGCGAATTGATAGCCGCGAGCCGCGCATCGGTTGGCGCCGCGTGAAATGCGGTTCATTCTTGGCTAAGTGCCTCATTTCGATGACTGATCACACGACTCCCTACCAACCTGTCCCCGGCGTGCGGCTGTCTGCCGTCGGGGCGGGAATCCGCTACGAGGGCCGCGACGACCTGGTGCTCATGGAGCTTCCCGAGGGTACGCGCTGCGCGGCAGTGTTTACCCGCAACGCCTTTTGCGCCGCACCCGTGGTGGTGGCCAAGGAGCATTTGGCGGCGACGTCACCGCGTTTCTTGCTCATCAATTCGGGGAACGCCAACGCGGGTACGGGGGAGCGGGGATTGGCCGATGCACGTACAAGCTGTGCCCGGCTCGCAGCGCTGACGGGCGGCCGCGCTGAACAGGTGTTGCCTTTCTCTACCGGGGTGATTGGCGAGAATCTGCCGATCGACAGGCTTGAAGCCGCATTGCCGCTCGCCCTGGATGAGCTGCGCGAGACTGCTTGGCCGCAGGCGGCTCGGGCCATCATGACGACGGATACGCTGCCCAAGCTGGCCTCTCGCCGCTTCGCCGCGGCGGGGCGCACGGCGGTGATCTCCGGCATGGCCAAAGGCGCGGGCATGATCCGCCCCGACATGGCAACCATGCTCGCCTTTCTCGCCACCGACCTGGCGGTGGTGCCGGAGTTGCTTCAGCGCTGCCTGAACGATGCGGTACAGGGCACCTTCAACGCCATCACCGTGGACGGCGACACCTCCACCAACGATGCCTGTGTACTCGCTGCAGCGGGTACGCTGGGCAACAAGCCGCTGGATGATCCGGAGTCCACGGATTACCTGGCTTTCTGCTCCGCGGTCGATGAGGTCTGCCGGGAGCTGGCTACCGCAAATCGTGCGCGACGGCGAGGGTGCCACCAAGCTGGTGACCATTCACGTGGAGGAGGCGAAGGATACAGCCGAGGCGCGCCGCGTGGCCGACACCATCGCCCACTCGCCCCTGGTCAAGACGGCCCTGTTCGCCGCCGATCCCAACTGGGGACGCATCCTGGCCGCGGTCGGCCGCGCGCAGGTCGAAGCGCTCGATATCGAGGCCGTGCGCATTTGGCTGGGCGACGTCCGAATCGTCAGTCGCGGCGGACGCGACCCGGACTACACCGAGACCGCGGGCCAGGCCATCATGGAAGAGAAGGAGATCCGGATCAGGGTGGCCCTGGGCCGCGGCGAGGCGGTCACCGAGCTGCTTACCTGCGACCTGTCCTATGACTATGTGCGCATCAACGCAGAGTATCGGACCTGATTGGCGTCTGTTTGCGGATAGACATCAAACGAGAGTGAAACAGCAGATCCAGGTCGCCGCCGGAGCGGTAGGGGATGCACGGGGACGTATCCTGATTACCAGACGGCCCGATCATGTCCACGAGGGCGGGCTGTGGGAGTTCCCCGGCGGCAAGCTCGAGCCCGGTGAGGCGCCCCGGGAGGGCCTGGACCGGGAGCTGTTCGAGGAGCTGGGCATTCGTGTAATGTCCTCCCGTCCCCTGATCCGCGTCCACCACGACTACGGCGACCGTCACGTCCTGCTCGACGTCCACCGGATCAGCGCCTTCGCGGGGGAGCCCTACGGACGGGAGGGTCAGCCGCTCGCATGGGTTCACCCCGACGACATGCGGCCGGACGATTTCCCCGCGGCGGATCGACCCATCATCACCGCTTTGCGCTTGCCGGCTCTCTATCTCATCACGGGGGAGGATCCCCGCGATCCCGATGGGTTTGCCGATCGCCTGTCGCTGGCACTCGGGCAGGGTGCTCGAATGGTGCAGCTACGCGCGCATGCGCTGAGCGATGAAGATTACGCCCGCTTGGCGGAGAACGCCTTCCGGATCTGCGAGCGGTATGACGCTCGTCTCCTTCTCAACCGACACCCGGATGTGGCCTGCGACCTGCCCTGCCATGGCCTGCATCTGACCGGCGAAGCGCCTCGCCGGGCTTTCCCGAAGACCTCTCGACGATAAGCGCCTGGTGGGGGCCTCCTGCCACGACGCCGGGGACCTGGACCGTGCCGCGCGCCTGGGTTTGGACTATGCCCTGCTTTCGCCGGTTCAGCCGACCGTCAGCCACTTGGATGTGCCGCCGCTCGGCTGGGACCGCTTCGCCGCGCTCGCGGATCGGGCCTTGCTCCCCGTCTATGCCCTCGGCGGCTTGTGCCCGGCCGACCAGCAGCGGGCGTTTCGCAAAGGCGCGCAGGGAGTCGCCGCCATCCGCGGCCTGTGGCCGAGTTGAGATGCGCTGGCGTCCAATTGTTACACGCACCTCTGTAACGGATTCTGTTATGTTCTTGTGCCGGTAAGACGAGATTCTCGATGGCCTATCGAAATGGGATCGGTAGCGCTTGGAGCCGTAGCGGCAAATGCGGCCGACGATGAGTCGGCGACGCTCAAGGTGCTGCCAGGTGTTTGCACTGCGCACTCTCGTGGTTTTGGGGTTGGCCGAAACATCCGGCGATGATGGCCCGAATCTCTGGCTCCTTTCCCTCGATATCCGCTACCAGGGCGAGCTGGACCCCAGCCTTACGTAGGTTCTGCCCCCGTTCGGTGACGCGGAAGTAGCGGTCGCCCTCCAGGTGGTCGGTGAGGAATCGAAGACCGAGCTCGAATGGAATCAGGCGGATGGCCTCGTAGAGCAGGCCGATCTCGACGTCTTGCAGTATCCCTTCAGTTTCGGCGGCGTAAGTGCTCAGAATCGCCCCGCATAGATCGAGGTCGAATCGGGCGTCTTCCCCTGTGCCTGCGGACTCGCCCCCGCGGTTGCAGCATGAGCGTAGACAATCCCCCAGGTCGCAGTGAACGAGACCGGGTTGAATCGTGTCCAGGTCGATCAGGCTGAGGGCGCGGCCCGTGGTGCGGTCGAACAGGATGTTGTCGAGCTTCGGGTCGCCGTGGATCACCCGCACAGGGATTTGTCCCTGCCGCCGCGCGTCTTCCAGGACGCTCGCGCCCTTTCGTCTCGCAGCTACGAACGCTATTGCTTGTTGTATCTCGTGCGAGTAACCGGCCTCATGGTCCTTGACCGCCTGCATAAGGCGTTCAAGGTATAGCGGAGTGACATGGAAGCCGGGCAGGGTCACGGCCAGGCGCCCCGGATCCAGGTCGCTGAACCGCGCGTGAAAGCGGCCCAGGATGCGGCCCACATCCCGCGCCTGCTCCGGGTCGTCGATTTGCTGGAGGCTTTGGGCGTTGGGGATGAACTCCATGAGCCGCCAGATCGCGCCTTCGCCGCCGCGAACGAACGGCGTCCCGTTCTGCGACGGAATCAGGTCGGGGATGCGCAATCCTCTCTGCCCTCGGTCCGCCGGATGTGTCGTCAGGACCGCCAGGTTGGACATGATCCGCTCTGGTTCTGGAAAGACCAAGCCGTTGATCCGCTGCAGGATGTAGGAGAATCCTCCAGCCCTGACCAGAAAGGTATCGTTGATCAAGCCCTTGCCGTAGGGTTCGACAGTTTCGACGGGAAAGGACAGGGAGAAACGCCGGGCGATCGCGGTTGCGTCGGAACTGGCGCTTCTGGATGTCAGCTCATTCATGGTCGCTACTGTGCCAGCGCAAACGGGTACTTGTCACCAACTGAGAAGCGCCGTTGGGGTACTATTCGGCCTCGCGTGTCGGCTCGATCGAGGGGTAAAGATGGCGGATTTTTCGCCCGATTGAGACGAATAGTGTACCTATTCAGTGCGGAGCTCACCCCGGCGCAATCTCGATCAGGTGATCCGGGAGCCGATTCGGTTCTTCCTCGCCCGGCGGAAAGTGCTTGGCCATCAGCTCGGTGCAGCGGTCGATGGCGGTAACCATTCCTTCGCCCACGTGGCCCCTGCGAACCGTTGCGAGGTACTCGTCGACGATCTGCCCCCATACGCCCTCGTCCACCAACCGGGCGACGCCCTCGTCGGCGAGGATCTCGGCGTAGCTCTCCGCCGCGGAGACGAAGAACAGGACCCCGGCGCGATTGGGTGTACGGTGCAAACCCAGGGTCATGAATTGCTCTCGGGCCAAGCGTGAGGCCCGGCGAAACTTGACGTGCGCGGGGATCAGCTTGACCCGCAACGGCATCCATCGAAAAGCAAAGAGCAATCCGAAAAAGGCGGTGACCTGATAGGCGTACAGCCGCTCGTAGCCGATGCCGGCGAGGAGTCCGATGCCTGGGATGGCTAGTGCCACCAGCGCTGCGACCAGGGTCGGGATGAAGCGATAGCCTTCCGCGGCGCTGGCGATGACGGTGACGAACTGGCCGCTGGTCGCGGATTCTGCGCGCCGGACCGCGTCACGGACCCGTGCCTGCTCCTGTTCGCTCAGAAATGCCACCTCGATCTGCTCCTCAGGGCGCTTACTATTGTTGTTAAGACGAGCAAGTATGACAGGTATGAGCGCGGGATTCAGATCTCGACTTCTTTTGCGGTACGGCCCTTTCCCCTGCCAAGGCCGCGTGCAGTCCGGCCTCGAGTCGTTATTGTTTGGCTACAGACGGCCTCTCGATGGTGGTGGTCCTGGCCTCGATGCGACTCGCTGCCGCGCCGGATTTCCAGGCGGACATTCGAGCCCGGGCCTGCTGCGGCGACGGCTTCGAGAAGCTCATGCGTGGTGGAGATTTCCTGATCGTCTACGCGGGTGACCACGTCTCCCGGGCGCAGGCCGGCATGCGCAGCCGGACTGCCTTCGAGGGTGGAGGAGATCAACACTCCCTGTTGGGTGCGCAATCCGAACGCCTCGGCCAGCCCGGGCGTGACGCTTCTCCCTACGACGCCGATCCAGCCGCGCGCGACCCGTCCACGGGTGACGACCTGCTCCATGACCCCCGTGGCCAGGTCTACCGGAATTGCGAAGCCGACTCCCTCTGAGACGCCGCTCTTGGAGGAGATGGCGGTGTTGATGCCGATGAGCTCTCCGCGGGCGTTGATGAGGGCGCCACCGGAGTTGCCCGGATTGATGGCGGCGTCGGTTTGGATGAAGTTCTCGATGCTGCTGATGCCGAGCCGTGTCCTGCCGGTTGCGCCGACGATGCCCATGGTGACCGTCTGACCGATGCCGAACGGGTTACCGATGGCGAGGACTACGTCACCTACGCGCAGATCGTCCGGCCGACCGATGGATATGACCGGTAGGTCCCTGGTGCCGGCCTTGAGCACCGCCAGGTCGGTCTCCGTGTCGAACCCGACCACCATGACGTCCAGGTGGGTTCCGTCGGCGAGAACGACCTTGATCTCGTCCGCATCTTTTACGATGTGGTGATTGGTGAGGAGCAGCCCGTCTCTGGAGATGATGACGCCCGATCCCAGATTTGTTGCGGATTTGTGCTTGAGGCGCTCCGGCAGCATGCCTCCGTAATGCCGCTGCAGATATGGGTCCCGATAGGCCAGAGACTGACGCTCGGTCCGAACCTTGGTGCTGAAGATGTTCACCACGGCCGGACCGGCAAGTGCGACCGCGTTTGCGTCGGATACAGCCCCTGGGCCGGGGCTTCCTGCGGCCGACATTCCAGGCATGGGCGGGTCTTCGGATCGCAGGAGTTGCGGATTTTGCCAAAGTGCGAACAGAGTTGCGCAGGCACCGGCCGAGAAAGCCGTCAGCATCCAGGGCCATAGAGAGCTTGTGTTGATAAGCGCTAAACTAACATCCAGCTCGGGGCTTTGCATTAGAGTGCAAGCGGGTATGCAGCTCCGCGGTCCGGTTAGGATGCTCCGTTGTCGTTAGAGTCACGGCGACTGGCGCCTAGGCTATTTCACTTAATGGGACCGACGAGCCGGGTCCTCTGGAACGCTTCTCCATGATCGAAATCCATGTATTGCGTGACTATTGCGATCGCCTGTTGGCCTGCGGCGAATTCAAGGACTATTGCCCCAACGGTTTGCAGGTGGAGGGAGGCCGGCCTGTGGGCCGCCTCGTGAGCGGTGTTTCGGCCAGTCAGGCTTTCATCGAAGCCGCTGTCGCCGAGGGCGCCGACGCGCTCTTGGTCCATCACGGCTACTTTTGGAAAGGGGAATCTCCTTGCCTGGTCGGCATGAAAGGGCAGCGCATCAGCACCTTGGTGCGGGCAGGTGTGAGCCTTTTCGCCTTTCATCTGCCCTTGGACGCCCACCCTGATTTGGGCAATAACCGCCAGTTGGCGTCTGTGCTCGGTATCCTCGATGCCCGTTCCGCGGAGCCTTCTGATGGGCTGCTGTGGCGGGGGCGCTTACCCGGTCCACTGCCGGCCGAAGACTTTGCGGCGCAGGTCGCGAGTGCGCTCGGCCGTGGTCCGCTGCACCTGTCGGCGCATGATCGGCCGATCGAGTCGCTCGCCTGGTGCACAGGCGCGGCGCAGTCGTATATCGAGCAGGCGGCGGCGCTCGGCGTCGACGCCTTCCTGAGCGGGGAGATATCGGAGCAGCACGATGCATCAGGCGCGTGAGCTGGGAGTGGATTACTTTGCCGCGGGGCACCATGCGACCGAACGCTACGGCGTTCAAGCCCTCGGGGCGCATCTCGCCGAGCGTTTCGGGATCGTGCATCGTTACCTGGATATACCCAACCCCGCGTGAATGCGCCCCGCGTGCATGCGCATAGAAATCCGGTAACCATCTTGACCCACCAGCGACAGATCAGGGAAAATGCGAGATCGATTCTGAAGCGAATTCGCATATTCTGATTTTCACCTTCCTGAGCGGTATGGCTTCCGTCCCGGAAGCGAAACCCACAGAGCCTACCCGGGGGTCGTCAGAGAAATGAGCGCACAAGGCGTGGATAACAAGAGGCGGCGCGTTCTTATCGCCGCAACAAGCGTGGTCGGGGCCGTCGGCGTCGGCTACGTGGCCGTTCCCTTCATCGCTTCCATGAACCCGAGCGCCAAGGCCCGGGCGGCCGGGGCGCCGGTGGAGGCGGACATCAGCAAGCTGGAGCCCGGCGCCATGTTGCGCGTCAAATGGCGCGGAAAGCCGGTCTGGGTGGTGAGCCGCACCGAAGAGATGCTGGCCGCCCTTCCCGACATTGGATCCGCAGTTGGCGGATCCGAATTCGGCGGCGTCCGTGCAGCCCGAGTATTGCAAGAATCCGACGCGCTCGATCAAGCCCCAGTTTCTCGTGGCCGTCGGTATCTGCACCCATCTGGGATGTGCGCCGACCTACCGACCCGAGTTTGCCCCGGCCGACCTGGGACCGGAGTGGAAGGGCGGCTTTTTCTGTCCCTGCCACGGCTCTCGCTTCGATCTGGCCGGGTCGCGTTTACGCGGGCGTCCCGGCACCGACCAACCTGGTGATTCCCAAGCACACCTATCTTTCCGATACGACCATCCTGATCGGTGAAGACGGAGGAGCAGCCTGATGAGCACCCTGACGAACACTGGGAGTTCCGGATTCCTCGGCTGGATCGACGAGCGCTTCCCGCTCACCAAGGTGTGGAAGGAGCACCTGTCCGAGTACTACGCACCCAAGAACTTCAACTTCTGGTACTACATGGGCTCGCTGGCCATGCTGGTGCTGGTGCTGCAGATCGTCACCGGCATCTGGCTGGCCATGAACTACAAGCCGTCGGCGCACCGATGCCTTCGCCTCCGTCGAGTACATCATGCGCGACGTGAATTGGGGCTGGCTGATGCGCTACATGCACTCCACCGGGGCGTCCTTCTTCTTCATCCTCATCTATCTGCACATGTTCCGCGCCCTGCTCTACGGCTCCTACCGCAAGCCGCGGGAGCTGTTGTGGATCATCGGCGTCATCATCTACCTGGCCATGATGGCCACCGCCTTCTTCGGCTACCTGCTGCCCTGGGGGCAGATGTCCTACTGGGGCGCGCAGGTCATCGTCAACCTGTTCTCGGCGGTTCCGGTCGTCGGTGAGGATCTCTCGATCTGGGTCCGCGGCGACTACGTCGTCTCCGATGCCACACTGAACCGCTTCTTCGCCTTCCACTTCCTGGTGCCCTTCCTGCTGGCGGCACTGGTATTCGTGCACATCGTGGCCCTGCACAAGGTGGGCTCCAACAACCCGGACGGGATCGAGATCAAGAAGGGCCCCAAGGGCAATCGCTGGAGCGACAAGGCGCCGGCGGACGGTATTCCGTTCCACCCCTACTACTCGGTCAAGGACATCGTCGGTGTCGTGGTCTTCCTGGCCCTGTTCTCCGCCGTGCTCTTCTTCTGGCCGGACATCGGCGGTCTGTTCCTGGAGGGGCCGAACTTCCAGCCGGCCAATCCGCTGAAGACCCCGGAGCACATCGCCCCGGTCTGGTACTTCACGCCCTTCTACGCCATGCTGCGTGCGGTGCCGCCCATGTTCGGCTCCCAGTTCCCGGGCGTGGTGGTCATGTTCGCGGCCATCCTGATCATGTTCTTCCTGCCCTGGCTGGACCGCAGTCCGGTCAAGTCGATCCGGTACAAGGGCATCTATTCCAAGATCGCTATCGGCGTGTTCGCGGTCTCGCTTCGTCGTTCTGGCCTGGCTCGGCCTGGCGTCGGCGACTCCCGTCAAGACCCTGATGGCGCAGATCTTCACGGTGCTCTACTTCCTGTTTTTCCTGCTGATGCCGATCTACAGCAAGATGGATAAGACCAAGCCGGTTCCGGAGAGGGTGACGAAATGAAAAGACTAATCATCGCATTCGTTCTCTTCCTCGCGCCCGCCTTCGCGCTGGCCTCGGCTGGCGGCGGCGTGCACCTGGAAGACGCCAACATCGATCTCGCGGACAAGGAGTCGCTGCAGCGCGGCGCCAAGTACCTTCGTCAACTACTGCATGGGCTGCCATTCGCTTCAGTACATGCGCTACAACCGCATGGGTGAGGATCTCGGGCTGGACGAGGTCCAGGTGCGCCAGAGCTTCATCTTCAACGATGCCAAGCCGGGCGATTTAATGGTCAGCGCCATGCGTCCTGAGGACGGCGAGAAATGGTTCGGTACCGCGGTGCCCGATCTGACCCTGGTCACCCGCTGGCGCAGCCCGGATTGGGTCTACACCTATCTCAAGAGCTTTTACGTCGACGAGAGTCGGCCCTATGGCGTCAACAATGCGGTCTTCCCCGAGGTTGGAATGCCGCATGTGCTGGCCGGTCTGCAGGGGTTGCAGAAAGCGGTTTACGCGCAGGCGGAGGGGCAGGAGAGCCATGGCGCGCTGGAAGGCTTCGAGCTGGTACAGGCCGGGAGCATGTCTCCCGAGGAGTACGACGGTTTGGTCCGCGACTTGACCAATTTCCTGGCCTACGCGGGCGAGCCCATGAAGCTCGAGCGCCAGCGTCTGGGCATCTATGTGCTGCTCTTCCTGGGTGTCCTGTTTATCCTCGCCTATGCGCTCAAGAAGGAATTCTGGAAAGACGTTCACTGACCCTCGCTCCTGTGAGGTCTGAGCCTTCGGTCGTGCATCGGCCAGAGGTTTCAACCGGAAGGTAAAGCCCCGTACGACACGGGGCTTTTTCGCGCGGCGGAGGCAGATCTTACTGTTTTTCCCTACTTAACTTAGGCTTTGTTGATTGCTTCAACGCTCCTCTCGCGAAGACACTCCGGTGTTCCTGCCAAGGCCGTACTCGACCTCACCGGCTTGCGCGCTACGGTTCGGCGTTTAAGTATCGAGAACCGGTTTTCGGCTATACTGGACTTTCGTCTCGGGACTCTTCTGCCCGGGCGCAGTAATCGAGTGTTGGAGTAAAGGAAAGATGGCAGTGGCTGCAAATAGACGATCCGTCATGACCCTGTTTTCCGATCCCGCAAGCCCTCACTGCCACAGGGTTCGTATCGTATTGGCGGAGAAGGGTATCTCCGTCGACATCGTCGACGTGGACGCTCACGACTTGCCGGATGAGGTCATGGATTTCAATCCGTACGGTACGGTGCCCACGCTGGTTGACCGGGACCTGCGGCTGTACGAGTCCCGCATCATCATGGAGTATCTCGACGAGCGGTTTCCGCATCCGCCGCTGCTGCCGGTCGACCCGGTATCGCGGGCCACTTCCCGACTCTACATGTACCGCGTGGAGCGAGACTGGTATTCGCTGATGGACCGTATTCTCGACGAATCCGACGATAAGACCGTCACGGCGCGCAAGGAGCTTCGCGAGAGCCTGATCGCCACCTCTCCGGTGTTCGCCGCGAGCCCTTTTTCATGAACGACGAGTTCTCCTTGGTGGACTGCTGCGTCGCTCCCCTGCTTTGGCGTCTCCCCGTGCTGGGGATCGAGCTGCCGCCTCAGGCCCAAGCGCTTTCAGACTACGCCAAGCGTATTTTCCAGTGGCCCGCCTTCGACGAAAGTCTCACCGAGGCCGAGCGTGAGATGGTCGCCGAGCTCGCTTGAACCGGCCCGAACCCATGACCTCGAATCGTCCTTACCTGGTCCGGGCGCTCTACGAATGGATCCTGGACAACGAGATGACTCCCTACCTGCTCGTGGATGCGGTGCATCCGGAGACCCTGGTGCCTGCGGATCTTGTTCAGGAGGGGAAGATCGTGCTCAACATCAGCCCGACGGCCGTTCGTGGGCTGGTGCTCGGCAATGAGCAGATAACCTTCGATGCCCGCTTCGGCGGCGCCTCAATGGCGGTCAAGGTACCGGCAGGCGCGGTGCTCGGGATCTATGCGCGCGAGAATGGGCGTGGCATGTTGTTCTCCGATGAGGGACCGCATCCTAGCGAAGAGCAGGACCAGGACGAGAACCGTGAGCCGTCCAAGCCGACGCGGGAACGGCCCACCCTCAAGGTTGTCAAGTAAGCCAGCTCAAAGGGTGCTTTACAGGCACGCCGCGTCCGCTCAGCAGTCTGCCGGTTGATCTGGGAGTCCCAGGCTGAGGGATTCCAGATCCAGACCCAGAATCACCAGGTAACCATTGCGTCTGCCGACGCCCTCTTCACTGAAGTCGAAGCGGTAGACGCGCCGCAGTCGCAGCCCGTCTTGAGTCCGTCGCACGGCCAAGCGGCGCAAGGCGACAGTTTGGTCGAGAAACTGCACACCCCGCTGCTCGCAGGCCGCGCGGCAGATTCCGATCGCGAGCTCACGGGCACGCAGGCTGTCGAGCCAGAACCAGCCCAGAAGGAGCAGGGCGAGGATCGCGAGCAGGTTGTTCATAGAATGCATGCTTTTGCTTTTGCAATCACCAAAGAACCGCGGAAACAAGGATAATCGCTTTCTGCGCACGAGCAGGAGTTGATCATGGGTAACATAGCCGTTGTCACGGCCGATATCACGCGGCTTGCGGTGGATGTCATCGTCAATGCCGCAAACGAGTCGCTACTTGGCGGGGGCGGCGTGGACGGCGCCATACACAGGGCCGCCGGCCCCGAGCTCCTCGATGCCTGCCGCTCTCTTGGTGGCTGTCCCACCGGCGAGGCGCGGATCACGCCCGGATTCAGATTGCCGGCCAGCTGGGTTATCCACACGGTCGGCCCGGTGTGGCGGAGTGGGGGGCAGGGTGAGCCGGATCTGCTGCGCGGCTGCTATCGTAATTCACTGGCCTTGGCGAAGGACAAGGGAGCGCGCAGCATTGCGTTCCCGGGTATCAGCACCGGGGTTTACGGTTACCCTAAAGAGGCAGCGGCACGCATCGCCCTGGAGGTGATGCACGAGCAGGGTGAGGATTTCGATCAGATCGTCGCCTGCTGCTTTTCAGCGGAGGACGCTGCCATCTACCGGGCCTTGTGTCCGGATTGCCGAGCCGGCCTTGGCGAGGGTTGAGTTGTGAGCCGATTTCTGGGTTGGGTAGACCGAGCGCCCTTGGCGGTATTTCTCGTCGTGGCCCTGACATTGGGGCTGGCGCCCTTCTCGCCCGAGCCCCACGTGTGGGAGAAGCTGAAGATGTTGGCCGGGGGGGAGCTAACCCGTCCCATCGATATCTTCGACCTGTTCCTGCATGGCGTCCCTTGGCTGGCATTGGCGTTGAAGCTCTACAGGGACGCGACTAGGTAACTGACTCTTTTAGTAAATCATCCATGAACAATTTCACTCTGTTCACCCTGTCCCTCGCCGTTGCGATGGGTATGAGCGCCTGTGGCAAAACCGAGGAGCCGGCCGAGGAAGCCGCGGCACCTCGCGCACCGGCGGTCGAAGCGCCGACGACCGAAGTCGAGAAGGCCCTGTCCGAATTAATGCAGGCGAGGATCGAGCAGCTCGAAGCGATGCAGGCAGCCGCCGAGGGAGCCGAAGCTCCGCCCCGGGGGCAGTAGGCTTGTGAGATGATGGCTATTCTGGAGTTTGCTGTGCGGGAGCCCGCGTCCATGATCCCTGCCCGGGGTCTTGTTCGTGTGCAACAGCCGATCCTGTCTACAGCTGCGCAAGCCATAGAGGTCGTACGCGAAGATCGCGATAGACGTTAGGGCGGTGGACGCCTTGGCGACCTGACAGCGGAGCTGGTTACCCTGAATATGCGGTTGGCGAGCGAGCAGCCCGCCTCCATGTAAATCCATATCATCGATTTTGTTCAGACAGCCTTGTTTTCATGAAGTACTGCAGCGAATGCGGCGCGCCTGTCGAGCTGCTTGTCCCCGAAGGTGACGACCGGCCGCGCCACGTATGCGGAAGTTGCCTGACGGTTCATTATCAGAACCCCAAGATCGTGGTTGGCTGCATTCCTGAATGGGAGGACAAGATTCTGTTGTGCAGACGGGCCATCGAGCCCCGCTACGGTCTTTGGACGCTGCCGGCCGGCTTCATGGAGAACGGCGAGACCAGTCGGCAGGGGGCTGCGCGTGAAACCCGCGAGGAGGCCAGCGCAAGGGTCGACGTGGGTGAGCTCTATACGTTGTTCAACCTCCCCCATATCGATCAGGTCTATCTCATCTTTCGCAGCCGGCTCCTGGATCTGGATTTCGGACCCGGCGCGGAGAGCCTGGACGTGGGCCTGTTCGCGCAGGGCGAGATCCCTTGGGACGAGATCGCATTTCCTGTCATCAAGGAGACCCTCCGGCTATTCTTTCGCGATCGTGCCAACGGTGGGTTCGAATTGCGTTCCGGGGACATAGTGCGCGTTAACGGAGATTTTCGCCGTTACAGGATCAGCATTCATGGGGAGGGTTGACGGTTGGGTCGTAACCTGTTTTCTTCGGAGTCGAGTCACTAAAGCATCGTTGCGGACGACCCTGGTGCCCGGTGCTTCTGCGTTCGGATTCGGGAGCTAAACTCTGTCTGCCTTTAACCTGCACTCGACCAGGGACGCATCTAATCCTTTCTCAGCGGAGCCCATCGCGGTAAAGCTAAAATGAGCCAATACACGGAAAAAGACGTCAGCGTTGTCATTCCCTGCAAGAACGAGGCCGAGTCACTGCGTTCATTGTTGCCGCGTATCAAAGGGGTTGTACCCGACGCCGAGATACTGGTCGTAGACGATGGGTCAAGTGACGGGACGAGCGAGGTGTGCGCGGGGCATCAAGTTCGGTGCGTCAGGCATTTTTATAGCATGGGCAACGGCGCGGCCATAAAGACCGGGGCCCGATCCGCTTCGGGGCGGTTGCTGGTCTTCATGGACGGGGATGGCCAACACGACCCAAACGACATTCCTCGTCTGGTTCAGATGTGCAATCGGGGATACGACCTGGTGATTGGTGCCCGCGGTTCAGGTGGCCAAGCTTCATGGCAACGGGGGCTCGCAAATCGGGCATACAACCGCTTGGCCTCCTTCATGACCGGGTATGACATACGCGATCTTACCTCTGGCTTTCGGGCGGCGCGGGCGGACTACTTCCGCAGAATTCTGTATCTGCTTCCCAACGGCTTCTCCTATCCGACGACCAGCACCATGGCCTTTTATCGATCCGCCTTCTCGGTAGCCTTTGTGCCTATCGAGGCCAGGTCGCGTACCGGTGAAAGCCACATTAATCCAGTTAGGGATGGACTTCGTTTTCTAATTATAATCATAAAGATCGGTGCTCTTTTTTCGCCCATGCGCCTGTTTCTTCCTATCTCCGCACTGCTGTTCCTCGGCGGAATGGGTTACTACGTGTTTACCTATGGAGTGTACGGCCGTTTCACCAACATGGCTGCCGTCCTGTTATTGGCGTCTCTCTTTGTGCTCCTGATCGGGTTCGTGTCGGAACAAATTTCAGCTCTTCACTATCGTACGATGGATTCCGGTTCAGCGTACGGCGGGAATTTCGGCCAATCAAAAGATTTCCCTAGCGATGATGCCCTGTAGGTTCTCTGCCCTTTTTTCTATCGATCGATTCAACGAAATCAATCATCCATTCGGTCGTGTTCACGTTGTGACGTAGCAGTCGGGCGCGTTTTTCCTGATACTCTGCGCGAACGCCGTCTAACGGCTTTCCCGCGATTTCCAATGCGGTATTCAAGCAGGCTTCGTGCTGCTCGGGCTTGAAATTCCTTACCAGTCCGTAGTTGGCCTCCTGCTCATCCGTATAGCCTCGCCCGGTACTCGATATGAAGAGCGCTGGTATGCCTAATACGGCGGATTCGGATGCCATCGTCGAACTCTCGCTGACCAACAGCGTGGCAAAGGCCATGAGGTCGTGGATCTTGTCGATGGGAACCGGGGAACGATAGGGTGAAAGCTCTGCGGGCAGTGGGCTTTCGCTCGTGATTAGGACGCGCCCGAGCTTCGAGAGTGCCTCGACCAGCCGGTGTTTGGCGGCAAGATTGAAGCCCGTTTCGTGGTAATCGTGGAGCGCATTGAAGCCGACGAAGCGAACGATGAAGTACTTCTTCCTCTTTTCAAGTCCGTATTCTGCAAGGACGCCTTCATCCGGGGTGAAGTTGTCTGGATGTAGGTAGGCGAGCTCGTGATAGCCTGGATATCGAATCTGGTGCGGGCCGATGTCTCCCTGATAGCAATTCGGCGTACATATGTTTGTCAGCAGCGGATAACTGATGGCATTGGAGAGCTTCGCGAACTCCGTATCGTAAAATCCGATCGTCGGGCACCGAATCAGTTTGCCGACAGGAGCGATGAAGGTGCCTGCGATCTGAAGCATGACGTCGGGCCTGAAGGACCGGGCAAGATTGAAGAGTCGGAAGCAATGGACCGCCATTTCCGAGGTGAAGGCCATGATGCTCTTTTTGGCAGGAGCCGTAGAGAGGGGAGTATGGTCCAGTCCGAGCGTATTTAGCAGCTTTGTGCAGATGTCTTTTTCTCGGGACGCGATCCCAATCACATGACCGCGCGCGCGTAGCTCAGCGATCGCGTTCTTGAAGAAGTGCACATGGGCAGGATGGGAGATATCAATCAGAATTCGCATGGATGCCCTTCAGTTGCAAACCCGGCTTCTCGACAGCGCTGACGAGAGATTGCGCCCAAGCCAGTTCGCGTCAGTAGTCTAGGTTTATTCTGTGTCCTCAGGCGGTGGCTTTGCGACCTTTTGCAGCAGCCGCGCCAGGCCGTTGATGTTTCCCGATTCGAGAAAAGGTCGGGCCAGCTCGTTTACAGTCAGATTGACGTAAGCGCCGGGGTCCGACTCCGCTAGGTCGAGGGCACGGGAATAGATGCTTTCAGCTTCTGTCCAACGTTTCTGATCTACAAGCAGCCGGCCTTGAAGGATCAACGTCAAGAGCCGAATGCGGCTCGAGGGAATCACATCCGTATTCGCGTAGGCGTGCACTAGATCGTAGACGACATTGTATCCGACACCTTGGCACTGGCCGGCGAGGTAACTTGTTGTCAGCGAGTTCAGTGACCCGAACAGGCCACTGGCCCTGGGCTCTCGCTCGATGCGCCGCCGCGTCTCCCTTTCCAATCCGCTCGGGAAGCTCTCCTCGGAGCAGTAGGTGCGCAGCTCGTTGACAGCGAGGTGCGGGCGAATCCGGGTCCAAGCGTTCCGCCTCGCGAATATAGCGTCTGGCCTGTTCCAGATTGCCGCGTCGCAGCTCCAGGCCGAATAGATCCGGCGAGCACCCGGGGGGAGTCGGGGCGCTGCTGGTACTGGGTCCGCAGCAGGAGCTCCCCGTTGCCCCACACGAAGGCGCGGGCCGCCGTGTTGAAGGCGAGCAGGGCGACGAGACCGAGCATCAGCAAGGGAGCGACACGCACGAGCTTGGGTGTTGCGAGCAGTCGTTCCGCTCCCAGGACGAGGACGAAGGCGAGGCCCAGGATCGCCAGGTAGTTGCGGTGCTCGAAGACGAGCTCAAGGGCAAAGACCGTGGACTCCATGGCGTGGCTGATGAAGAACCACAGGATTCCGAAACCTATGCCGGCATGGCTCTTGCGCAGAACAAACGCCAAGCCGATCAGCAGCGAGTAGGTCACCGCCAAGGCAGTGGTCGCTAGGTCCAGGTGCCGCTGAATCGGGAAGTTGTCATGGAATAGGGACATGACCTGCCGGCAACGGCACGAAGAAGAGCTTGAGGTAGAGGGCGAGCGCGTGTAGCTCCGAGAGCAGCCGTTCGGGGAGCGTAAAGGCGCGATTCTCGTAGGTGGATAAAAAGGCTGTCCAGGTGGCTGATCCCGTAGGCCAGGCCAGGACCAGCAGCGGAAGTGCGACGAACAGCATCAGCAAGAGGTAGAGCAGACGTTTCTGGGCTGGCTGTCCGCCTCGAGTCGAAAGAAGAAGAGCTCGACCGCAGCAGGTACAGCGGGCAGCAGGGCGGCGTTCTCCTTGCTCAGGATGCCAAGAGCGCCGAACAGCGAAACCCCCCCGACGGTCAACAGAAAGGCAGCGACGGGCCGGCGAAAGCCCCCAGATACGCCCCTTCACGTAAGACGATCAGGGCGAGCGAGCACGAACAGGCTCGACAGCAATACCAATCGCTGCACGGCATAGAGCACGGTGCTGACCTGCAGTGGGTGGAGCAGCCAGATCGCGGCGATGGCCAGCGCCAGCATGTCGGCCTTGTCCTGGTCCCGGCCGAGCGGCCCGAGCAAGAGCGAGGCAGAGCCAGAACACGAGGGCGCCGTTGATCAGGTGGAGCAGGGTGTTCTGGATACTTGAAAACGTAGGGATCGAATCCGCCGACGAACTGGCTCAGCGCGAAGCTCAGGTTGGTGAGACTGCGCGAGAGGCCGCCGAGTCTGGGCGTCCCAGAAGATGTGCTTGCGGATCTCTTCCCAGTCGAGGGAGGTGACCGCCGTGCGGGGTATGTTGACTCGCGTCGTCGAGTGAGAAAGGGCCCTGCAGCCCCGGCGCGTAGACCAGCTAGGTCGCGATCAGCAGGACGCCGAATAGGGCGCCGATGATGGCGGTCTTGGCGAGGTTCGAGTTCATATTTAAAAAAAAGGCCGCGCTGGGCGCGGCCTTTTGTCTTCTTGGGTTGGATTAGCGGCAGGATGCCGGGGCGTACTTCTTGTCGCCCGCGGACGTGCACTTCCAGACGAATGATCCCGTTGATGCTGCTTGCGCCGAGATCCGGGGCCAGCGTGATGCGTGAGACCCTAGATCGTTTTTGCCTTTGCCTACGATACCTTTGCCCGGTACCCAGTTCACGCTGTCAACAATTGGAGTCTCTGACAGGCAGCGATCCCCGCTTGAGACACTTCAATGCTGGACCATGTGGAGGGTTGCGACTTCGTTGATGAGGACGTATTCGCTTACCGTGGCCTTGCCGGGCGACATCGCGAGAATGATCTCGGACGCCTTTGCCTTCAGGGTGTAGTCCTTGTAGGCGGGGATGGCGATGGCCGCCAGGATGCCGATGATCGCGACGACGATCATGAGTTCGATGAGTGTAAAGCCTGATTGTGCTCTCTTCATGGTTGAGCCCTTGTTGAGTTCGACTAGATTGGTTAAACATTTGGTGTTGAATCCCGTGAGCGCTTTAGGATTGTGCTCCGGGCGCACTTAGGTTTAAGCAACTGTTGGGCCAACTTTGGCGTCGCCCTGTTCGCGGGCAGTTTACTTATTGAAAACAA
>CAWDLA010000032.1:0-17835 GCA_963802975.1 uncultured Gammaproteobacteria bacterium
GTCGCCAAGCAAGTAACTTTCAACCGCTTGTCTGGTACCGGCGGAAGACTCTGTCATTGCGATTCACGCGGAGCGGCAAAAGCACGCGGAATAATCATATCCCGCGCAGGGCGTAATCGCCTCACCTCAGATTCCGACGGGGACGGCACTGAGGACGATGGCGACTCTCCTCCTAACGAACTGACCTGCCCCTGAGCCCATGATTCGAGTCCCGCTTTCTCTTGGACGCGCCCGCGGCGCTTCGCTCATTGAGGCCTTGATCACCCTGCTGATTATGTCGGTCGGGCTGCTCGGCATGGCCGCCCTGCAGTTCATCGGCACCAAGGAGACCGCCAGCGCCTTGCGCCAGAGCCGGGCTATCTGGCTCGCACGTGACATGGCCGACCGCATGCGTGCCAATCCTTCCCGCGTCGAGGCAGGCGATTACGACGGCATAGACACCAGCACCCTGCCGACCTCTCCCCCCACCTGCGGGACCGGCAACAGCTGCACCCCACAGCAAATCGTAACTTACGACATCAACCAGTGGGGGCTGCTGCTGCGGGAGCTTCCAGGGGGAACCGGGATGGCCGGCGGCATCGGTACGGTCACCGAGACACCCGCCAATTCCGGGCGCTTCGCGATCCGCCTGATGTGGGACGACGAGGGCACGGGTGCCAATGTCGCCTCCTGTCCGGACATTCCGAATCCGCAAACCGACCTGACCTGCCTGACCATGTGGGTGGAGCCGTGATCCGCCGATACCCGCAACCGGGCTTCACCCTGGTGGAGATCCTGATCGCCATCGCAATCGGCCTTTTTCTCACCGCCGGCATGGTGCAGCTGTTCGTGGCCAACAAGACCAGCTACCGCTTCAACGAGGCCCTTTCCCGGATCCAAGAGAACGGCCGCTTCGCCCTGGCGACCATGGCGAGCGACCTGCGTATGGCGCGGCAACTTCGGGTGCAAGCAGGGGGCGAGCACCACCAGCCACGTCGACACCGTCAGCAGTGACTATAACACCGATTTGCATGACTTTGATGTCGCCCTGGAAGGGGTGGATAGCGCAAGCGGAACGGCCGGAGATCCCGATGAGATCACCATGCGCGCTGCGCTCGGACCAGGGTTTGTCGTGCAGGGGCACCGGGAAGGAGGCGCGGGCAATCCGGTGATCGTGGACGGGGCCAAGACAACCGTGGAAGAGGTAATCTGCGGCTCCTCCAACTGCGTCACCAACAGCGTCGCGGACATGATGCTGATCTCCGACTGCGTGGAGACCGATATCTTCCAGGTCACCAGCCTCACCCCCGCCGGAAACCAAACCGACGTGCGTTTTCGCCGACGCGGCACCGACCGACACGCCGGGCAACACCACCGGTGCGGTGCTGACAAAGGAGTATCGCACCAACGCCACCCTGTATCCCCTGCGGGTCATCAGGTACCACGTGGCCACGGGAACCAACGGCGTCGCCCCCTCCCTCTACCGGGCGCAGAACACCGCCGGCAACGGCGACGAGCTGATCGAGGGGGTGGAGAATCTGCAGATCACCTACGGCGAGGACACCAACGGCGACGGCACCGCAAACCGCTACGTATCGGCCACCAGTCTGACGGCAGCAGGTTGGGAGGATGTTGTGAGTATGCGCGTCGCCCTGCTGCTCAGCTCCTGGCTCGACTCTTCGGAAGGCAAAGTTACCGCGGACAGCGCCCAGAGCTTCGACGTAAACGGCACCTCGGACACCTGCCCGGACGGTCAGATCTGCCAGCTGATGACCACCACGGTCAAGCTCCGCAACAGGCTGCACTAGGCAGGGCCGGATCCACGATGAACCACAAACCGGTCCAATCGACGCCAGAAAGGCAGAAGAGGGGCTTCGCGCTTGTCGCGGGACTCGTCCTCCTCGCGGTCATGTCCGTGCTGGGCGTGACCATGATGAACATCACCCGCCTGGAGAACCTGATGGTCGGCGGCTCACGGGAGGCCGCCATCGCCTTCCAGGCCTCCGAGGCGGCGCTGCGGGACGCGGAGAGCGCCATTGCCGCCGATCTCGACACGGCCCTGTGCGATCTGACCGTCGCACCAACGACCGGTGCAGCGGGTACCTACGGCGAATTCGCGGTCGAGCCGGATTATCTCACCCACGCTTGGACGACGGGCTCCGACTTCCTCACCTACGCGTCCAACGATTACCCCGAGATGCCAAGCGGCAAGCAACCACGCTACCTGATCAAGCACGTGGGCGACCAATGCGTCGATACGAACGCCAGCACCTGGCGGCGGTGTCTCGACCCGGCCTGTCCCGTCCCGCAGTGTCAGGCGATGTCTGTATTTCGTATCACCGGGTGGGGCACCAGCAGGGATGCAACGTCCACCAGCCTGCTGCAGACCCACTTCGCCTGTTTCCGCCCATGACGCGGAAGAAGACTCTATACGTCTATCCATACCGAGAGGAGCCACATCAATGTTCGCAAAGAGCCATCTCACCGGCAGGCGCCTGCTTCCGGCCGCGGCATTGGTCATTGCGGCGGGTATTCCCGCCGCCGCCCGGGCCGCCCCCGGCACCCTGGCCCAGGTCCCCCTGTTCGTCTCCGTCAGCGTCAAGCCCAACATCTTTTTCGTGCTGGACGATTCCCTCAGCATGCGCAACGAGGTCATCAAGTCGGCGGGGGCCCGAACCGCTCACGGTAATTTACATTCGGGCGTCCCACCCATCATCATCCCAGACCCCGCCAACAACGACGAGAGCACGCTTGCGCTATGTGCGGGATACAATGTCCTGGCATACAACCCGACGGTCACCTACACCCCCTGGGCGGGTATGGACGACGCGAATGCCGTCTATGGAAACCGGGACTTGGCGAGCGCCTGCACCGATCCCTACGACGCCTCGACCTGCACACAGGACATCAGCGACCTCGTCTACTTCGAGTGGACGGACAACGGCGACGGCGACTATGACTTGGGGGAATGCCCGCGGCCCTTCAACCCCGACGGCGGAACACTGACCGAAGGCACGGATGTGGTCACACCGGCGGTCTGCGCAGGTATTTCCGGCTGCGTGACAGCGACCGGCGCGACGGCCCCGAGCGGAGTGGACCCGGCGACGAACTTCGCCAATTGGTACAGCTATTACCGCAACGGCGATCTGGTGCAAAAGCGGGCGGTCTCCGAGGTCGTCTTCGACGCCGACCAGAGGGTGGGGCTGGCGACCCTGAATAACGAGGGTAACGCCGCGACCCCGGTCCGCGACCTCAGCGATACCACCGGGGGGAAGCGACTGCGGAGGGACACTGACCCACAAGGAGTGCCTGCTGGAGCGCCTGTTCGGCATTGAGCCCGCTGGTTCCGACTACCCCGCTACGCCGGGCCCTCGACGAGGCGGGTCACTACTTCGACAAGAACACGCCGGACCTCCACCACGAGTACCTCGACAGCACGGAGGAGAGCCCCATACTCCCGCCCGAGCAGGGAGGGCAGTGCCAGCAGAACTTCGTCATTCTGTTCTCGGACAGTTTCTGGAACGGGTACTGGCCGACCGACAACGTCGGAAACCCGGTCATCGACAACGCCGGCCAGACGCTGGCATCCCACGGCGACGCCGACCATGACGGCCTGCTGGCCAACGTGAGCGGCACCAGCTCCGACTTCGACCGCTTCACCCACGACGACGGGAGCGAGCCCTCGTTGTGCAGCTCAATCCTTTACTTCCCCCGATCACGCAGGACACGCTCGCGGACATCGCCATGCACTACTACGAGCAGGACCTCGCCCCGGGGCTGAACGACGAGGTCCCGACCTCCGATGCCGACGAGAACGACCGGCAACACCTGGTGACCTTCACGGTCGCCTTCGGCGTGGACGGCACCCTGAGCCAAGACCCGCCGAGCCGGACCGATACGGCCTCCTTCAATTACTGGCCGCCGGTCTGCTCCGAACGAGCCGACGACGATCGACGACATGCGCCATGCCGCATGGAACGGCCGCGGCGAGTTTCTCTCCGCAAGGGATCCGGCCTCGGTCGGCGAGGCCCTCACGAAGGCGACCTCCACCATCGCAGAACGCGGGAAGACCACCTCGGCCGGAGCCGGCTTCAACACCCCCCGCCTGACCACGGACAGCTTGATCTTCCAAACCGAGCTCGACACGACCGACTGGTCCGGAGATCTCAAGGCGTTCAAGGTCAACCCGGATGGCACCCTGGAAGAGACGCCGGAATGGAGTGCGGCGGAGATACTCGACGACGACACCTTAACGAACCCGACACAGCGGGTTATCCTGACACGGGACGCGACCGACGGCGTCACGTTCGAATGGGCGAACCTGACGGCAGCCCAGCAAAGCGACCTGTGCGAGACGACCACCACCTGCACCGCCGTTGAGGAAACGCTCGGCCAACTGCGTCTGGCCTTTCTGCGCGGGGACCGCAGCTGCGAGGACGCGGACGTCGATCCGGGCTGCCCGTCGGGTGTCGACTTCGAAGGCGACCCCGCAAACGACGACCTGGTGCTGCGACAGCGCGGCAGCCGCTTGGGCGACATCGTCAGCTCCGGCCCCGTGGTCGTGGGCGCGCCGGCCCTGAGCTGGCCTTCCACCGGAAACACCTTCTTCCCGACGGCGAGCGGAGAGACCTACGCCGAGTTCCGAAACAGCAACTCAGGCCGTACCCCTGTGGTCTACGTGGGCGCCAACGACGGCATGCTGCATGGTTTTCGCGTGAGCGACGGCGAGGAGCTCTTCGCCTACATTCCCTCGGTCCTGTTTTCGACCGCGCCGACCGAGGGGCTCCATTACCTGACCGATACAAGCTATGCACACCGCTTCTACGTGGACCGGACCCCCGCCATCAGCGACGTCTACATCCCCACCACCGCCCTGGGGGCCGACGACGACTGGCGGACGGTGGCCGTCGGCGGACTGGGCGCCGGGGGACGGGGTCTCTATGCCCTGGACATCACTGATCCCGCCCTCTTTACTCCCACTATCTCCACGACCAACGCCGCCAATACGGTGATGTGGGAGTTCACGAGCGCCATGGACGCAGAACTCGGGTACACCCTGAGCCAACCCGTCATCGCCATGATGAACAACGGCGAATGGGCGGCAATCGTGGGCAGCGGCTACAACGATACAGGCGCGAATCTCAATGCCCACCTGTTCATCATCTTTCTAAAAGAAGGGCTCGACGGCACCTGGGACGAGGCGTCGGACGACTATGTCAAGATCGAGGTGCCGATCGCATCGCCCACCGAGCGCAACGGGCTCTCGTCCCCAGCCGTCGCCGATCTCGACGGCAACGGCACGATAGACCGTGTGTACGCTGGAGACCTGCTCGGCAACCTCTGGGTTTTCGATCTGTCCGACACGACGGTCAACAACTGGGTTGTGGCAGGGTCCGGAACACCGCTTTTCCAGGCCGGCAGCACCCAGCCCATCACCGTAAAGCCCCAGATAGCCAAGCACCCGAGCCAGGGTGACATCTCAGACGGGACGAGCGATGATAACCAGCCCAACATCATGGTCTATTTGGGCACCGGCCAATACCTGACCGAGGCCGACAAGTCCACCACGACGACCCAGGCCTTCTACGGAGTCTGGGACCGGGGTGATTTCGGATTGACCACGGCCAACCTGCAACAGCAGACCTTCGAAGCCGATTTCGCGGACAACTCGGTGGTGACCGACCTCGCCGTCGATTGGACGACAAAGTTCGGCTGGTACCTGAACCTGCCTGATTCAGGCGAGCGCGTGGTCACGGACGCGACCCTGCGCGGGGGCATTGTCTTTTTTAACTCGCTCATACCGCTGAGCAGCATCACGAACCCCTGCGAGGGAGGTGGATCAGGATTTCTCTACGCCCTGGCAATGGAGAACGGGGGCCGCCCCGACAGCCCGGTCTTCGACGTCAACGGCGATGCGGTGGTAGACCCAAGCGACGTGGTCGCTGAGAGCAGCCCGTCGGATCCGACCGACCCACGGACAGAGATCGCGGGCAGAGTCAGGTTCTCAGGGGGTATCCCCACGGGCTCGACCTTCAGGGACAACACCCAGTTCACGGGCGGCAGCGAGGGCGGAGGCGTGCAGACACGCGCCGTCGTCGAGCTCGAATCGCTCGACACCGGGCGCATGTCCTGGCAGCAGCTCTATAACAACTGACCGGCAGATCAAACCGTTTGGAATCATCATGATCAATCGTCTCTACCTACTCCTGCTCCTCGCCCTACCCGGAATCGGCGCAACCACCGGGCCTGCGCAGCCAGAGCACTCAGGCACCATCGCCGTCGTGCACGGACCCGGGTCGGTCGTCGTAATTGACGATAGGAGCTACTCGGTGCCTCCGGCAATACCGATCGAGCACGCGGACGGACGAACGGGATCACCGTCGGACCTGTTCGTGGGACGGCAGATCCTCTTTGATTTTCTCGTCGACGACAAGGGATATCGGCATCTAACCAGGGTCCTGATACCCTCCGGTGGTTCGGAGGTCGGCTCCGCCCCCGGGGGCAGCCAGGCCCCCGGAGGTCTCTAGCGATGAGAGCCGGCACCTCGGGGGGGTTTACGCTGATCGAGATCTTGATCGCGGTCGCAGTCGTCGCAATCCTTGCGAGCATCGCCTACGCGGGATTTCAGGGTCAGATCGTCAAATCGAAGAGGGCGGAAGGAAAGGCGGAGCTGATCAAATGGGCGCAGAACCTTGAGAAATGCAAGGCGTTGTACGGTGCTTACAACGCCGCTGCCGGTGGAACCCTGCGCTGCAAAGCGTACGACGACGTTACGGGTGGCGATACCCACTCATCGGAAAATGGCTACTATGTAATCAGCGCAACCGCGAGCGACGCCAGCAGCTACACGCTCCAGGCCGCCCCTGCAGGCTTCACCGACACAGATTGCGGAAATCTGACGGTGACAGAGGACGGAACCAGAAGTCAGACCGGCGCTGGCACCAATTGTTGGTAAGCACTTGCAAGGCGTCCGTTCCCCTTGCAAGTGCGCAGCGGCGGAGATTGCGCGGGCGAGATAGAGCATCGAGTCTACTGCACCTGCAGCTCGATGACTCCGGAAACCTCTACCCGAATGACCTGCTTCCCCGCCTCGATGCGCGGCGGTGCAGGTGCCGCGTCTGCGCCCGGCATGGCGGCCATGGTCCCGAAGACAGGCGCGGGGCGGTCACCGCGGGTCTGGACCCGCATCTCCACCAGCCGCTGCCTACGCTGCCCCATCTGCTCTGCGATGAGCTGCGCGCGCTCGTTGAAGGCGTCGATGCCGACGCGAATCAGCGCATCTTCGGCCTCTTTACGCCGTCCGTCCGAGACCTGGTAGCCGATGGACTGAAGCAGCAGCCGCTCCTGCAGGCGTCCGACGAGTCCGCTCAATGCGGCGGCATCCCGCGAGCGCAGCCGAATGGCCTGACGCACGCGCCATCCGGTCAGGGTACCCTTGGTGTATAGGGGGCTGGTCGTGTACCCGAGGGTCTCTGACTCGATCCCCGTCTCCTTCTCTGCCTGACTCAAGGCCCGGTCCACCACCGTATTGACCTCTCCGGCAAGCTGTGCGGCGTCCGTCCCCTCCCGCTGGGCGGCGAGCACCGCCACCAGCAAATCAGCCTCCACCTCCGACTGCGCGGACGCAGACAAGGAGATACGATCGTAGGTCAAGGGGTCCTGCTCGCCTGCTCCCGCGGCAGCGCACAGCGACAGAAGGACGATCTGCAAACCGAGGCGAAGCTTGGGCAAGGGCATTGATAACCTCCAGTGGCCGATTGGCGTTCAGCGAGGGCATGTCGGCAAGCTCACGCGTCTCTGCCCGCGCTTCTCACGCGTAACAGATTGACCACTCGGTGCATTTCCGCCGAGCGACGAAATCGCGTGTCCGCAAAGAAGGGAAGTATCAGGGCATCGCATCGCGCGACGCAACCGGCCGGGAGCGCAAGCGCATCGTCCAGAGCTCGGATCTTCTTGTCGCTCATCCAGGTCACCAATGGGTGACCATCATGACCAGTGACCATCCCTTCAGACTCAGTTCACCTTGGAATCGGCTCTCCTCTCCAGACTCACTTCATGTTGGAGCAAGGCTCGGTCAAGGCATGGGCCGGTGCTACGCGCAGCAGGTGTCCACTTCGTTGCTCAGCCTCTGCGATGCCTCCGCACCAGGGCCTTCTCCACCTCGACGGCGACAAACACCAAGGTTCCCACCCCGAGTATCCGCAGCCAGGCGTCCGCGTCGATGGGTGCGGTGCCGAAGAAGTGCTGCATCAGCGGGAGGTAGGTGAACAGCAGCTGAAAGAGAATGACCGACCCGACCGCGATCAGCACATAGCGGTTGCCCAGCAGCCCGTCGCGGTTGAGCACCGGGGCGGTCAGGATAGCGGGTGTTGAACAGGTAGAAGACCTCGGCGATCACCAGGGTGTTGACCGCCACGGTGCGCGCCGTCTCGATGTCGGTGCCCTGCAGCCGCTCCCACAGAAACAGGCCGAAGGTGCCGATCACCATCAGCACCGACACGAACAGGATGCGCCAGGTCATGAAGCCGGACAGCATGGGCGCGTGGACGTCGCGGGGCTTGCGGCGCATCACGTCGGACTCGGCCGGCTCGAAGACCAGCGCCAGGGCCAGGGTCACGGCGGTGATCATGTTCACCCACAGGATCTGGGCGGCGGTGACCGGCAGCATCGTGCCCAGGGCGATGGCCGCCAGGATGGTGAGCGCCTCGCCGCCGTTGGTGGGCAGGATGAACAGGATCGACTTCTTGATGTTGTCGTAGACGGTGCGGCCTTCCTCCACCGCGTGGGCGATGGAGGCGAAGTTGTCGTCCGCCAGCACCATCTCGGCGGCCTCCTTGGCCGCCTCGGTGCCCTTGATGCCCATGGCCACGCCGACATCGGCGCGCTTCAGCGCCGGCGCGTCGTTGACGCCGTCGCCGGTCATGGCCACCACCTGGCCGCGGGCCTGCAGGGCCTGGACCAGGCGCAGCTTGTGCTCCGGGCTGGCGCGGGCGAACACGTCCACGTCCTCCACCACGTCGCGCAGCGCCGCCTCGCTCATCTGCTCCAGCTCGACGCCGGTGAGCGCTCGGCGGTGTTCGGCGAGGCCCATCTGGGCGGCGATGGCGGCGGCGGTGCCGGCATGGTCGCCGGTGATCATCTTGACCCGGATGCCGGCGGCGCGGCATTGGGCGACGGCGGCGATCGCCTCCTCCCGCGGCGGGTCGATGATGCCGACCAGACCCAGCAGCACCAGACCCGTTTCGACGTCCTCGAAGCGCAGCGCGCGCTGTCCCGGCTCGGCGCGGCTTCACGGCCAGGGCCAGGGTGCGCTGCCCCAGGGCCGCCACCTGCCTCCTGGCTGCGCCAGCCAGCGGTCGCGGTCCAGGGGCTGGTCTTCGGTTCCGCGACGCTGCCACAGGCAGCGCTGCAGCACCGCCTCGTAGGCGCCCTTGACGTAGATGATACCCGTTGCCCTCATGGTCGTGGTGCAGGGTGGCCATGAAGCGATGCTCGGATTCGAACGGAATCAGGTCGTCGCGGGGCAGGGCCCGTGCCAGCGCATCCGGATCCAGGCCCGCCTTGATGCCGAGCACGACCAGGGCGCCCTCGGTGGGATCGCCCTCGATGCGCCAGGCGCTGTTCGTTCTCCGCCAGGGATGCGTCGTTGCACAGCAGGCCGGCCCGGCACAGCTCCTTGAGCTCGGGGCGTGTGTCCGACAGCAGGTCCTGACCGTCCACGCTGAAGCCGCCGTGCGGGTCGTAGCCGACGCCGCTGACCTGCACCGGGCCGTTGGCGGTGATCACGCGTCTGCACCGTCATCTCGTTGCGGGTCAGGGTGCCGGTCTTGTCCGAGCAGATCACCGAGACCGAGCCGAGGGTCTCCACCGCGGGCAGCCGGCGGATGATGGCGTTGCGCCGGGCCATGCGCTGCACGCCGATGGCCAGCGCGATGGTGATGACGGCCGGCAGTCCTTCCGGGATGGCCGCCACCGCCAGACCCACCGCGGCCAGGAACATCTCGCCCAGGGGATAGTCGCGCACCAGGGTGCCGAAGGCCATGGTGGCCACGGCAATGATCAGGATGGCCCCGGTCAGCCAGCGGGCGAAGGAGGCGAGCTGGCGCATCAGCGGCGTGGTCAGGGTGTGCACCTGGGCCAGCATGGCGCTGATGCGCCCGATCTCGGTGCGCGGCCCGGTCTCCACCACCACGCCGGTGCCCTGGCCGTAGGTGACCAGGGTGCCGGAGAAGGCCAGGCAGCGCCGGTCGCCCAGCGGCGCATCCTCCCGGGCCGGCTCGACTGTCTTTTCCACCGGCACCGACTCGCCGGTCAGCATGGCCTCGTCGATGCGCAGCTCCTTGAGGCGGAACAGCCGCAGGTCGGCCGGCACCCGGTCGCCGGACTGGACGAATACCACGTCGCCCGGCACCAGTGACTCGGCGGGAAGCTGGTAGCGACGACCGGCACGGATCACGGTGGCCTGGGCGAGAGCATGTTGCGCACCGCGTCGATGGCCTTCTCGGCCTTGCCTTCCTGGATGAATCCGATGAGCCCGTTGATGACCACCACGCCGATGATGACGCCGGCATCCACCAGGTGCTCGAGCAGGGCGGTGACCAGCCCGGCGCCGAGCAGCACGTAGATCAGTACGTTGTGGAACTGCGCCAGCAGGCGCATCAGGGGCGGGCGGCGCTTCGGTGGCGGAATGCGGTTGGGGCCGTGCTCGGCCAGGCGCCGGTTGGCCTCCTCCTCTTCCAGTCCCTCGGTGCCGCTGTGCAGGCCCTCCAATACCGACAGGGCTTCCAGGGTATGCCAAGGGAGTTTGGAGTCGGAAACGTTCTTGTCGTCGTTCATAAGTCACTTCCGGGGTCTCGGTCCTCCGGCCGGGGTCTCTTACGAATCGTCCAGCAACAGGGGCAAATGCGCGCTACGGTCGACCTCGAATTGCGGCAGGTACGTGCGCCCGCTACGCAGTGCCGACTCGTACGGCATGCGCCAGGCGTGGACTATGTGCAATTTGCTTCCCTCGCGTTGCGCCAGGGAGGTTGCCAGGTCCAGGATCAACGCATTGAGCTAGGCGTTGGCCTCCTCACCGGGATCCGGATCGACGGTGCCGAGTAGCGACGCGCAGACGCCGGGCAGGCGCAGAGACGTAGTCGGCGTTGGGTGTCTCTGTTCGGCCCGTCGCACCATCTCTGGACGCTGCGATCCGCGGCCGCCGGAAATCCCTAAGTCCGGGATCGGATGCTTAAACCAATAAGCGCAAGGTTAGGGTAAACCGCTCATCAATCCAGGTAAAATCGTATTTTCATCAAAAACACTTCGAAAATATCGGCAGCAAAAGCCGGCGATGAGCCACCTCAATTACAAACATCTACGCTATTTCTGGATGGTCGCCAGGGAAGGCAGCATCGCGCGCGCCAGCGAGCTGCTGCATTTGACGCCTCAGACCATCAGCGGACAGTTGGGGCTGTTGGAGAAAGCGCTGGGGGCAAAGCTGTTCGCCAAGCTGGGGCGAAACCTGGTGCTGACCGAGGATGGTCATGCCATCCTGAGTTATGCGGACGAAATCTTTCAGCTTGGAACCGAGCTCGAAGACAGGGTGAAGCGGAGCCCCGGCGGCCCGGTCTCGTCGTCCCTGGTGGGCATCGCCGAAATGGTGCCCAAGCTGATCGCCTACCAGGTTCTGGATCCGGCCCTCAGACTACCCGAGCCCGTGCGAATGGTTTGTACGCAGGATAATCTCGAGAGCCTGCTGGCAAACCTTGCCGTTCACAAGCTCGATCTGGTGCTCGCCGACTCTCCGGTCTCTCCCGGCCTGAACCTGCGTCTGTTCAACCATCTGCTGGGCGAGTGTGGAGCCACCTTTTTCGCCACAAAGGCCCTGGCGGAAAGCTGCAGGGGAAACTTCCCCGACGCATTGAGCGGGATGCCGCTGCTGTTGCCGACAAGAAGCTCCGCCATGCGTCTCGAGCTCGATGCCTGGCTCGATCGCAAGGATGTCCGTCCGCTGGTGGTTGGGGAATTCGACGACAGCGCCCTGATGAAGACCTTCGGGCAGGCGGGCGCCGGCGTCTTCTTCGCGCCGACGGCGATTGAGCGCGAGGTGGTCGGCCAGCACCGGGTCGAAATCGTCGGCCGCTCGGAACAATTGAGGTTTCGCTATTATGCGATCTCCGCCGAGCGCCGGCTCAGGCACCCTGCCGTAGTCGCCATCAGTGCGCAGGCCCGCAACCTGATCTTCGGCAGCGGAAAATAAGCAGATCGAGCTTCGGTCGCACCCCGCCTGTCCGCCACCCTAATCATTCGCTTTTTCCGAGTGGTTTTCGTCGAATAAGCGAACTTTTCTCTTCTCAAAAAATTTTTCTTGAGTAGCTGTCTGGAACCGGGGAAAAGGCCATTGCAAACATCGTTTACGTTTGCTGCGGATGGGCCCGCAGTTTGCCCGGGTATTTTGGATGATCGCCAGCCACCACCCTGCGATCTGCCGTTCCAAACTTTCCGCGGATTCAGATGATCCGCCCCTTGAGAAATTTGGAGGAGACGTTCGAAATGACAGTAACCCACGATGGTGCAACCCGCACCAAGAACCAAAAGCTGCTGACATGGGTTGACGAAATGGCCGCGCTCTGCGAGCCCGATCGCGTCTACTGGTGCGACGGATCGCAGGAGGAGTACGACCGACTGTGCAACGAGCTGGTCGAAGCCGGCGTATACACTCGCCTGAATCCGGAGAAGCGGACGAACTGCTTTCTCGCCCGCTCCCACCCCAGCGACGTGGCGCGCGTCGAGAACCGCACCTTCATCTGCTCCAACAAGGAAGAGGATGCCGGTCCCACCAACAACTGGATGGAGCCTGCAGAGATGCGGGCCGCTCTCAAGGATAAGTTCACGGGCTGCATGCATGGACGGACCATGTACGTCATTCCCTTCAGCATGGGTCCACTGGGCTCGGACATCGCGCACATCGGCATTGAGATCTCGGATTCGGCCTACGTGGTGACCAACCAGCGCATCATGACGCGCATGGGACAGGGTGCCCTGGACGTACTCGGCGAGAACGGCGCGTTCGTGCCCTGCATGCATTCGGTGGGCGCCCCGCTGGAGCCGGGCGAGGCGGACGTCCCCTGGCCTTGCGCACCGAGCATCGACGACAAGTTCATCTGGCCGGGCTTCGGTGAGAACATGCGGGCGCTGGAGTGGATCGTCGAGCGCTGCCGGGGAGGCGCCGGGGCCATCGAGAGCCCCTTGGGCTGGGTGCCGCCTTACGATGCCCTGGACTGGACCGGCCTGGATTTCAGTAAGGAGGAATACTACAAGATCGTGAACATCGACCGCGAGACGGCGCGCAGTGCCGCGCACCGAGTCGATCAGGTCTCCCCGCCGCCGGCGGCCGGTAACTGGACCAGCCGCTGGCGGCCTCCTAAGTGCTCGGGAGTAAACTGTCCCTGCGTACTCGGTTAGTTGATGGGTTTCGAGCGAGATGAAGAAGACGAACGACAGCGACACAGCGGCAAGCGTCATGGAGTGCCGCCTGCCTGATGATCCTGGGGGGCGTTCTGACCCAGCGGGCCGCCTTCGAGGGCGTGGACTTCAACACCCTGGGGCTGTTGACCGGGATGATGGTCATCGTCGGCATCGCCAAGAATTCGGGTGTCTTCCAGTTTCTCGCCATCTGGTCGGTCAAGCGGGTGAATGCAGACCCCTGGGGCATGCTGGTCATGCTGGTGGTGGTCACCGCGGTCCTGTCCGCCCTGTTGGACAACGTGACTACCGTGCTGCTGATCGTCCCGGTCACCCTGCTGATGACCGGCGAGCTCAAGATCGACCCCTTTCCCTACCTGTTCGCGGAGATCTTCGCGTCCAATATCGGGGGTACGGCGACCCTGATCGGCGATCCGCCCAACATCATGATCGGATCGGCGGTGGGACTGTCCTTCAACGACTTCCTGTTCAATCTGATGCCCATCACCCTGGTCATCCTGCCGCTGACCCTGATTCCCATCTACCTCATCTGGGGACGGGGTCTGCATGCCACGCCGGAGAGCCGCCGGAAGGTGCTGAACTACCAGGAGCGGGACGCCATCACAGACCCGCGGCTGCTGAAGCAATCCCTGTTCGTGCTGGCGCTGGTCCTGACCGGTTTCGTCCTCGGCCACGATATGGGTCTGCAGCCGGCCACCGTCGCCATGTCGGGTGCGGCGCTGCTGTTGATCCTGGACAACCTCCCGCGCGATTCCGAGAAACAGTCCGATGCGGTGCACAGGGCGTTCTGCGAGGTGGAGTGGATCACCATCTTCTTCTTCATCGGGCTGTTCATCGTGGTCTACGGAGTGGAGACCACGGGGCTGCTGGAGATGCTCGCCCACAAGGTGATGGAGCTGACCGGGGGCGACCGGGCGGTAACGGCCATCTCCATCCTGTGGGTATCCGCGGTCGCGTCCGCCGTCGTGGACAACATCCCCTTCGTCGCCACCATGATCCCCTTGATCGAGAGCATGGAGCCGACCTTCGGGGGCGCCGATCAGCTGATGCCCATCTGGTGGTCCCTGGCCCTCGGCGCCTGTCTCGGCGGGAACGGCAGCCTGGTGGGGGCGAGCGCCAACCTCATCGTGGCCGGCTTCGCCGAGCGCTCCGGCCAGCCCATCCGTTTCCTGCGTTTCATGCTGATGGCCTTTCCGTTGATGCTGATGTCGATCCTGGTCAGTACGGTCTACGTCTATTTGCGTTATTTCTGAGGCGAACGCAGGCGTTTCATGATTTCCCTGTTCATCGCCGGCTTAAAGACCTTATCAGTCCGCGAAAGACAACCAAGGCACGCAGGCCCTTGCCGCAAGGGTCCTGTGCCTAACAACCACCCACTACCAAGCCAGGAGTATTCCGCCGTGACAAAAACCCCTGTCAGAGTCGCAGTCACAGGTGCAGCCGGCCAGATCGGTTATGCGCTCTTGTTCCGCATCGCCTCCGGCGAGATGCTGGGTAGCGACGGCAAGTGGGTCACCATGGGTGTGTGCTCGGATGGCTCGTACGGGATTCCCTAGGGTATGATTTACGGGCTCCCATGCACCTGCACCCCGGGCAAGCACGAGGTCGTCAAGGACTTGGAGATCGATGACTTCTCCCGTGAAAGCATGGACTTCACGCTGAACGAGCTGAAAGAGGAGCCTAATGGGGTTTCGAGGCTCCTCGGCTGATTGATCCCTTGCAATACCCGTGTCCTTCGAAAGCGGAGGGCGCGGATTTCTCAACCCCTGACCATGAGGTGATCATGAAAACACCGCGCTTGATGTCCCTCACTGTCCTGGCCCTGGCCGGTGTGCCGGCAAGTCCCTTATACGCCGGGACGCCGGCGCAGATCGCCTGGGCAGAGTACGATAAGGTCATGACCCTGGAGCCCGACCCCGAGAACGGGCGCACGGTCTTTCTGACCTGCGCCGTCTGTCACAAACCCGAGGGTTGGGGCACCCCGGATGGCAGCTATCCCCAGATCGCCGGACAGCTTCGTACCGTCATCATCAAGCAGCTGGCGGACATCCGGGCGCGCAACCGCAGCAACCCCTTGATGTATCCCTTTTCCATACCGCACACCTTGGGCGGTGTGCAGGAGATCGCCGATGTGGCCGCCTACGTCGCCCAACTGCCCATGACCCCTTACAACGGTGTTGGCCCCGGATCTGACCTAGAGCTCGGACAGCGGCTCTACGACGACAACTGCGTCGAGTGCCACGGCAAGCAGGGCGAAGGCAATTCCCAGGAGCACATACCGGCTATTGCCGGCCAGCATTTCAATTACCTTGTGCGCGAATTCGACCTGATTCGGGCCAACAGGCGTGCAAACGCCGATCCGAAGATGGTGAGGCACATCGAGGGCTTTTCCCGGCGCGGGGAATGGGCGGTGCTCGATTACTCTTCTCGCCTGCGCCCGCAGGCTGAGAAGCTGGCGAAGGGCGACCGGCTCAATCCGGACTTTCCTTACTACGTGCGCCCGCCCGAGCCCGAGTGGCCACCCATAGCGCCGATACCGGAGCCGCCGCCGCTGCCACCACTGCCCGAGCTTCCCGCCATGCAGGCCCTCCCCGATTCCCCGGGGATGGGACTCGGGCGAGATCGGTTTGCGCCCCCCGAGCCTGCTTCTGCGCCCTCCGCAGGCCCGTCGCCGCAGTGAGCCGGACATGAGGTGTCGCGCTCTGCCGATTCGGCGCCGTAGGTCCGTACCCATGTCCATCGTCGCCCATCGCTTAAGGCGCATAAAACCCTCCGCCACACTGGCCGTAACGGCCAAGGCGCAAGAGCTGAAAGCCGAAGGGCGGGACGCGTCCTGGCGAACATTGTGAACCACAGGGTTTTCGGGCATGCTGAGCTTATTTTGATAAAGTAGATTAATGGGCCTACCGTGCCGGCAAACAGGGGAAGAATTCGACCTGCCGTAGAGGTGGCGAAGGCAGTACAAGCGACAAACCGTGGAATCCTCAGCTAAACAGCCGCATGAGCCAAAGAGCGGCCCGGCAAAGGTGGGATCGCCGTGGCACGGCATGGAAACCGGAGAGGTACTTCGGGGACTCGATGTCGATAGGCGGATCGGATTGGAGCGGGAGGAGGTCCAGCGACGGCTCGAGACCCACGGATACAATGAGCTCGAGTCGGCGCAAGCCGCCTCGCCCTTTGCTCTATTGCTCGGGCAGTTCCGCAATGTCTTGATCATCGTCCTACTGGGGGCTGCCGGGCTCTCCGCCCTAGTCGGTGAGATCATAGACGCGGTGGTCATCCTTATCATCGTCTTGTTCTCGGCGCTACTGGGTTTCTTCCAGGAGTATCGAGCGGGGCGCGCCGTCGATGCCTTGAAACGCATGCTCGCCCCGACCGCCCGGGTGCTCCGGGACAAGGAACCCGTGGTGGTGGCCGCGCGGGAGCTGGTGCCCGGGGAGATCATCCTGCTGGAGGCCGGCGACCGGGTCTCCGCCGACATGCGTCTACTGGAAGCCCACTCCCTGCGCTGCGACGAGGCCCCGCTCACCGGCGAGTCCGAGCCGGTGGCCAAGGAAACGGCGGCCTTGGCGGATGACACGCCGATCCCGGAGCGAACCAACATGCTCTTCGGGGGAACGACCATTACCTACGGACGCGGCAAGGGTGTGGTGACGGACACCGGCATGGGCAGCCAGTTCGGCCGCATCGCGGTGGAAGTGGCAGCGGTAGAGGTGACCGAAACGCCGCTGGAAAAGCGGACCTCCGAGATCGGCAGGTGGCTTGCAATCATCGCCTTGTCCGTCTGTGGCCTGGTGGTTGCGATCAGTCTGATCCGCGGGATGCTCTCGGATACCCTGGATCTGGATCTCCTGCTCGGCATGACCATGTTCGCGGTGGCGCTGGCGGTTGCTGCGGTCCCCGAGGCCCTGGCCGCCATCGTGACCGGTGCCCTTGCCATCGGCATGCACTCGATGGCCAAGCGCAACGCCCTGCGTGAAGCGCATGCCGGCGGTCGAGACCCTGGGCTCCACCACGGTGATCTGCACCGACAAGACGGGCACCCTCACGCGCGGTGAGATGACGATTCGCCGGATTCTTTGCGGTTCCAAACCGATAGAGGTCACAGGTGCGGGATACGTGCCCGAGGGGGAGCTGCGCTTGCCGAACGACCTGGCGCTCGATGACCGAGATGCTGCAGCTTCTTCTGCAGGGCGGTGTTCTCTGCAACGATTCGGAGCTGATCGGGGAGCTCGACCAATGGACAGTCAGGGGTGATCCGACGGAAGGCGCCTTTCTGGTGCTGGCGGAAAAGGCCGGTATCAGCGTCAGCGATACGCGAGCGCGCTGGGCGAGGTCCGCGGAGGTCCCTTTCAGCTCCGAGCGTAAACGGATGAGCAATACGACATG
>CAWDLA010000033.1:0-59711 GCA_963802975.1 uncultured Gammaproteobacteria bacterium
CCGCGCACTGGCCCGGGACCCCTCGGTTCTGCTGCTGGACGAGCCCTTCTCGGCGGTGGATCAAATGACCCGGCGCAAGCTGCAGGAGGAGCTGGCGCGACTGCACCGGGACATCCGGGTGCCCATTCTGCTGGTGACCCACGACCTGGGAGAGGCCGCCGCGCTTGCGGACCGGATGGTGGTCCTGGGACGCGGCCGGACCTTGCAGGCGGGACCGCCGGCGGGGCTGATTGCCCGGCCCTGCAACCGGGACGTTGCCCGGCTGGTGGGTCAACGCAACCTGTTCCAGGGCATAGTCCTCGGGCCTTCACCGGAGCACCCGCAGATGTTGCTATTGCAATGGCAGGGACGACTGCTGGAGGTGGTCTCAGAACTGAAAACGCCCCCCGGGACCCGGGTGGATTGGATGATACCCGCCGCTTCCGTCCTGTGGCAGCGCCCCGACCGGCCGTCGGCGGGGGACCGGGAGAACCCGATCGATGGCCGGGTGCAGGACCTTCTCGCGCTCGGCGACAGCTGCACCATCAGCTTCCTTGCGGATGGACCGGATAAGCACCTGCTGTTTCTCAACCTACCCGCCCACGTTGCGCGGCGCCTGAACCTGCGAATCGGCGACCGCGGCCGGGTTTCACTGCTGGCAGAGCATATCCACCTGATACCGTTGGGAGAGGGCTGAGGGGCGAGGGAACAAGGCCACAGAGGACGGGGCCGTGATCTTGTTAGAATCAGTGCCATGGTTCAACTGCCGTTTACAGGTTCGAGCCCCTACATCCCATGACCCTCCACACCGGTCGCCTCCTGCTATGCACGCACGACCCTTACCTGCTTCCCGATAGGGCGGCACTGGAGCGCACACTGGCCGCGGAGGGCTTCCTCGGGGCCTCGTTGCCGGGCCGCGCCGGAGCGTTCTTGGTGGGCGAGCGATTTCTGCAGCTCGTCACTTTCACAGGGTGCTCGGTCCAAATCGAGCTGTCACCTACCGACGACGGTCCCTTCTGCCACATCCTGGTCTCGGGTCCCTTCGAGCGGCCCGAATTCGCCAGCGGCCGTAACACACGCCCGCCCAGATGCCCTAGCTGCCGAAGCCCCATGCAGAACTGGAAGAACGCCATATCCCTCTGGGAGGAGGGCGGACCGTCGGCCGTCTCGTGTGCCGCTTGTGGCCGGTCGAATTCTCTCTTGACGGTCGACTGGAAGGCAAAGGCCGGATTCGGGCGCTTGTTCGTACAGGTCGAGGAGATATTCCCTGGCGAGGCAATCCCCACCCCGGAATTGATGAGGCTGCTCGCATGCACCAGCCCAGGTGAGTGGCGGCATTTTTACGTTCAGGACTAGGAGTGGAGATGGACCCCCTCGGGCAGGGCGACCTTCATGCTCAGGGGCAAATGGTCCGAAAGCGGGTAGTCGATGACCCGGGTCTCGATGATGTGCAGGTTGTCGGAGGCGAGAATATGATCCAGGTTGCGCCTTGGGCGCCAGCTCGGAAAGGTCTTGAGCTCGGAATCGAGCCCCTGCAGCCTGGCATGGGCTACCAGATCCCTAAGCGCACGGGATCTGCAGTCGCAATTGAAATCCCCCATCAGAACCAGGTAGGGGTACCGGTACGCCAACTCCCGAATGTAGTCGAGCTGTCTGCGGCGCGCCCTCCAACCGAGGGCCAAGTGGAGGATGCAGATGGCGAGAACGGAATCGTCCGAGGTCTCGAACTCCACCATCACCGCACCTCGCCCCGGTAATCCAGGCAGCTTATACTCGGTGATCTGGGATGGGCGCACCCGACTCAACAGGCCGTTGCTGTGCCGTGCGAGCCGGCCCAGGTTGCGGTTGACCTGCTTGTACCAATGGGGGAACTGGGCGTGATAGGCCAGGTATTCGGTCTGGTCGACGAAACCGCTCCGCAGGCTGCCCGCATCCACCTCCTGCAGGCCCACCAAATCGAATTCTTGCAACATGGACGCAATCCGGTTCAGGTTGCGCAGACGCTCGCGGTGGGGCAGGACGTGCTTCCAGCTCTTGGTCACGTACTCGCTGTATTGGCGTGTGTAGATACCCGCCTGAATGTTGTAGCTGAGCAGAGACAGCTGCTGCATGGGAACCGGGAAGCCTCAAGCCTGAATGGGAAAGGTCCGCGCAGGACCGAAATGCGATCAGCATAACCCGAATGCAGGCCGCCCCCAATGGCCGGCTAGCTCGGGAGCCTTTACCGGCAGACCCACCAAATATAAGGGTTTCACCGGCTCAGAACGAGAATGGGCGGCAACGGCCGCCCTCCTCTGCGTTTGCCTAGCTCGAGCCTAAAAGCCGATGGAAGATTCCCAACCTTCGGAGCACGGGCGTCTTGCTAGGCCCCACAGTCTGAACCAACCCCGCCAACGGCGTTGCCGGCGCCTGAAAAAGCAGCAGGCCCCGAGCGGGTCAGCGATCCCCTATTGCGTCAGCCCCTGCAGATACTGGGAAACCGCAGCGATCTCCTTGTCGCTCATGCGCCCGGCCACATCGCGCATCATGTTGTTCGGGTCATTGGCTCGGGCACTTGCTTGGAAGCCCTTCAGCGTAGCGTCCAGATACTGGGCATGCTGGCCTGAGATCCGAGGGAACTTGGCGGGCCCCTGCCCCATACCCGCGGGACCGTGACAGCCGGTGCAGGCAGCTACGCCGGTGGCCGGGTTTCCACCACGGTAAACACGCTCGCCAAGCTCGGCAAGAGTGGGATCGGCTGCGCCCGGAGTCTGTTGCTGCGCCCCATAGTAGGCCGCGAGGTTCCGGAAGTCCGGTTCTTCGAGGACGGCGACCTGGGGGCTCATCTGGTCGTTCACGCGCGCTCCGCTCTTGAAGTCCATTAGCTGCTTGTAGATGTACTCGGGGTGCTGACCGGCGAGCTTGGGCCAAGTCGGGACCAGGGCGTTTCCGTTCGGGCCGTGACAGGCGAGACACACCGCCGCCTTTGCCTCACCAGCCGCAGCGTCGCCAGCCGCCTGGACACCGCCAGCATTCCCGCCCGCTTGGACACCGCCGGAAATGAAAGCAGCCGCAACCGAAACCGAAATCAGCCAAGTCTTCATGTTGTTCATTCCCGCTTGTTTGTGTTTGTGAACCGGTCACGGCGAGCGCTCGTCGCCCGACACGGAAAATCTGCGCATGTATATCAGAATATGCGGATATTGGTCAAATACACCGCCGTACGGGAAGGCCATCCGGCCGGTTTAGACCCCAGGTTGAGACCGAAAACCCACACAGACGTCTTCGGCGGTCGCCGCCAGGGCGGCCTCCACATCCGCCGCCGCGAGGGATCCGAAATCGTCTGCGTTGCAGGCCACCACACCGCCGGCCAACTCGTACCATGCCTGACCGCCGCACCAGGGAGGCAGCGTATAGGTCTGCTGTCGCCGGCGCGGCAAACAGAAGACTTTACCGGGGAAATAGAGAAGGTTATAGCTCACCTGCATTCCGTGAAAATCGGCAATCCGCTCCCAGGCCTCGTCCGCATCCAGGTAACGCTCGCAACAGGCCGGATAGGGATCGGGACCACCGTTGTGACACCACCGTTCCAGCGCGAGGGGCAATGGCATATCGCGCAAGAACATCTGAAAATGCAGGTGGTTGACGGATGCATAAGCACCGTAGCTGTTGTAACCGAAGCCGACACCGGGAAGCGGTGACCCCAGAGCGTCCGCCAGGTCCCAGATCTGGCGATGGCGCTCGGGGGTAAGATACTGGGACTCGCAGCTCTCCCGCTCGGGAACCAGCAGGGCATGCAGGTCCACAAAGGGAAACTTGTTGAACAGCAGGTCCAGATCCACGCCCGCCAGGTGCCCGCTCCAAAGGGTCTCCTTGCGCAAAAAGGGCTTGTTGAAATGAAAACCTTTCGGATCGAAGGGCGCCCGGATGCCCGCAGGTCTCCAGCCAGCGGCGCGGCGCGGACGCAGGGAGCGCACCTGGTTGAACTGGATCTCCCAGGGCGGGAGCCCGTGACGGCGTACTTGCTCGATCCGATCGAAGCCGATCGCCATGAGCCGCAGGAACACCGATAGATCGTCTTCGGGCTCGTCGGGCTCACTCCCGGCGGCGAACGAACAGCGACAAAATTCGGCCAGCTCGCCGTAACGCCGCGCCAGCACATGCGACAGCTGCTCGTGGATGTGAGGATCGAAGATGGCATTGGCCAAGACAAGAATGAAGGGACCGAGGCCCCGTTCGTCTTCGAGCAGGCATTCGAGACCGGCCACGAAGGTGCCGCGAAACGCGTCGGTCGATTTGAAGGGGTCTGGAGTCATAGCGAGTTAGACTAGGCCGGCCCGTTCCTGCTATCAAGGGTGCAGTTAACGCGAGCTCGGCGGCCGCTCACGACCCTGGTGCCGGCAGAGAGTCAGCCCACGACAAGAACTTCGAGCTGCCCCAAATGCTAAATTCAGAGTACTCTGCGGTCTACGCGCAGCTCAGGGCGTTTTTTCACCAGGTTCCACTGAGCCGGCTTCCTCCCCCTTCTGCGGCTCCGCCCCTGTATCCTCGGTCTGCGCCGTAGCCGGCTCGCCGACCTCTTCCTTGCTGCCCAGGGTAATCCTGTTCTCTTCGTCGTCGATGGTCAGCTTGTAGCGCTTGAGCACACTCATCCCGAGCAAGCCCTTTCCGCCAAGCTTCTTGTCCTCGATGAAGGCGGTCTCGACACCAGAGACCGGGTTCCCGCTCAGCCACAGGACCGGCAGGCTCCCGACGAGCGCCTTGGCCATGCCGTTGGCGGTCTGCATCTCCCGCGCGACGAGCCCCTCTTTCTCGATACCCAGCTTGGGGATCAGGGACTGCGGAAGGACCACGAGGTCCGCACCCGTGTCCACGTGCAGCGCTTGCTCGACCTTCGCACCGCCCGGCCCCTCCAGCCTTACCTGCACCACGTGCTGCGTGCCGCGCCGCTGGGTCTGAACCATGATATCGCCGCCCTCCCCGGCCGCCGGCGCGGGTGGGGGCGCCCCTGCGAGTGCGGGTGCGGGCGTCGGCTCGAAGGGCACCTTCTCGCCGAGCACGATGACGCGGTCAACGCCGCCCTCGGAACTCTGGACGATCACGTGATCGAAGTTCTCGAGCAGGAGCCGCAGCCGGGGATAGAGCTTCTCGCCGTCGGCCCGGCCGAAGATCTCTTCGGCCTGCTCCAGCCCGCGAACGGTGAATCCGTGCTCCTGGGCGAGGCGCTCGAGCTCCTCGGCGACCAGCACCTTTTCCGCGGAAAGCGCCGCGGTTGGAATCGAAAGGAAAAGCGAGGTCCAGATGCATGCGGCTAAAGCGAGTCGGAGGAAGCTGTGGATCATGCTAACGCCATGGTTACGCGGCTTTTTGTTATCTATTTGAGACTAGCAGGTCGACCGCATCCCCGCCAGCTTGCAACCCCGACTCCACCCAAAAAAAACACCATTCGATAATATTTTGAAGTACCATTAAAGGCCGCGCGGCGGCAGGACGACGCCCCGACCTCGGGCGAGAGTACCCGGTCCTGCTCGTGCTGGGCTCCTACCTGCAAACCGAAGAGGCACGAAGAATGGCCGACGCAAAACAGGCACTGACGCCGCGGAACATCGCAGCCCTGATCTTCATCGTCGCCGGACTGTTCCTGGCCGGCGTGGTGCCTACCATCGAGATCGCCTGGGTCACCGGCTTTCTTCTGCTGACCATCTTCCTGTTCGCCTTCGAGGTCGTGGGGGTGGACGTGGCGGCGATCGTCGTCATGGTCCTGCTGGGGCTCACCAGTCTTCTGGCACCCCTGATGGGGCTGGAGCAGGGACTGGTGCCGGTCAATCACCTGTTCGACGGCTTCGCCAGTAACGCCGTCATCTCCATCATCGCCGTCATGATCATCGGCGCCGGACTGGACAAGACCGGCATCATGTCCCAGGTGGCGGCCTTCATCCTGCGCGTCGGCGGCACCACCGAGGCGCGCATCATCCCCATCATCTCCGGCACCGTCGCCGTCATCTCCAGCTTCATGCAGAACGTGGGCGCCGCCGCGCTGTTCCTGCCGGTGGTCAGCCGCATCTCGGCCCGCACCGGTCTGCCCATGTCGCGCCTGCTGATGCCCATGGGCTTCTGCGCCATCCTCGGCGGCACCATGACCATGGTCGGCTCCAGCCCGCTGATCCTGCTCAACGACCTGATGCTGACCTCCAACCGGACGCTGCCGCCGGAGCAGCAGATGGAGACCTGGTCCCTGTTCTCGGTGACCCCGGTGGGGCTGGCCCTGGTCGCCACGGGCATCCTCTATTTCGTGATCGCGGGCCGCTTCGTGCTGCCGATCACAAGACCGAAGGGGGCAAGGCGACCAACGCAGCAGACTATTTCCGGGAGACCTACGGCGTTACCTACTGCATGCGCGAGATGGTGGTCCCCAAGGACAGCGCACTGGTGGGCAGGTCCATTTACGATGTGGAGCGCGAAGAGCAGGTACGCGTCGTCGCCATGCTGGGCGGCAGCAGCGGGCTGCGTATCGGCCCGGACAGCCTCGGGCGAGACGTAACCTTCGAGGCCGGCAGCGTGATCGGCATCCTCGCCGAGCCGGGGCACTGCAAAGGATTCGGCGAGCACCACGGACTGAAGGTGCGAAAGGAGTTCGAGACCTTCGCGAATGCGCTCTCGCCAGAGACTGCCGGTATCGCCGAGGTGGTCATCCCTCCCGGCTCCGCGCTGATCGGCAAGAGCGCCCTCGACGTCTGGATGCGCAAGACCTACGGGATCTCCATGGTCGGCCTGCACCGAGGGGGCGAAACCATGCGCGAGGGGGAAGGCATCCGCGCGATGCCGCTCCAGGCCGGCGACACCCTGGTCGTGCACACGACCTGGGACGCCTTGGCGCGGCTGGAGCAAGGACCGCAATTTCGTCGTGGTCACCACCGAGTACCCCCACGAGGAGCTCAGGCCCCACAAGGTGCCCGCCGCGCTGCTATTCTTCGCCATCACCCTGGGGCTGGTCCTGTTCACGGACCTGCGCCTGTCGGTCTCCCTGCTCACAGGGGCCTTGGGTATGATCCTTGCTGGCGTACTGTCCATCGACGAGGCCTACGAGGCGGTGAGCTGGAAGACGGTGTTTCTGCTCGCCTCGCTGATCCCGCTGGGCATGGCGGTGGACGGCAGCGGAACGGCGGCCTGGATCGCGGACCAGACCCTGTCCGTGCTGGGCGACATGCCCGTTTGGGTCATACAGGCGGCACTGGCCGTGCTCGCCACCTTCTTCACCCTGGTGATGTCGAACGTGGGCGCCACGGTGCTGCTGGTGCCCCTGGCGGTGAACATCGCCATTGGCGCGGGAGCCGATCCGGCGGTATTCGCGCTCACGGTGGCCATCGCCACGTCCAACTCCTTCATCATCCCCACCCATCAGGTCAACGCCCTGATCATGGGTCCCGGTGGCTACGGGGTACCGGACTTCGTGCGCGCCGGAGGCATCATGACGATCCTGTTCCTGGTCGTGTCGCTGTCGATGCTCAACCTGATCTTCTAAGCTGCGTTCATTAGCGGCTGAAGGGCGTTTCCCGGTTGATACTTGCTAGCCGGGGTCACGCCGAGCTCGATCGCGACAGCAGCTGCATAGTCCGACTATGCGCCCGTTGCCGCTCCTTGAAGCAGAACGAAAATACGGCGCAGTCTGGTATATGATTCTCCGGCAATCACCTTACGAGATCGATCTTTCGTGTTGGAAGGGCTCGGTCAAGCCACCGAGCGTCCCACGACCGCTGCGCCGGGCGTAGCGCAGCAGGCGCAGAAAGACCTGGGCCGTCAGGAAGGCATCCCCGGGGGCCGTATGGCGGTCATAGGGATCGACCTCGAAGCGCTCGCACAAGGCATCCAGCGAGAAGCCCCCGATTGGCGGCAGGCACACGAACGCTCCGTCGTTCTGCAAATACAAAGTCAAACCCATGGTGTCCAGGTGCCGGTTTTCAAGCCGGATGCCGAATTGGCGCTCGCACGCGGCGTTGAGCATGGCCAGGTCGTGATTGATGTGATGCCCTACGATGACTCCGTCGCGAAGGTAATCGAGAAACTGCACCAGGGCCTCGCGCTCGCCCAGGGCGTCGAGGGTCTCGGCTCGTGTGATTCCGTGAACCAGCGTAGCAACGGTATTGTGACTGACCCGAAGCAAAGCTTCGAAGCCGTCCGCCAGGAGGATCTAGGTCTCTTTGACGGCAACGGCACCGATGCTCACGATACGATCCCGTGCCGGGCTCAAGCCGGTGGTTTCGCAATCGAGCACCACTAAACGCACGGCCTCCGGCAAGGCATCGTCCGACCAGCTCGAGGCAAAGCTCTCACGATAGGCCCCGACCCCTTCGGTCAGATGCGGCTCGATCATCTTCGCGTCTTCAACCCGTACCGCCGCGCCGTGTATTCCATCAGACGCAGCACAGTTCGAAACCCCGCCTTCAAGAGCGTTTGCTCGAAGCGGGTCAACTTGCCGGGATCGACCCGGTCGCCGTCGGTGCCGTTGGAGAAGCCGGTCCGGGCCCGATGGTACAAGGCATTGGCAAAGGCCACCGAGGTCTCGCCGAGCAGCCTTTCATCGCTGCCGGTAAAGGCCCGAGCCCCGGCCAGGCGGCCCAGGGTCGAGGTCTGTGCGCACCTGCCGTCGAACGCGAGGGCGCAGGCAACATCGGCTACCTGCCGCTCCATCCAGTCCACCGGCCGCCGTCCCAGGCGCAGCTCCTCGCTTCGCTCCTCCTAGCCGTCCAAGCTCAGGGGACTCTCGGCCACAGAGAAATAGGCAGAGAGAAACCGGGCGGCACGGGGATGGCGCTCCACCAAGACCCCGAAGGCCTCGCCGGGAAGGGCGTAGAGGATGACGTCGGTCTCGGTGCACGCCGTGAAACGGTGTGCTGGATCGCCCAGGAAACGGCCGATACCGAGCAGGTCGCCTTCGCCGCGGACATCACGCAGAACCTCGCCGCGCTCGGTCTCCTGGATCAGGCGGACGACGCCCTGCTGGATGACATAGACGAACCGCTCGCGCGGCTGTCCCTGCTGAAAGACGATCTCATCATGCTCGTGGAACTGAACGCGCCCGTCCTGCACCAGCTCAAGCAGCTCTTTCTCAGCGATGTTTTGGAAGGGCGGATGGCGGCGCAGAAAGTCGGCGACGCGAAATCCGATGCTAGCGGTTCTCATGGGCTGAGTGCGGGCACGGGACACTGCCGGGATAATAACACCTGAATGCTGTTGACCCGGGCCGGTCTTGTTCCAGCGCTGGTCAAGCTACTGCAGCACCAGCGGAATATCGGGCATTCAACCGCGTATCGACGCCCCGGTGCGGGCATCGCGAATGGCCGATGGCCGGACACGCCCACCGCAGCGGCCGGCGAGCACCAAATCCACGTCCGAGCCGAACGCCAACCGCACCTGCAGTGCAGTGCGAGCCGGGGGACGATCGCTGACGTTGGCGCTGGTGGATACCAGGGCACCCCCGAAAGCCTTGCACAGGGCGCCTGCGAAGGGATGAGCAGTTACGCGCACGGCAAGGGTATCGTGATGCCCGGCAAGCCAACGCGGCGTCTCGTCTCGGGCCGGTAGCAACCAGGTCACCGGCCCCGGCCAGGTCGCGTGCACGATCGCCATGCGTTCGTCATCCAAGGGCGCAACGAAGAGCTCAAGCTGATCGAAATCGAAGGCGATGAGGATCAGGCCCTTGCGCTCGGGGCGGCGCTTGATCGCAAGCAGCCGGCGCACCGCGTCCCCGTTCCAGGGATCACACCCGAGACCATAGACGGCCTCGGTGGGGTAGGCGAGGATGCCGCCGGCCTCGATGCAGCGGGCGGCCAGGCGCAGCTTGTGATGCCCGCGTGAAATCCCAGGAAGCACGGTCACTCGGTTAATGCGCCAACGAGCTGCTCACCGGAAAAACACCGCTCACCCCGGCAGCTTGCGCTGCAGATCCGCGTCCTTGGCCTGCACGGCGCGGGCGTTCTCTTCACGCTCGGCGCGCAGGCGCTTGGCAAGACTTGCGTCACAGACCGCCAGGATCTGGGCCGCGAGATAGCCCGCGTTCTTGGCCCCGGCCTTGCCGATGGCCACGGTTGCCACCGGGATTCCGCCCGGCATCTGCACGGTGGACAGCAGCGAATCCATGCCCTGCAGAGGGCCGGCATCGAGCGGAATCCCGACTACGGGCTTGAGAGTCAGGCCGGCGACCGTGCCCGCGAGGTGGGCAGCAAGACCCGCTGCGGCGATGAAGACGGCACAACCACGCTCTTCGGCATCCTTCACGTAGGCGTGGGTGGCGGCGGGTGTGCGGTGGGCCGAGGTTATCTTGACCTCGTGGGTAATCTCCAACTTGTTAAGCACGTCCAGGGTTACCTGCATCACCGGCAGATCGGAGTCGGATCCCATCAGAACGGCTACGAATGGGGTTGTCATATCGGTTTTCCTCGGCTTTTCATCCTGGCGAGAACAATTAGTCCAGTAGCAATTAATTCAGGATGCGGCCTTTTCAGGCCCACCGGCCTCATCATAGGCAACCGCATAGCCGCACTCCTTCTGCGGACACACCTTCTGCGCCCCGCTGCGCTTGGTGACCTTGATCGTGAGGAGGGGCCAGCCGCACTGAGGGCAAGGCTCGGCCACGGGCTCGTTCCAGACCGCATAGTCGCACTTGGGGTAGGTGGAGCAGGAATAGAAGATCTTGCCGCGTCGCGACTTCTTCTTCATCAGGGTACCCTTGCGGCACTTGGGACAGGCGACACCCGTGTCCACAGGGCGCTCCAAGGGCTCGATGTAGCGGCACTTGGGGTAGGCGCTGCAGCCGATGAACTTACCGTACTTGCCGCGCTTCATCTGCAGCGCCGAGCCGCACTCCGGACAGCTGCGACCCTCCACCAATTCGGGTGGGGGCTGCTCCTGCTTCTTGCCGTCACCCAGGTCCCGAGTGTAGTCGCACTCCGGGTACTTGGTGCAGCCGATGAAGCGGCCGTGGCGGCCGAGACGGATGGAAAGGGGCGAAGCTGCACTGGGGGCAGGCTTCCTCGATCACCTGCTGGGTGACGTCGCTGCGCTTGACGTTCTCTTGGGTATGATCGACCAACTCCTTGAAGGGACGCCAGAACTGCTGCAGCAAGGGGATCCAGTCCTCCTCCCCGCGCGAGACGGCGTCCAGCTCATCCTCCAGCTTAGCGGTGAAATCATAGTCCACGTAAGAGGTGAAGTAATCAGCAAGAAATTTGCTGACGATGCGGCCGACGTCGGTGGGGGTGAAACGCTTCTTCTCCAACTCCACGTACTCCCGATCCTGCAACGTGGAGATGATGCTGGCGTAGGTGGAGGGACGGCCGATACCATACTCCTCCAAGGCCTTGACCAGGGACGCCTCGGTGTATCGCGGCGGCGGCTCGGTGAAGTGTTGCTCGGGGCGGATGCCTTTCAGCTCCACCATTTCCCCCTCCTCGAAATTGGGAAGCATGCGTTCCTCGTCATCATCTGCGGCCTTGGCGTCGTCACGGCCCTCCAGATAGACCCGCATGAAGCCCGGGCTGGCTACGGTGGAGCCCGTGGCCCGAAAAATATTGCCCTCCCCCGCGCTCAGATCCACGGCGACCATGTTGATCAGGGCGTGGGCCATCTGGCAGGCCAGGGTGCGTTTCCAGATCAACTCGTAGAGCTTGGCCTGATCCGATGTCAGGTGGGCCCTGATCTCCTGCGGAACCCGCCGGATGGATGTCGGCCGGACGGCCTCGTGGGCCTCCTGCGCGTTCTTGGCCTTGGTCTTGTACATGCGCGCCCGAGGCGGCAAATCGTCGACCCCATAGCGTTCGGTGACATAGCCTCGGATCTCTTCCAGGGCCTCGTTGGCCAGGTTGACCGAGTCGGTACGCATATAGGTGATGAGCCCCACCGCGCCGCCGCCGGTGTCCACGCCCTCGTAGAGCTGCTGCGCGACGCGCATGGTGCGCTGGGCGGTGAAGCCGAGCTTACGCGCGGCCTCTTGCTGCAGGGTCGAGGTGATGAAGGGCGGGGCGGGATTGCGCTTGCGTTGCTTGCGCTCCACCTGCTCGACTCTGAGCTTGCCCTTTGCCGCCTGCTCCAGGGTGCGCTCGATCTCACGGGCGCGGGTCTCGTCCTGGATACTGAACTGCTCCAGCTTTTCGCCGGCGAAGCGGTTGAGCTTGGCCTCGAAGTCCTTCCCCTCTTTCGCGGCGTCGGCGGTGACGGTCCAGTACTCGCGGGTCTTGAAGGCCTCGATCTCCAGCTCGCGTTCGACGATTAGGCGCAGGGCCGGGCTTTGGACCCGGCCGGCGGACAGGCCGCGTCGGATCTTCTTCCACAACAGGGGAGAGAGATTGAAGCCCACCAGATAGTCCAGTGCGCGGCGCGCCTGCTGAGCGTTCACCAGGTCGACAGAAAGCTCCCGCGGATTGGCCACCGCCTCCTGCACCGCGCGCTTCGTGATCTCGTTGAAGACTACCCGATGCACCGGGCGCTTACCGAGCTGACGGCGCTTTTTGAGCAGCTCGTACAGGTGCCAGGAGATGGCCTCCCCCTCGCGGTCCGGGTCCGTGGCCAAGTACAGGGCATCGGACTGCTTGAGCATTTTGGCGATGGTCTGAACATGCCGCTCGTTGCGGTCGATGACCTGGTACTGCATGGCGAACCCTTGGTCCGGGTCAACGGCGCCCTCCTTGGGCACAAGGTCGCGCACATGACCATAAGAGGCCACGACCTCGAAGTCGGGTCCCAGGTACTTCTTGATGGTTTTCGCCTTGGCGGGCGATTCGACAACGACCAGGTTCATGCGTTTGCCAGCGTCCGGAATGCAGAGGGCGCATAGCAGAAACGATAAGCGACCCCGGAGTCAAGCGCCACCGGGACGATTCCAGTCGGGAAGGACCGCGTCAGCGGACAAGGATCAGTGAATCAGGCTGGGCTCGTCGTTGTAGACCAGATCTTCCATTTGGGTGAAGGCGGCCTCCCGCCCGGGCCGATTCATCAAGACCAGAAGCACCACCCACTTGAGCTCGTCTACAGACACACTGGCGTGGTCGATGGCCAGCACCCGTTCGATCACCAACTCGCGGCTCACCGGGTCCAGGATTGCGTTTTGCTCCAGAAACATCAGCAGCCCTCGCGCCTCGATGTCCAGCTTGGCGCACTCAGCCTCGCTGTAGATGCGGATGGAACCGCCCGTGTCTGGATGGTACTGGGGGGTATCGACGCCTGCCGCCAGCTCGTCTAGCCAGCGCAGGGCCTTCTCGATCTCCGCATTGGTGAATCCCGCCTGGGACAGTTCGTCTTCAAGCGCGCCCTGATCCGTCGGGGGCTGGCTCTCTCCGTCCATGTAGTTCTCGTAGAGATAGATGAGTACGTCGACCATGTTTTCGTACATCTGCCAACCTCAGTGGCGAAAAGAGGATCCCCGGTGAGCCGGAGACCGCGGCGCCGAATTCTGTCCGCAACGACCTATCAGGGCGGACTCGCGCCCCGGCAATACCTGCCTCCAGGGCATGATGATACATATCCTTCCAATTCCAGCAACAAAAGCATGGATGCGACGCTCTCCGCGCGCAGACCCGTGCGCTGTATCAGCTCGTTGGGGGACACCGGATCATGGCCCAGGGCATCGAGCAGGCGCCGGTACTCCGGGTCCGGGCCGGATGCCCCGTCCGCGGAGCTCTCTCCCTGTTGCGCAACAGGAGCGCCAAGGGAGCCGAGCAGCGGCGCCAGCTCTCCCAGAATATCCGCCGCAGTCTCCACGAGCTTGGCACCGTCCCTGATCAGCGCATGACAGCCCCGTGCCAGGGGGTTGTGGATCGAGCCGGGTATGGCGAAGACCTCCCGGCCCTGCTCGGTGGCATAGCGGGCGGTTATCAGGGAGCCGCTCTTGAGCGCCGCCTCGGTCACCAGCGTCCCCAGGCTCAGGCCGCTGATGATGCGGTTGCGGCGCGGAAAATTGCGCCCGACGGCAGCGCTGCCGGGCGGGTACTCGGTGATCAGGGCGCCATGATCGGCGATACGCCGCGCCAAGTCTCGATGAACCCCCGGATAGACGCGGTCCGGACCGGTTCCCAGGACCGCAACGGTACGCCCGCTCGTGAGCGCTCCCTCGTGGGCCGCCCCGTCGATACCGATCGCCAGACCGCTGGCGATGGTCAAGCCACAAGCAGCGAGATAACCGGCAAATTCGCGGGTGGTCTCGCGTCCGGCGGGCGTGGGATTGCGGCTGCCGACGATTGCAAGCATGGGGTCCGTGAGCACACCGGGGTCGCCTCGCAGGTAGATGAGGATGGGCGCCCCGGTCGATTGCGCCAGTAGAGGCGGATACCGCGGGTCATCCCTGGGCAGGATATGGGCCCCCTCCTGCTCGGCCCATTTCAGGTCCGCATCGACCGTCGCCTCCCGCGGGTCCAGCACCGCATTGGCTGCCTCCGGTCGCAAGCCGGCATCCTGAAGCTCGGAGCGCCCGGCTGAGAGGACGCTGGCCAGGTCGCCGAAGCGCTCGATCAGGCGGTCAACGGAGCGCGGCCCTACGCCCGGCGCATGGGCGAGAACCAACCAAGGGCGCAGTCGGTCCGGATCGGTCAACCGCCTCGATCCCTATGCGGCACGGACCGACCGAGCAGATTCAAGCCGGGGGCGGGCGAACCGCGTCGAGCAGGAACATGGGGCGCGTGGCGCTCATGACCAGAGCAAAGCTTACGCGGTCGAAGGTGCGAAAAACCATCAGGGTCCCGGCCCTCTCGTAAGGCAGAATGACCGAGTCGGTTGCCCGCCCCGCTCGCTTGCGGGGAGGAAACTCTTCGGTGGGCACCCCGCCGGGCATCCAGCCCTCGGTCCTGAAATCCCCGAACCAGGTCTCCTGCGACCAAAAGCGCTGATTGCGCCAATCTTGGCGAAACTCGTCCGACAGGGCGATATCTCGAACCTTTTCTCCTCCGTTGTAGACTTCGAAGACATCACCGGGGCGCACGCCCTGGCCGCTCCCGGCATTGAGCATGACCACATCGTATTGCCCGATTTGGGAGACTCCGTCGAGCACCGAAATGATGCGCGCCTTGGCTCCCCGCGGACCCGGGCGGGGGGACAAGCCGCTCAGGGGCTTCTGGTTCTTCGACGATAGGACCCGATCGCCGATACCCGCCTCCAGCTCCATCTCGGTAATCCTCACCTTCGCCGGATCACCCGGCCGCTCGAGGACCGCAGCTGCGACGAAGCGGGCCTTGTAGCCCAGGATATCCCCCGAATCCGGATCACGGTAAGCGTCCCCCGGGCGCACGATGTCGTAGCGCCCCTCCGAGGAGCCTCGGCTGATGCTGCGCACATAGGCGCGGTCACCGGCCCCGGCGACGATGTGCTCATCCGGGAATGCGACTACGTAGGGGGCGCTGTCGATCTCCGACCGGTCCAAAACGTAGGCACGGGTCAGGAAGGGGCGGATGACGTCAATCGGGATAGTGGGGACAGGCTGCTTGGCCGGCCCGGCGCGCCCCCGCCCCACCCGAGGCTTGCCGTCCTTGAAATAAAGCGTCAGGACGTCGCCCGGATAGATCCGATTGGGATCACCCAGCCCCCGGTTCGAATCCCAGATCTGCGGCCAGCGCCATGGGTCGCGCAGAAAACGCCCTGCGATATCCCACAGGGTATCGCCGCTGCGCACCGTATAGGTTTGCGGATGGGATGGGTTGAGCTCGACCTGTGCAGTAGCGCGCGACGGCGATAATGCAATGACGGCGAGCAGGGCGAGGGAGACGGCGAAGGTTTGGTACATGAAGGCTCCGGCGCAGTGGAATCAGAGTCGACCCATCCTCATTATCATCCGAATGTCGGAGAAAAGCGACAACCGCGGTGCCAGGGGCCGACCCACGCGATCAAGTGCCAGGACACCGCGGGTAGGGCCGAAAACCAGAAATGCGCTTCCGTGGGATCAAGAGCGGCGCATGCCCGACTGACGGTTTTTTGCGACACCCCCTCCCGGGTTGTAGTATGTTGCCGATATTAACGACCATTCGATCAAGCTTCTAGCCCGAACGCCTCGAAATACCAATGAGCACGCTCGAGATCCTCACATTTCCGGATGCACGGCTGCGCAACAAGGCCAATCCGGTATCTGCGGTGACCGACGAGATTCGCCGCACCGTCGATGACATGCTGGAGACCATGTACGCGGCCCCTGGAATTGGGCTGGCCGCCATACAGGCCAATATCCCGTTGCGGATCATCGTGATCGACATTTCCGAGCAACACAATACCCCGCTCTGCCTCATCAATCCCGAGATCCTCGAGCGTCACGGCGAGGAGCAGATGGAGGAGGGCTGCCTGTCCGTTCCCGGATTCTACGAGCAGGTCAGCCGCGCAGAGAAGATCCGATTCCGCGCCCTCGACCGGGACGGCACGGCCTTCGAGCAGGAGGCCGACGGACTCCTGGCAGTCTGCGTTCAACACGAGATCGACCACCTGGACGGCAAGCTCTTTGTGGACTACCTCTCATCGCTGAAGCGCCAACGGATCCGCAAGAAGCTGGAGAAAGAGCAGCGCCAGCAGCGGCCGGAGCCGGTCGAAGTCAAGCGCCGAGCCATATAGCAAGGCTCCGCCGCAGGCCTTGTGCGAGCTCTTGTCTGCAGATGAAAACCAGCCTATTCGCGCCCCGTTACGCTAATTCGCGGACTCGATGACCATGACTCCGCTGAAGATCATTTTCGCCGGAACTCCGGATTTCTCGGTTCCGACGCTAAAGGCCCTGATCGACGACGGGCAGGATATCAGGGCCGTCTACACCCAGCCCGACCGCCCCGCCGGGCGCGGCCGCAAGCTCGCCGCCAGTCCGGTCAAGAAGACCGCACTGGCCAACGGGCTGGATGTGCACCAGCCCCCGAGCTTGCGTGACGACGAGGCAGCGCAGCTGCTGCGCAGCCATGGCGCCGACCTGATGGTCGTGGTGGCCTACGGTCTGCTGCTTCCCCGGGCCGTGCTCGACGCCCCCGCGGCTGGGCTGCGTCAATGTGCACGCCTCGCTGCTCCCGCGGTGGCGCGGCGCAGCACCCATTCAGCGTTGCATCCTCGCCGGCGACCGGGAGAGCGGCGTAACCATCATGGGGATGGAGGCGGGCTTGGACACAGGTCCCATTTATTTGAAGAAAACCATCCCTTTAGAAGTCGGCGAGACCGGCGGCAGCCTGCACGACAAGCTGGCCTTGCTGGGCGCGACCGTCCTGATGGAGGCCCTTCCGGGCATAGCCGCGGGAATCCTGAGCGCGGAGCCTCAGGACGAATCCCTGGCCACCTACGCCAAGAAGCTCAGCAAAGACGAGGCATTGGTGGACTGGAGCCGCCCCGCCGTCGAGCTGGACCGCATGGTGCGCGCCTTCGATCCCTGGCCGGTGGCCCAGACCAGGCTCGGGCAAGCCAGTCTGCGCGTTTGGGGCAGCGAGCTACCGGGTGGGGGCGCTAGCGGCGCAGCACCGGGACATGTCATCCGTACCGGCAAGGCGGGTATAGACGTCGCCACCGGAGACGGTCTGTTGCGCATCACACGGCTGCAACCGCCGGGCAAACGACCCATGTCCGCGGCGGATTTCCTCAACGCCCGCAACCTTGAGGGGAATAGGCTTGGCTGAGCCACACCGCTCCGACCCGGTCATAACGGCACCCACCGGGGCCGCGGCGCGGGCGGCTGCGGCCTGCGCCATTCACGCGGTCCTCGACCGGGGCCGATCACTGACCGATGCCCTGCAGATGCTTCCCCCGCTGGACGACGAGCGGGACCGCCCCTTGGTGCATGAGCTCTGCTACGGGGTACTGCGGACCCTGCCGCGGCAGGAGGCGTTGGCCAAGCTGCTGTTGCACAAGCCCCTGAAGCCGGAGGACGCGGACCTGAAGGCCCTGATACTCGTCGGCCTTTACCAGCTCACGGATACGCGCATTCCTCCCCACGCCGCGGTGGCGGCAACCGTGGAGGCGGCTCGGACCATTGGCAAAGGTTGGGGCGCATCGCTGCTCAACGCCGTGCTGCGCCGCTTCGAGCGCGAGCGCACCCGACTGCTCGCGAGGGTCGAGAAAACCGCACAGACACAGGGGCTGTTTCCGCTTTGGCTCTCGGGGCGGATACAAGCGGCTTGGCCGGAGCACTGGAAGGAAATCATAGAAGCCAGCAACGCCCACCCCCCCATGTGCCTGCGGGTGAACCCTATCAGGACGACCAGAGGAGAGCTCGCACAACGCCTCAGTGCAGCCGGTTTGACTGCCCGCTCGACCCGACACGCCACCCAGGGTCTGGTCTTGGACCGGCCGGTACCCACAGCCCGCCTGCCGGGCTTCGCCGAGGGATTGGTCTCGGTCCAGGATGCCGGTGCCCAGCTTGCGGCGGAGCTACTCGACGCGAGGCCCGCTGAGCGGGTGCTCGACGCCTGTGCCGCCCCCGGCGGAAAGACTGCCCACATACTGGAGCGGGCGGATAACGGGATCGAGCTCACCGCGCTCGATGTCGACGCCCAGCGGCTGGAGCGGCTTCGGGAGAACCTGCGCCGGCTCGGGCTCACGGCCAGGATCGTCCATGGCGACGCCACAAGCCCCGAGGGCGATTGGGCCAAGGAGGGTTACGAGCGCATCCTACTCGACGCACCCTGCTCCGCCACCGGGGTCATCCGGCGCCATCCTGACATCAAGTGGCTGCGTCGGGACGGCGATATCGACGCCTTGAGCCGAGCTGCAGGCCGACATGCTGAATGCCCTGTGGAAGCTGCTGGTCCCGGGAGGCACTCTGCTCTACGCCACCTGCTCGCTTTTGCCCGAGGAGAATGAGAAGCAAATTCAGGCCTTTCTCAAGCGCCGAGGGGATGCACGCGCGCGCTCGCTCGATGTCTCCTGGGGGATGGCGCGCCCCTTCGGACGCCAAATCCTGCCCAAGGAGGGCGATGCCGACGGCTTCTATTACGCGGCCCTGGAAAAGATCGCCCCATGAAAATGCTTGCTCGACCACTGGCACTCGCGCTGCCGCTACTTGCCTGCATTCTGATATGGGCAACGGAGGCGGTCGCCGAGTTCATCGTCGAAGAGGTCCGTACCCGAAACGACAGTGACATGCTGGTCATGGACGCGCGCATCGCCTACGGGTTCAGTGAAGATGCGCTCGAGGCCCTGGACAACGGCGTTCCCCTGACGCTGGAGGTTCACACCCAGCTGCGCAGCTCCGATGCCTGGGTGTGGGACGATAATCTCGTGGACCAACGCCTGCGCTACACCATCCGATACAAGCCCCTTTCCGAGCAATACCAGGTTTCCCAGCTCCCCGGCGACGGCGGCAGGAGCTACGTAACGAGGGATGCGGCCATCTCCGCCCTGGGCGAGATCGAAGGGCTGCAGCTAATCTCGAACAAACGCCTGGCGGAGGAGGAAGGACCCTTCGAGATCCACATCCGAGCATCGCTGGATATCGAGGAGCTGCCCCTCCCGCTCAAGCCCATGGCCTATCTCTATCCCTCCTGGAAGCTCTCCAGCGGTTGGACCAAATGGCCCCTGGAGCACTGAACCGCCTGCGGCGCCCGGGAATGATCCCGGTCGCAGCCCTCCTTGTCGCGCTATTCGTTGCTCTGGACCTCATGAGCGATGCGGTCCAGAACTCCGAGGAGCTCAGCCGAGCCTTCGTGCCCCTGCTTTTCCTGGTCCTCCTGGGGCTGGCGGTATTGGCGGTGATGGTCGTCGTCAACGTAGTCAAGCTCGTGCGCCGCTACCGCGCTCAGGCCGCCGGATCGCGCCTGACCGGGCGCATCGTCATTCTCTTCGCCCTGATCTCCCTGCTTCCCGTCGGAGTGGTCTACTACTATTCGCTGGGCTTCCTGCTGCGCGGCATCGACAGCTGGTTCGACGTCGAGCTCGACCGCGCCATGGAGGACGCGATCGAGCTCAACCAGGCGTCCCTGGATCTCAATCAGCGGGTGCTGCTCAAGTACTCCGAGCAGCTGCTTGCGGGCATCGAGGACAGCTCCACGACCGCCCTGGCGCTAAGCCTCGGTGAGCTCAGGCTCCGAGCCGGGGCGCGGGAGATCACGATCTACGGGGCGGGCAGTCAGGTCATCGGCTATTCCAACGAAGATCCGACCCGGCTGGTCCCGAACCATCCAGACCGCGAGATTGTGCAGCGGGTGCGCTCTGGCACCAACTACGTAGCGCTCGAGCCCGGTGCGGACGGTGACCCGGTGGTGCGGGTGCTGGTCGGAGACCCGGATGGCCGCTTCCAGCAACTGCAGGCCATCTTTCCCACCTCCGAGCGCATCAGCGAGCTGTCGCAACGCCTGGAGGACGCCTACAACCGTTATACCGAGCTCTCGTATCTGCGCGAGTCTCTGAAGCTCAGCTTCTCCGTCACCCTGTCGCTGGTCTTGGTCTTCGGACTGATGGCGGCGCTGATCGCCGCCTTTCATACCGCGCGACGTCTCGTGGCACCGGTGGCGGACATCGCCCGCGGCACCCGCGCGGTAGCCGAGGGCGACTATGAGCAGCAGCTCCCTTTGCCCAGTCACGACGACGAGCTCGCATTCCTGGTGGCCTCGTTCAACGCCATGACCCGCCGCGTCGCGCAGGCCCGGGACGCCGCAGACCGCAGTCAACAGGCGGTAGAGGCCCAGCGCGCCTATCTGGAGACGGTTTTGGGCCGTCTGTCGTCCGGAGTCATAGCCTTCGACCACGAGCAGGGATTGCGCACGGCCAATCCGGCGGCGCTGGAGATACTTCACGTCACCCCCGGCGATGTGGAGGAGCAGTCCCTGGCGACGCTCGCGCAGGCCCACCCGCGCATCTCGCGCTGGGTGGAGACGGTGCAGGAACACTTGGAGCCGGGCGAGGATTGGCGGGCGGAGATCACCCTGTTCAGCGGCGAGGGCAGGCAGGTGCTCCTGTGCCGCGGCAGCCCTTTGGTTCGCCCGGGCACCGAGGAACACGGACACGTGGTGGTGTTCGACGACATCACGACCCTGATCATGGCCCAGCGCGACGCGGCCTGGGGCGAGGTGGCACGCCGCCTGGCCCACGAGATCAAGAACCCGCTGACCCCCATCCAGCTCTCCGCCGAGCGCCTGCGCCACAAGTTGCTGGCCAAGCTCCCGGAGTCCGACGCTCGAATCGTCGACCGCGCGACCCATACCATCGTGGCGCAGGTCGAGGCCATGAAGACAATGGTCAACGACTTCTCCAGCTACGCCCGCACGCCGAAGATGGAAGCAGAGCCCCTGCGCCTGGACGCCCTGATCACAGAGGTCATGGACCTCTACCGCAGCGCCGGCGCGAACGGCGGCCTGGAACTGAGGCTGCAGGCGCCGGACGCCCAAATCATGGGCGATCCGCTACGGCTGCGCCAGGTCATCCACAACCTGGTAAAAAACGCACAGGAAGCCATCAACGGAAGGCCCGACGGCCAAGTCTTGGTGGCGACGACCCAGGTTGAGGACACCGAGGAGCCGCACATCGACTTGATGGTCCAGGACAACGGGGTCGGCTTCGACGAGGAGCTACTCGGCAGAATCTTCGATCCCTACGTCACCACCAAAGCAAAGGGGACAGGATTGGGCCTGGCTATCGTCAAGAAGATAATTGAGGAGCACGGCGGTATTATCTGGGCGGAGAACCTGGATGGGGGCGGCGCGAAACTGGTCGCACGTTTCCCGATGTGTTCAGGGAAGGCGGCAGCGGAGCGAAAAGCAAGCTGATGCAATGCGGGCACCGAAGCCTTCGCCCCTTTGCGAACCTTACCGTTATTTTCGGAGCGCTACCCGGCCGTACGCTTCGAGAACCGCTACTTTCGCGCCCTTGGCGCCTGATTGATTTAGGACTGTAACAGCATGAGCTCACCTCACATCCTGGTGGTGGATGACGAACCGGATATCCGGACCCTGGTCCAGGAGATCCTGGAAGACGAAGACTACGAGGTGACAGCTGCCGAGAACGGCGAGACAGCCCGCCACGCCCTGCGCGACCGCCGGCCCGATCTGATGCTGCTGGACATCTGGATGCCGGATCTGGACGGCATCAGCCTGCTCAAGGAGTGGGCCGAGGACGAGGGCCTGCCCTGTCCCGTGATCATGATGTCCGGCCACGGCACGGTGGAGACCGCGGTGGAGGCCACCCGGCTCGGCGCCTACGATTTTCTCGAGAAGCCCCTGTCCCTGGCCAAGCTGCTGCTGACGGTGGAGCGCGCCCTGGAGGCGGACAAGCTGCAGCGGGAGAACGTCGGCCTGCGGCGGCGCACCGCCATCGTCCACGAGCCCGTCGGCCACAGCGCGGTCATGCAGCGGCTGCGCGAGCAGGTCAAGCGCATCGCCCAGCACGACACCTGGGTGCTGATCACCGGCGAGGCGGGCAGCGGGCGCGAGACCTTCGCCCGCTATCTGCACGCCCAAAGCGCGCGCCGCGACCGGCCCTTCGTGGACCTGGGGGTCTCCGCCATCGCCCGAAACAATGCCGCCCGCGAGCTGTTCGGCAGCGAGGAAGAGGGGCACATCCACTACGGCAGCCTGGAGCAGGCCAGCGGCGGCACCCTGCTGCTGGACGAGGTGGCGGACATGGACCTGGAGGCCCAGGGCCAGCTGCTGGGCGCCCTGGATACGGGCTCGTTCCTGCGCGTCGGCGGCTCGCGAGCCGGTGCAAGATCGACGTGCGCATCATCGCCGCCACCCAGCGCAACCTGGAGGAGGAGGTGCAGGCCGAGCGTTTCCGCGAGGACCTGTTCTATCATCTGAACGTGGTGCCGCTGCACATCCCGCCCTCTGCGCGAGCACCACGAGGACATTCCGGAGCTGCTGAGCTACTACGTGGACTACTTCGCCACCCACGAGAAGCTGCCCTACCGGCGCTTCAGCGTCGGCGGCGCAGAATTTCCTGCGCAACTACCCCTGGCCCGGCAACGTGCGCGAGCTGAAGAACCTGGTGCAGCGGGTGCTGATCCTGGGGGCCGGGGACGAGATCACCCAGGACGAGGTCGAGACGGCGCTGGGCGCCGCCCCCGCCGTACCCACCGCAATCGCTTGAGGGTATGGTCTCCTTCGATCAACCCTTGCGGCAGGCCCGCGAGCAGTTCGAGAAGGCCTACCTGGAATACCAGCTGGAAAAGCACGGCGGCAACGTCAGCAAGATGGCGAAGGAAGCGGGCATGGAGCGCACCCATCTGTACCGCAAGCTGCGGTCGCTGGGGATCGAGATCAAGGAGCGGCGGTGAGCGAGCAGCACGGATAGACGGCCGATAATCGCGCAGCACATCAGCCGACTCTCCGCTCAACGCTCAGCATGACGGCACAAATGAAAATAATCATCCTCGGCGCCGGTCAGGTCGGCACCTCGGTGGCCAACAATCTGGCCAGCGAGGCCAACGACATCACGGTGGTCGATCAGAAACGGGACCTGCTTCGGGAGCTGCAGGACCGCTTCGACCTGCGCACGGTGCAGGGCCACGGCGCCCATCCGGACGTGCTGCTGCGCGCCGGCGCGGAGGATGCGGACATGATCATCGCCGTCACCAACAGCGACGAGACCAACATGGTGGCCTGCCAGGTCGCCTACACCCTGTTTCATACCCCGACCAAGATCGCCCGGGTCCGCTCCCAGGGCTTTCTCGATCATCCCAAGCTGTTCGGCGCCGAGGCACTGCCGATCGACGTGCGCATCAGCCCGGAGCAGCTGGTGACCGAGCACATCCTGCGCCTGATCGAGAATCCCGGCGCCCTGCAGGTGCTGGATTTCGCCGGCGGACGGGTGCGCCTGGTGGCGGTGAAGGCCTATTACGGCGGCCCCCTGGTCGGCCACGAGCTGCGCACCCTCTATGAGCACATGCCGGACGTGGACACGCGGGTGGCGGCGATCTACCGCCAGGACCGGGCGATACAGCCGGAAGGCAACACCGTGATCGAGGCGGACGACGAGGTCTTCTTCATCGCCGCGCCCAAGCACATCCGCGCCGTGATGAGCGAGCTACGCCGTCTGGAGAAGCCCTACAAGCGCCTGATCTTCGCCGGCGGCGGCAACATCGGGATGCGGCTGGCCACGGCCCTGGAGCGCGACTACCGGGTCAAGGTCATCGAGCGCGAGCTGGACCGCTGCAAGCATATCGCGGAGGCGCTGGAGAAGACCATCGTGCTGCAGGGGGACGCGGCGGACGAGGAACTGCTGATCGAGGAGAACGTCGAGAACACGGACGTCTTCTGCGCAGTGACCAACGATGACGAGGCCAACATCCTCTCGGCCATGCTGGCCAAGCGGCTGGGGGCGCGCAAGGTGATGGCACTGATCAACCGCCCCGCCTACGTGGACCTGGTCCAGAGCGGCCCGATCGATGTCGCCATCTCGCCCCAGCAGGCCACCATCGGCACCCTGCTCAAGCACGTGCGCCGGGGCGACGTGGTGGAGGTGCACTCACTGCGGCGCGGCGCGGCCGAGGCGATCGAGGCCATCGCCCACGGCGACGAGAGCTCCAGCAAGGTCGTCGGCCGCTCCATCGAGGACATCGCCCTGCCCAAGGGAACCAATATCGGCGCCATCGTGCGCGGCGAGGAGGTGATCATCGCCCACCACGACACCATCATCGAGTCCGAAGACCACGTGATCCTGTTCCTGCAGGACAAGCAGCGGGTACCGGAGGTGGAAAAGCTGTTTCAGGTGGGAGTAACCTTTTTGTGAGGGGAGAGGTGCGCGGAGCGCGGGCCGAGGCGAAGAATCGGTGGATGGACAGAGCGCGACTTCTACCGTCTATCGACCGGCTCAGCTTAGCTCGAAAGCCTAATCTATGTCTCTGATTACCTGAACATCTAATGAACTACTGTAGGCGCTCCACCCTCTGTTCCCTGCCCTCGAACCTGTCCTAATGAAACCATTCGCGGTACAGAAGGTCTTGGGTCTGCTGCTGACTCTGTTCAGCCTCAGCATGCTCCCACCGGTCGCTTGTCTCCCTTCTGTACCAGGACGGCGCGGCCTTACCCTTCCTCAGCGCCTTCGTGCTCATCCTGACCAGCGGACTGCTCATCTGGCTGCCCGTGCACAGGCGCAGGGACGATTTGCGGCTGCGCGACGGCTTCCTGGTGGTGGTTCTGTTCTGGACCGTGCTCGGACTGAGCGGCTCGTTGCCCTTCATCCTGGCCGAAACGCTCCATCTATCCGTCACCGACGCGATCTTCGAGTCCATGTCGGGGCTCACCACCACCGGTGCCACGGTCATCATCGGCATCGACGAGCTGCCCCACTCCATCCTCTTTTACCGCCAGCAGCTCCAATGGCTGGGGGGAATGGGAATCATCGTTTTGGCCGTGGCGGTGCTGCCCATGCTCGGCATCGGCGGTATGCAGCTCTACCGAGCCGAGACACCGGGGCCCATGAAGGACTCCAAGCTCACGCCGCGGATCACCGAAACCGCCAAGGCACTCTGGTACATCTACCTGGGACTGACCATCAGCTGCGCCACCGCCTATTGGATCGCCGGCATGTCCCTGTTCGACGCCGTCGGTCATGCCTTCTCAACCGTCGCCATCGGCGGCTTCTCCACCCACGACGAGAGCATGGGCTATTTCGACAACAGTGCGATCGAGATGATCGCCGTGGTCTTCATGCTCGCCTCGGGCGTCAACTTCGCCCTGCATTACGTGGCCTGGAACCGAAAGCTGCCGACCGTCTACTGGCGCGACAGCGAGTTCCGCTTCTACTTCGCCATCATGATCGCCGCCACCTTGGTCGTGACTGTGGCGCTCTACTTCACGGACACATATATCTTCTGGACGGACGCCTTCACTCAGGGCCTGTTCCAGGTCGTCTCCGTCGCCACCACGACCGGGTTCACCACCGCCGAATTCTATTTCTGGCCGCCGTTCCTGGAGATCCTGCTGCTCTTCACCAGCTTCGTCGGCGGCTGCGCCGGCTCCACCGGCGGCGGTATCAAGGTGATCCGCTTCCTGCTGCTGATCAAGCAAGGGTTGCGCGAGATCGGGCGGCTGATCCACCCGAGCGCCGAGATGCCCGTGCGCATGGGAGGTAAGTCGGTGAACCACCGAGTGGTGGATGCGGTATGGGGCTTCTTCTCCCTTTACGTGGCCAGCTTCACCGTCATGTACCTCGCCCTTGCTGCAACCGGACTCGATTTGATGACCTCCTTCTCTGCCGTAGCCGCCTGCATCAACAACCTCGGGCCGGGCCTGGGCCGCGTGGGCGCAAGCTACGCCGGCCTTCACGATCCGGCCAAATGGATCCTCTGCTTTGCCATGCTGCTGGGGCGCCTTGAGATCTTTACGCTGCTGGTGCTGCTCACGCCGGCGTTCTGGCGGCGTTGAGAAGAATAAATCGGGGACCCAAGCTCCGGGACTATGCAAGTGTTCGCAGTGCCCCGATTTTCTACCGTCGCGATGGGCGCCCGGGAGCGCCGGCATCTTGCCCGCTGCGGCGCGAAGCACTACCGACAAACCCTGGGCGAAAGATGAGGCAAGAGCAGATGACCTACGCTTTGATTCTTCCAGACCACCCTCATGTTCCCGGTCGTAGGTCGGCAATCCCTTTGCGGACGTCCGAGTGACTTTATCATGGGCATGATCGAAAACTTCGAGGCCATGCTGGACCGCGGTCAAGACTCCGCCCTGCTGCGCTACGGCCTGGGCAATGAATATCTAAAGGCGGAACAGAACGAGCAAGCCACCCTGCACCTGGCCGAAGCGGTTCGGCAAGATCCGGGCTACTCCGCGGCCTGGAAGCTCTTCGGCAAGGCCCTTACCGCGACGGGCCGGCACCAAGAGGCGGTGGCCGCCTTCGACAAGGGAATCGAGACAGCAGAGGCGAAGGGAGACATACAGGCCGCTAAGGAGATGCGCGTTTTTCGCAAGCGGGCGGAGAAGGCGGTAGCGGGGCCGGGCACAGCATGACGGTCGAAATGCTGCGCGAAACCCTGCTTCGGTGCCCCTGCTCTCGTGCCCCTGCTCGCTTTGCTCCTGGCTGGTTGAGACCCCCGAAAATCTGCAGTCCCGTATGGCGTAGATCGGGCTTCACCTCGACGGCAGAGTCGTAGGTTTGGGACTACAGCCCGACCCACAGTACAGGCTGCGAAATAGGACATCGAGCCGGTGGACGGACACCGGCTTGGTAACGCAGGCTATCACCTCCCGCGGAACAGGCTCCCGGTTCAGGACCCCCGGCCTTCCGCTGCAGAGAACAATACCCAGGTTCGGGTCGGATTCCGTCAGCTCGGCGGCCAGTTCTGCGCCGTCGCCGTCGGGTAGTCCGACGTCAAACAGGGCAAGGTCGAAAGCGCGGGCGGCTACAGCGGCGCGGGCCTCACCACAGCTGCCGACCGGATGGACGCGGTAGCCCAGCTCGGAGAGCTCCCAAGCCAGCATTTGACGCAGGGCCTCGTCGTCCTCGAGCAGGAGTAGGTGCATGCCCTCCTCCGAGGGAGCGTGACGGGTACCGGCCCGCGTCATCTCCGAGGCTTCCGAGTCACGACCGCGGGACACGAGGTCCTCGCTCTCGGGTCTCATCCCTGCTCCCCCAAGGCGGCGCGCAGCTTCTGCCGGGCACGGAACAGGCGCGTACCGACGCCGGCGCAGGTCAAGCCCAACCGATAGGCGATCTCCTGCTGGGAGTATCCGTGGATGACTTGCATAACGAGGGGCTCGCGGTACTCGGTGGCCAGCGCGCGTATAGCCCGGCGCAGCACGAAGGCCTCGGTGGAGGTGTCGTACGTCTTGCGTCTGGCGCCAATCTCGTCGGCAGGAAGCGTGCTGAAAATGGGCTGGAAGCGCTCGAAGCGCCGGGCGTTCTCCCGGCGCACGATGGTGTAGAGCCACCCCTTGGCCGCCTTGTGATTCTGCAGCTTGTCAACGGAACGCCAAGCGCGCGCCAGGCTCTCCTGCACCAGATCCTCGGCGGTGTGCCGGTTGCCGGAAAGCCGGTAAGCGTAATTGTAGAGCTCACGCCAATACTGCTTGACCAGTCCTTCAAAATCCAAGACGGTACCGGGGGAGGTTTCCGCGGCGGCGGTGCTGCGCATCTCAGATCTCCTGCTTCAGGGATTTTACTCATGCCTTTCCCTTCCGCAACGATCATGCCATCCGTTAACCTCCTGTTTTTTGATACCTGACCCCGTTTCTCCCGGCGTGGGTTGGACATTTCGTTGCAACGATTCGTTACGTCGAGCCGATATGTATCGAATCGTTACGTACAAGAAACAGAACCCGGCCAGGCAGCCTATCGGTATTCGTTGCGTACGCTACGCCTTTGCGGTTTCTTCCAGGGGAGGATCAGCGTGCCGGCAACTTGAGGCCGTACTTGCCGATCTTGCGGTCCAAAGCCGGCCTGGAGATACCGAGAATTTCGCTCGCGCGGCCCTTGTGCCCGCCGGTGTAATCCAACACGTGCTGTACGTGGTCCGCCTCCACCTCGTCCAGGGTACGCAGGACGAGCGCGTCTGCCAGGACAGCGGGGGCGGGAACCGCGTCGGACCTTTCGACTTCGGAACGGGGCTCGCCGATGGGCAGCAGATCGGGGGTGATGACGGCCGTGCGTGCACGAACAGACCCCTGCGTGAGCAGGTTCTCCAGCTCGCGCACGTTACCGGGCCAGTGATACGCCATCAGATGCTCCAGCGTGCCGTCGGTAAGCTTGGACTTGGGTTTGTGTATGCGCTGCGCGATGCGCTCCAGCAGTCCCTCGGCCAGCATGGGTATGTCCTCCTTGCGCTCGCGCAGGGGAGGCATCCGGATCTGGATTACGTCCAGGCGGTAGATGAGGTCTTCGCGGAAGCGCCCGGCGGCAACCTCAGCCTGGAGGTTCCGGTTGGTGGCCGCGACTACCCGCGCGTTGGTCCCGATCTGCTGCGTCCCGCCCACCCGCTCGAAGACGCGCTCCTGGAGCGCCCGCAGCAGCTTGGCCTGCAGCGCGGGGGCAAGCTCGCCGATCTCGTCCAGGAACAGGGTGCCGTCCTGAGCCAGCTCGAACTTGCCCAGCTTGCGGTTCTGAGCCCCGGTGAAGGCCCCCTTCTCGTGACCGAACAGCTCGCTCTCCAGCAGGCTGTCCACGATGGCGGCACAGTTGACGGGCACGAAGGGACCTTGCCGGCCGCTGTGCTGATGGATCAGGCGGGCGACGACCTCCTTGCCGGTCCCGGACTCGCCGCTGATGAGCACGGTCGCCTCACTGCCCGCGCAGAGCGCAATCTCCTTGCTCACCGTGAGCATGGCGGCGCTGCGGCCAATCAGGTCGCGCTCCTGCCCGGGCGGCTCCTCGGCCCCGCGCAGGGCCTCGACTTCGCGCGTCAGGCGGCGGTTCTCCAGCAGGCGACTGACCGTCTGCTGCAACTGTGCCGTCTCCACCGGCTTGTGGACGAAGTCCGCCGCACCCTTGCCGATGGCCTCGATGGCGAGCTCCAGGTCGTGCTGGCCGGTCATCATCACCACCGGCAAGTCCGGCTCGCGCAACAAAACCGCCTCCAGCAGCTCCATCCCGGTGCCGTCCGGCAGCTGTTGGTCGAGCAGCAAAAGATCGTAGGCGTTGGCCTCCACGCACTCCAGGGCCTCGGCACAGGTCATGGCCCCTTCGACCTCGAATCCCTCGTCCTCGAAGTGCAGGGCCAACATCTGATTGAGTGCGGGATCGTCCTCGACGATCAGCAGGTGTGCATTCATGGGTCGATGGGCCGTGGCGGCCAGCTTGCGAGGCTCAGGATATCCATAAATAAACAGACCGGGGACAGCGGATCAAGATTGCCGTTGACGAAACAAGGCCGGCTGGATTCGCCGGCCTTGCTGGATTTCCCTGGCGGCTCTCGCTTTGAGAGCCGCCACGCGGATTTTCATATAGTTAAATAATCTTCAGCCCGTCTCTAAAACCAACTTTCCGCGGGTATGTCCCTCCTCGATTCGGCGATGGGCGTCCGCCGCATGCGCCAGGGGGAAGGTCTCGGCGACCTCGATGCGCAGCTTTCCATCGTCGATCCAATCGGCACAACGGCGCAGGATCTGTCCTTGCGCCTCGCGCTCCCCGGGGAGGTCGCGCAACATCGGCGTGAGCATGAGCTCGAAGCCGATACGCAGGTTGCGAGTTCGGGCCTCTTTCCAGTCCAGGTCCGGACCAGGCTGCAGGATGGTGACCAAGTCCCCGTAATGGGCCATGGCGGGGATGGTTGCGGCGAAGACGTCGGGGCCCACCGTGTCTAATGCCACGTCCACACCCTTTCCTTCGGTCCAATCCATCACCGCCTCCACCAAGTCCTCCTCCCGGTAATTGATCGCATACTCGGCTCCGAGCTCGTGGACGAATTCCGCCTTCACGGGGCCGCTCACGGTCGTGCAGACGCGGGCGCCAGCGAGGCGCGCGAGCTGGATCGCAACATGTCCAACCCCCCCTGCACCGGCGTGAACCAGCAGCGTCTTGCCGTCGGTGCAAATTGGCGCGGTCGAAGAGGGCCTCCCAGGCGGTGATCAGCACCAGGGGGGCCGCAGCGGCATGGACGAAGTCAAGGCTGCTCGGCTTGGGCTGGGCGATGGCCTCGTCCACCAAGGCATACTCGGCATAGTTGCCTTCCGGCCCGCCGAGACCACCATGACAGAACCAGACCTCGTCGCCCTGCTTGAAGCGCGAGACCTCATCACCGACGGCCTCCACCACGCCGGCTCCGTCACAGCCAAGCACCGCGGGAAGCCCGTCGGGCACGAAGACACCCTGGGCCCGGACCTTGGTATCAACGGGATTCACCCCGGCAGCCGCCAGGCGCACCAGCACGCCCGTGGGCGTGGTAACCTCCGGAGCAGCTCGGTCCGCCAACTGGAGTACGTCCGGTGTACCCGTTTCATGCATTTCAATCGCCTTCATCGCCTTGCCTCCTTCTCTCTCAGGATTATGCTTTCTAATAGCTGTTCAACCCGATGATGGGGCCGCGCGCCGATGCCTGACAAGCCCGAACAACAGCCGGACCTGCTGACGAACGGTCCGCCCGACGCACAATGGACCCTGATCCTGGCGCACGGAGCCGGTCAGGCCATGGACTCTCTATTTCTGGAGCATATAGCCACCGCGCTGGGAGCCGAGGGTCTGCGAATCGTCCGATTCGAGTTTCCCTACATGGCCGAAATGCGGCGCACTGGCAAGCGCAAGCCGCCGAATCGGGAGACCTTGCTGGTCCAAAGCTGGAACCGCGCCATCGATCTGGGGGTGTCGGCGGGCGCGGACCGTCGCCGGTTGCTGATCGGCGGCAAGTCCATGGGCGGGCGCATGGCGAGCCTGATCGCCGACGACAGGAAGGCCGCAGGGCTGGTTTGTCTGGGTTATCCCTTCCACCCGCCGGGCAAACCGCAGTGGTTGCGCACGGAGCACTTGATCGAGCTACGCACGCCGGCACTCATCTGTCAGGGCACAAGGGACAGCTTTGGCAAGCCGGAGGAAGTCCCCGGGCTACAAGTTGGCTGCGTCGATCCGTCTGGCCTGGATCGAGGACGGAGATCACAGCTTCAAGCCCCGTAAACAATCCGGGCGCACTTGGGAACAGAATCTGGATCAGGCGGTGGAGGCAATCATCGGGTTTGTGGATTCCCTAAGAACCCTCCCGTGAGTAGCTGCGGCGGAAATGGTAACCATGGTGATCGGTCGATTCCGAGACACCTTCTGTCGGGTATCGGCGCACGGAAGGAATCGACGATCAGAACCCGTCGCTCTGCGCGCCTAACCCGACCTACGACTGGCGGCCAGAGTCCGTCAAATAGGTACAGAAGCCATGCAAATCGAGCACTGGGATACTGAAAGAGACGGCGCCCTGAACGAGGCTAGCATGCGCCGCAAGCTGGAGGATCGCGGCTATGCCGTCAGCAAGTACGTCTACCCTCCGGGCACCTACTTCCCCGACCACGAGCACGGCGTGGACAAGGTCGACGGAGTCCTAAAAGGGCGCTTCCGTATGAGCATGGGCGCAGCCAGTGTGGTGCTGGAGGCGGGGGACCTGCTCGTCGTACCGAAGCACCTGTTTCACAGCGCCGAGGTGGTCGGCGACGAGCCGGTGGTGAGCCTCGACGCGATAAAGGCAATCTGACGGAGACATCTCGTATTCACAACTCATCGAACAATGACCGCTGGGTACCAGGAAGAGCCGGCGGGCGAAAGCGACTCGCATCCAGCTCCCAACCCGCGTCCTGCCGCCGCAGACCAAGACGTCGCGCGGTAAGCTCGAAACGCCGTTGAAGCAGTGCCGCGACCGGTCCTGTTCCGATAAACCGCGTGCCGAATTGCGCGTCGTTCAGCTTGCCCTCCCGGCACTGGCGGATCATGCTCAGGACCTTCTCCGCGCGGTCCGGGTGGTGGAACCGAAGCCAATCGGCAAACAGGTCCTTGATTTCCAGGGGAAGGCGGATCAGCAGACATCCGGCGCGGGCGGCACCGGCCTGCGTAGCTGCTTCCAACACCCGCTCCATGTCCTGGTCGGTGAGCCCCGGGATCAGGGGCGAGACCAACACTCCGACCGGTACGCCCGCGTCCGCCAGGATACGAATCGCCTCCAGGCGTCGCTGCGGCGAGGCCGCCCGCGGCTCCAGTTGCCGCGCTAGCGCCTTGTCCAAAGCTGTGATGGAGATCTGCACCGCCGCGAGCCGCTCGGCCGCCATTTCGGCAAGTAGATTTAGGTCCTTCAGCACGAGCGCGGACTTGGTGGTCACCGCCACGGGGTGGCGGCTATCACGCAGCACCTCGAGCACCTGCCGGGTGATGCCGAGCTTCCGCTCAATGGGCTGATAGGGATCGGTGTTGGCCCCGAGCACCATGGTCGCCGGCTCGTAGCCCGGTTCGGCAAGCTCCCGCTCCAGCAGCTTTGCGGCATCGGGCTTGTAGAAGAGTCGTGTCTCGAAATCCAACCCCGGCGACAACCCCAGCCAGGCGTGGGTCGGGCGCGCGTAACAGTAGATACAGCCATGCTCGCAGCCGCGGTAAGGATTGATGGAGCGGTCGAAGGGGATGTCCGGAGACTGGTTGCGGCTGATGATGCTGCGGCTACTATCCACCGAAAGCTCCGTGCGCAACGGCTGCGGCTCGTCGCGGTGCCAACCGTCATCGACGCTCTCTCGCAGATGCTCCGCATAGCGGTCGGTGGGATTGGTCAGGGCACCGCGGCCGCGTTTCGGTGTGATGCGCTTGTCTTTCATATTCCGATTTCAAAAAAAGCTGGCATTGTCACCAGGGGGATCGCAACGTGGCGCCGGTTCCACAGATGTTCCTCGCTGGCGAGAGGCCGGTCGAGTTGGCTATAGTTCGACCTCGATGAGCAGCAAGAACCACACCGCGGAGACAGACGATGGCCGCAAAAAAGATCATGATGCCGGTGCGAGGTCAACGAGACCTTCTCCAACGCCTACGTGGACGTCAACCTGGTGACCGCTCGGGCTCGGCCGGCCCATCCGGAGTCGATGCGCAAATTCCTGGAGTTGTTGGGGACGCGGATCGAACCCTGATGCGTCACCAGGTATTTGTATACGGTACCCTGCTCGCCGGCGAGGTCAATCACCACCTGCTGTCCGGGACCAAGCTGCTCGGAGCCACCGCACAGATCCTTGCTTCACCATGTTCGGTCTCGGGGCCTATCCCGGAGTAGCCAGGGGTGGGAATACACCCATCACGGGGGAGCTGTACCGGATCGATGCCAAGGGCCTCGAGCGCCTGGACCGGCTGGAGGACTATCAGCTCAACGTCCGCTTCGACTGGGGGAAGGCGGCCGATCTCCTCTTGGACGAGCCGCCGCCGTTGGGTAAGGCATCCGGCCCGAATGCCTCCCGTATGCTTGCAGCAGCCGCTGCCAACTGCCTTAGCTCCAGCCTGCTCTTCTGTCTTGCCAAGGATATGTTCGAGGACTTCTCCATCGTGGGTGCCAGCATCCGCGACGGCATCCCCCTCAGCGTTTCGGTTCAGGACGAGGCCGGACAAGTGCTGCACAGCGGCTAATGACAGCCATGGAGGACCTCCACCGGGTCCCGGACGATTGGGACGCGCGCGGCTTCTGCTGCGAACTATGGACCGACGCGCCGAGGCAAGTCTGGGCGGATTTCGTGCACGCCGTCGACGAGCTAGTGATGCCCGTCGAGGGTGTAGTAGAGATTGAGATGCAAGGCCGCCAAATGCGACCGGCCGTTGGCGAGGAGGTCTTCATCCCCGCCGGCGTCAACCATACGGTCAGTAACCCAGGCAGGGTCACCAGCCGCTGGTACTATGGTTACCGGCGGCGGTGACGATCACTCCATAGGGCCGAGTGCCAGCCAAAAACGGGAGAAAACCCATTGCGTACGATCCTCTTCGACCTCGACGGCGTCCTCTACCAGGGAGAGACGGCCGTTTCGGGTGCGGCACGGACCCTGAGCTGGGTACGCGAGCAGGAGATCCCGCACCTGTTTCTCACCAACACCACCTCCCGTCCGCGCTCTGCGATCTCCGAAAAGCTCCAAAAAATGGGAATCCAGGTCCCGGAAAGCGAAATCCTCACCCCTGCGGTTGCGACGATGGCTTGGCTGCGGGAGCGAGGAATCAAGGACTTGGCCCTGTTCGTTCCGGAGGCAACGCGGGCGGAATTCGCAGGGATGTCGCTCCTGCCCGAGGATCGGGAGTCCGGGGCCGGTGCAGTCATCCTGGGCGACCTGGGTGCCGGTTGGGACTTCGCGACCCTGAACCGGGCCTTCCGCCTGCTCATGGCCGAGCCACCGCCGTATCTGATCGCACTCGGGATGACTCGATACTGGCGTGCCGCCGACGGTCTGCGGCTGGATTGTGCGCCCTTCGTGATGGCCCTGCACCATGCCACGGGTATAGATCCGGTGGTGCTCGGCAAGCCCGCAGCGCCCTTCTTCGAAGCTGCGCTCAGAGCCATCGGCGCCAATGCCAACCAGACCCTGATGGTCGGTGACGACATCCGCGGTGACGTGAGCGGCGCCCAGCAGGCAGGCATCCGCGGACTACTGGTTCGCACCGGCAAGTTCCAGCCGGCAGACCTTGAGGGGGACATCCGCCCCGACGGCGTACTGGGCTCCGTTGCCGACCTGCCCGACTGGTGGCAGGGCGCGACCGATTCCAGCTGACGTTCGGAACCCGACACTTGCCCAGGCCCTATTCCATCCGGTTCAGCAACGGCGCAAGCGCGCTGGCTCTGGACATAACAGTGCAGGACCAGCTCGACGGTGCCCTGCAAAGCTTCGAGCCACCGCGTCCGGTGCTGGTGCTGGTGGGAGGCGCCAACAGTCTGGAGCCGGAGGTGGCACAGCGGATCGGCCCCATGTTCAGGGACAGCCTGATGCCCCTGCTGGAGCGCATCGGCGCGGCGGTGGTCGACGGTGGCACCGACTCCGGAATCATGGCCCTGGTCGGGCGAGCGCGCGCGGGCTCGGACACCCGCGTCCCTTTGATCGGGATAGCTGCACGCGGTACGGTACGAATGCCCGGAGAAGCGGTAACGCGGCTCCATCGAGGCACGGCGCTGGAGCCCAACCACACGCATTTCCTGCTGGTACCGGGCGATCATTGGGGAGCCGAGTCGCCCTGGATCAGCGCCGCGGCGCAGGTACTGGCCTCCGGCGCACCGAGCGTAACCCTGACCGCAGGCGGCGGCAAGATAACCAGGCTGGACCTCGACCTGAGCCTGCAGTCCGGACGCAAAACCCTGCTACTCACCGGTACCGGCGGAATTACGGACGACCTTTCCCGTGCGTTGCGCCAGCGCCAACTCGGGATGTTCAATATCGTGGGGAGGCAGGCCGGATTACTGAGGGCGGCCGACCTATCCAACGCTGGCGCCGTCCTCGAGGGGCTGCTGCGCGGCGACCCCGAACTGTGAGGCTTGCTCTGGAGCTCCCAATGTCTCGCCCCAAGCGGATTGTTATCGCGGGCAGCAGCGCCATCGCACACAGGATCCTCGAGGAGCTCTTGTCCGCCGGACGCCGGGCGGAGCGGGTGGATGATCCGGATCACGCAGCCTCCGGGCTGCGGACGACAAGCACACTGATCATCGCCGACCCCACAGCCAACGCGGATGCTCTCGTGGACCGAATCGCGGGGCTATTCCAACGTCGGCCCGCTCGCCACCCACCATTGCGCCTGATCCTCGTGGGCACCGAGAGCGGCGCCGCGGGTCAGGCGACCATACCGGACGGCGCTAACCTATCGGTAGAGACCTTCGATCCCCAGGCGCAGGCCGCCCGTTCTCTGCTCTCACGCTGGCCGCTTCACACCTGCATGGACCCGCGCTTCTGCCAGGTTCCGCACATACTGATCGCAGGTTCCGCGGTCCCTGCGCGGGCATTGCTGATACAGTCCATGCGCCGGATTCATTACGGGGATCAGACGCCCGTCATCACGCTCGCAGACGAAGACCCCGCGACGCTCCGGGGTTGGGTAGCAGAGTCCTTTCCCCAGGCGAGCCAGTTCTGTCAGCTGGGCTTCACGAGCATGGAGGAGCTCGACCTGGCGGATACCCCGCCGGTGACCGGCGCCTACGTCTGCGTGGAGTCTCCCCAAGATGGCCTCGGAGCCGCCGGTCGTATTGCTGCACGGATCGTGGAGACGCAGCGCGCCTCGCCGCTCGTTCACCTGGAGATCGGCGACACCCTTCCTGCGGGCCGGCCGGAGGACTGGGACGGTCAGCTCGTACCCTTCTCCTGGCTTCACGAGGCATGCAGGCCAGCGGTCCTTTTGGACGGGCTGGGAGACGAGCTGGCTCGGGTCATACACGAGCACTACCGGGACAGCATCGCTTCCCAGGGGCGCGATCCGGACGCCGAGCCCGCCGGAAGGCCCTGGGACAACCTCGACACCTCCTACCGGGACGCCTCCCGCCACCAGGCCGACCACCTGGCGGCCAAGCTCGCCACCCTCGACTGCCGTGCGGTGCGCGAGGATCTGGTGGAGTCTTTCACGTTCGCCCCCCTGGAGGCTGAGAAGCTCGCCATCATCGAGCACAAGCGCTGGGCGGCGGACCGTTACCTCGACGGTTGGACCTATGCACCGCAGCGCGACAACGCGCGCAAGCACCACCCGCAGCTCATCCCCTACGACGACCTCAGCGAGCCCATGAAAGACCTGGACCGTTTCGCCGTGCGCCTGGCACCGACGTTGCTGGCACGTTCCGGGCGGGGATTGATACGCATGTTGCTGGTTGCGGTCGCCGAACCGGAAGAGGATTGCGGGGCCGATCAAGACCTGCAGCGGCTGGCGAAAGAGGCGCTGCAACGCCTGACGAGACGTTACCCGGAACGCAGCCTGGTGTTGGCCTCGACCCTCGAAAGCGATGCATCGAGACTCATCGTTCGCCTTGCGCTCGATGACTTCGAAACCGGTTTGTTCCTGCTCTGTCCGCAGCCCCTGCCTGAGACCCTGGCGGCTCAGGACGGGGATCGGGCACGCCATGATCTTTTAGAGCTCGTAGCACGGGCGGAGCGCCGTATCTGTCTCGCGGGATGGAAAGGACTGGAGGCTTGGACCGCTGAGCGGGCGGAAATCAGGCTGCTCCCGGGCGGGTCTGCCCATGCAGGCGCCACGGCGAAGCAGGTTCGGCTCGATCCTGGATCGAATCGGGTCGAGTGGAGCTTCGAGTATTGAAGCGCTCAAACGACGGAGCAGTCCACCGTCACTCGTAATCCGCACTCTGTTAAGAGGCGCGCGCCTTGGCTCGTCTGTCGTTTTCCAAGGTGCGCTCTACGCGCAACCAGGACGTGACGAAAAAACAATTGCTTTATTAGAATATTCTGATAGACTAATCCTCATCACAGCAAACACTGCTTTACAGCTCTCAACCAATACTTTTCGGAGACATTTCAATGACTAAAATCATCAAGATCGCCGCCATCGCTTCCCTGATCGCCGCTTCGGCTTCGGCCAACGCCTTCTGGGGTGGACCTGGATACAACAACGGCTTCGGCGATGTCTTCAACGATATGTTCGGTGACGGCTTCGGCGACTTCGACATGAACATAAGCGCGCGCGGCGACGGACGCGGCTGGGGCCGCGGTCACGACCGCTACGCCTACGGCTACGGATATGCCCCTTATTACGGCTACGCCCCTTACGGCTACCCCGCTGCCGTCGCCCCGGCTCCGGTCGCACCGGCTGCTCCGGGTGCTCCGGCGCAGTAACCAACGCGAAGGATTCCGATCCCCCTCGGGTGCACGGATGCACCTCCCGCCGACAGGCTGTTTTAGGCCGCGGCCGCCCTACCTCCGTGCCGCTCCTCCACACCATCATTGCACTCGGCACTGGCTACGCAGCACTCCCACAATTGCTCGACGCCGCGTTGGGGTGCTGGCTTTGCGTCCCCTCTGACGCGCACCGGTGGTCTCTTCGGGGTTGGGCGCAAATAGCCAACTTGTTCGAAGATGCCTTTCAGAAATTGGTCACAGAGGACCTCATGACATGCATGCCTCATCCGCAGGCCAGGGCCTGGGGTGCCGTCGAGATTGCAACGCAGTAGCGAAGCGATCGGCATCTGGCTATTGCGGGATCGCCCAGCCCGGTCGCTCCTGTATCACATAGTCGACGAACCAGTAATCTTTGCGATCGCGGACGAAGACGAGCTTGATCTCATGACCGACCCCATAGGCGTAGAGCCACTTCTGGAAATCGGCGACCGACGCGATCGGACTGTAGGAGAGCTGTACGAGGACATCGCCGGGCCGAACGCCCATGCGCTCGGCGGGCCCGCCGGGCCAAACGTACTCGATCCCGATGCCGGCTCGATGGCCCCTCACCGTGGGAAAGATTCCGTACTCCTCTGGCTCGAGCGACCGAACCGAGAATCCGGTCCAAGGGGACACGAGGCTACTTCGGCGTTTGATGCTGTCGTAGATATTGAAGACGAGACGGATCGGAAGCACGTGAATGTCGTCGCCGCCATCGATCAGCGGTTCCCTGCGTATTGGCGCGTACCCGGTGTAGAGTGCAATGACCCTCCCGTCCGCGCCGTAGAGGGGCGCACCGATTGCGTCCCGCGGCAGCTCGATCTCAGCGCGAACCATCGTCGCCGTCAGACTCTGCTGATAGCATTCCTTGGTGTTGAGACCGCTGATCCGCCCCTTCACCGGGGTGGCACCCTCTGGAATAGGGTCGACCACTGCAAAGATCTCCTCACCCACCGTCGGCCCGGCGTCGCGACGCACCTGCGAAACACGCAGTGGCGAATCGGCATCGAGCTTCAGAATGCCGAAGCCCAGGGTCGGCTCTACACTGATGATCCGCGCCGGCAGGGAACGGAACCCTTCGCCCCGCGACAATCGAACCGTGATCCTGGCGAGAAGTCGGCCCGAGTGGGGATCGGTCAGATTCTCGTAGGCGGTGAGAACGAACCCGTCGCTCTCCACGACGAAGCCCAGCCCGCGCCGAAGCGGCTCGGTCGATTCTGGGGTTGCCGAGCGAGCCTCGATCACGACGACGTTCGGTTCCCCCGCTGTAATCGACGCGGAGAAGAGGACGACAAAGATCGCGGCAATCGTCAGCCGGACGCCCAGGCGAGTGGGAATCAACATCTGCACTCCGATAGAGCGCGCCAATGCGCGATGCACACCGCTAGGGCGCGAAGTCTTGATTGAACGGGTTCACCCTGGTGCCCATGTTGATGCTGATGAAGCCATGCAGCGTCGACCGATGGCACTCGTTGCAGTTCTCAATCATGCCCGTGAGAGCCCCCTTGACCTCGGACGACTCAACGATCCCTGAGGTCGACTCGAGCGCGGCCTTCAACGCCTCGACCCGGGGCATGGCGAGCAGATCGATCAAGAGTGCGATCGGTTGGCCATCATATTCCGGAACCTGACGTTGGATCGCCCTCAACAGCGCAATCGACTCGTAAGTATAGAAGCGCGCCAGCTCTCGGTTGCCGGCCGCCACCGAGAGTGAGAGCTTGTGCGTGAGTCGCTGGAGCTCGCCCATCAGCGGCGCGAGCTCGACCCGGACCGGGTCATTCTGGAGTGGCCTCAAATGAGCGGCCGTGCCCCCCGGCTCCCCCTCGACTCTGGCCTCGACGGGGATCAGCATCAACGGCATTAAGACCACCAACAAGCGCAGACTATGACGGGGTGAAAAACGAATCATAAGGGGGCGGCATTTGGGCGAGATCATACTGAAGGCGATGCGGTGGTGCTGCAAATACGGGATCACCTGCCGCGAGCTCGAAGAGAATGTGGCCGAGCGCGGCGTCGCGGCGGATCGCGGCACCATCTACCGTCGGGTGCTGCAGTGTGCGCCGGAGATGAAAACGCGCCTCAAGTGTGACTGCTAAGTATGGACCGGCTCCGGAGATTCTAGCTGACTACCGGCTCAAACGGTTTGACTCCCGGCAGGAAGACCACGTTCACGCTTAGGTGATGGGAACTATAGATGGTCGTGCGCACAAGCACTCCCTTTTTCTTGACGACCGCCTGCTCGGTCATTGTACGGATCTTGGTCGTGTCGTCGTAGCTATCCTCGATCTCTTCGTACTGTAGCTTCATGGCACACCTCGACGTTCGGTTGGATATGCGCAACTTTAACCCTTTGGGTGGAAGTTGCAACCTACGGATGTTGCTGCAGGGGATGAGGACGCGTATGGAGTTTGGTGGAGTCCGCGCCAGACGGAACTCGTTCCCATCAGTAGTCGGCCAACTCCAGAGCTTCGTTCGTCCGTGCCACACGGCAGGAGACTGCAGGACAGCACCGCGGGGTAAACGCCGCCGGTATTTACTACGGCCTCGGCGACGGCAACTCGGATCTATCGACCCAGCGCTTGAGTGCTCAAGACTTTGCCGGTGTGCAACCGAGTGTTGGTGACACCGTGAACCGCTACCAGGACTGGGAGGACGGCAACCCGGACCTATTCAAGACCGACCGTAGCGGTCCAGCTTACAGCGGTGACGAGCCCAATATCTACAGGGGCATCTCCGGAAACCCTGACCTGGAGTTATGGGGACCTTAAGAAATCCCATCGTCGGAACTTTCCACACCGGCGCACGAAAATGCCGGTGCTTCATTACCCTGCGCGGGCACAGTGGATTGCGCAACTTACGACGGTCCTACCGCGAAATCTCGGATGCCGGCCCGATTTCCCCCGCGATCTCGTTATATGGAGCATGCTATTCGCTTCGATCGCGGGAAAAATCGGTCTCGACCCCGCGACCCCTCGCTACGAAAGCGCAAGTCGAACTGGCTCCTAGAGGCCGAATTTTGCTGAGAAACGCCTTCTCTTTATTGGTAAGCTCTCGCCCGACTGCGATCTGATGGCGCCGTCTGCAACTCGCCAAGCGCCGCTGCACCAACCATCCCGGACTGAGCGATGAGCAACTCCCAGCAATCCCCCACTACGCGTTTTCACGTCGAGCTCATCAAGCCGTCCCATTACGACGACGACGGCTATGTGATCCAGTGGCTCAAGGCATGGATCCCGTCGAACTCCCTGGCGAGCCTGTTCGCGCTGACCAGACAGGCCGCTCTGGAAAGGCTCCTCGGCGAAGACGTGGAGATCTTGATCAATGCCTACGACGAGACCAATACACGCGTACCGGTAAAAAAGATCATCCGGCGGATCCAGGACGCCGGCGGCAACGGCATCGTGTGCATGGTCGGGGTACAGTCGAACCAATACCCGCGGGCCATGGACATGGCGCGCCGATTTCGAAAGGCGGGGATCCAGGTCGCCATCGGCGGCTTCCACGTCAGCGGCTGCATCGCCATGCTCCCCGAGATGCCGGACGACCTCAAAGAGGCGGAGGATCTGGGCATCACCCTGTTCGCCGGTGAGTCCGAGGGCCGCTTCGAGGACTTCCTGCGCGCGGCCTTCGAGCGTCGGCTCGATCCCCTCTACAACTACATGAACGACCTGCCGGGTATGGACGGCCAGACCATGCCCTACCTGCCCCCGGAGGTCGCCCGGCGCTATGCCCCCATGCCGGGGACCTTCGACGCCGGTCGCGGCTGCCCCTTCCTGTGCAGCTTCTGCACCATCATCAACGTGCAGGGGCGCAAGTCCCGCTACCGCTCGCCGGACGACGTGGAGCAGCTGCTGCGCGCCAATCTGGCCCACGGCATCCGTCACTACTTCATCACCGACGACAACTTCGCGCGCAACCGCAACTGGGAGCCCATCTTCGACCGCATCGCCGAAGTCCGCGAAGAGCTGGGGGTGAAGTTCAACTTCACCATCCAGGTGGACACCATGTGCCACACACTGCCCGGCTTCGTGGACAAGGCGCGCAAGGCGGGCGTGTCCCGCGTCTTCATCGGACTGGAAAACATCAACCCGGACAACCTGCTGGCGGCCAAGAAGAAACAGAACAAGATCGAAAACTACCGGGAGATGCTCCTGGCCTGGCAGAAGAAGAAGGTGACCACCTACTGCGGTTACATCCTGGGCTTTCCGGACGATACCCCGGAGCGCATCCTGGAGGACATAGAGACCATCAAGCGCGAGCTGCCGCTCGATATCCTGGAGTTCTTCTGCCTGGACCCCACTTCCCGGCTCCGCGGATCACAAGCGCCTGCACGCCCTGGGCGAGCCCCTGGATCCGGACATGAACATCTACGATCTGGAGCATGTCTGCACCACCCACCCCAAGATGAGCAAGGAGGAGTGGCAGGGGATCTACCGCAAGGCCTGGGACGCCTACTACGACATGGACCACCTGGAGACCCTGATGCGCCGGGCCACCTCCGTGAACCGGAACCCCAAGCGCATCATGGAAATCGCCTCGGAGTTCTACGGCTGCTTAAAGTTCGAAGGGGTGCATCCCCTGCAGGGCGGCTTCATCCGCCGCAAGGTCCGCACGGAGAGGCGGCCGTCATTCCCGGTGGAAAACCCCCTGATCTTCTACCCCCGCCGCACCTGGGAGGCGGCCTTCACTTACAGCCGCCTGATCGCCTATGTAGTAAGGGTCTGGCGGCTCTATAGGCGCGTCAAGCGGGAGCAGAACGAGGCAGCCACGCCCTACGTGGACGAGGCCATGCGGCCATTGTTCGAGCAGCCGGCACCTGAGCCGCTCGAGGAGCCCCGGGAGCCGATGCGGGAGGCGGTCTAAGAGATGCGGATCCTCGGGCAAGTCGGCTCGCAGCCGCTAAAAATGTGACGCAAACCAGGCACCATGTTACCTGTGCCGATGGCAGATTCTCGGGACCGCGTGTGAACCAGCCCCCAGATAACTGAAAAAGCGTCTCTCACCGCAAATCGATTCAATGCGTAGTGTGACCGCGCGCACAGAACACAACTATCCTTGTCACTAACTTAATGTCTCGAAAGCAGTATTTCGTTTCCGTCAGTCACGCTTACTTGGCGAGGGGTAGAATCGTGGAAAAGGCAGAAGCATTGTCAATGCTCCAAGCAGCGAAATCGGCACACATACAATGGCGAGCTCGCGCTCAGGCTTTGGTCTCGGGCATACCGCTGGAAAAGGAACAGGTGCCGGTCGCATACACCGACTGCAAATTCGGGAAATGGTACTACGGATTGGGTCAGCAGCTTTCCGGTCTTGGCACTTACCGCGCGATCGAAGAGCCGCATCAGCAGTTGCATCTGATTTACATGAAGATCTTCAAGCATTTGTTCGGTGACGACGAAAGATCGTTTCTGGCGAAGGTGTTCGGGTCGAAGAGAAAGCATCGTGCGAAGCACAACGCCGGGGCGCAGGCGCTTTTGCCTCACCTCGTAAGCGTTTCGGAAACGCTGCTGGAGGCGGTAGAAATACTCGAAGTGGAGATTCGTCGCATGTCAAACGAAGAGCTTGCCCAGCTAGCGGGAGACGACGACCACCATCGGTGGGTCGGAACGAACCAGGATGCGTGCTCGCAGCACGCCCACTAGTGCTCGGAGGTTCAGTCCTGACCCGCAACGCTCACACACCGCGTCGTCCAGCGGCATCTGCGTTGGGCGACGCCTCTACCCTTCGGTGGACGCAAGCGCTGGTGTAGATACTGGACGGGCTAGCGAGCATACCCAGGTTAATAGCATCGCCCGACATCCCTCGTTCATCGGGACCTCGCCGGTGCGTACCAGTCGTATCAAAGACTAGAAAGGCACCACAGGCCCCCGACACTCCCCTGGCCCAACGGCCGGGGGCGCCCGATGGCGACCCGCGCATCGAACCAACCGAAATGGACGGTTCTCCCCGGTCGGCCGCGAAACAGGTTCCGCAGCCCCTTGGATCTCCAATAGAAGCGAAAGAAAAGGCCCACGCCGAAGCGCGACCACTTGCTCAGGGGGCGCTCGAAAAGATCAGCTTGTCGTCATACATCCCCCGGTCCGCCATACCCACCGCCCCGAAGGCCTGCACCCGCAGCTCGGATCCCGCGGGAGGGCGCGGTACCAGGAGCACCGCGTCGAGCAGGTTCGCCTCAAGCCCCAGCCAACCGGGAACCGAGACGTAGTTGAAGGGACAGGAGACGGGTGAGACGAAGTCGAGCTGCCCGGTGGAGCCGCGCTTGCGGAAGCTGCCGCGAGGGACTTCCACGACCACGTCCAACTGCGGGGGACCCTCGTCAACCGATTTCATCAGCATTCAATACCCGCAAGAGTGTGTCGTGCGCCCGGTTTCGATTACCCCGGAGCGAAATTCCACCGCAGGCTGCAACAACTCGCCATTCTTGCTATTAGTGAATCGATTCGTTGTGTCTTCAGTCGAGCACTTGACCTCGGCCAGCAGGAAGGGCTCTAGGACTCCACCCAATCACCGTTCGTTTTTTTAGGTTGAGCAGCAACCGCCACAGCCGCCTATGTCCGCAGACGAGAAGCCAGACTCCGATTCCCTCCCCTTGACCCGATTCTCGCCAACCATGGAGCGAAAGCCCTTCTCGGAGTATCTGGAGGGATTGCTCATCGCAGCGGACGTTCCGGTACTGGGATATTTCGCGGGGGCAACCGTTTTCACGGAGGGAGATGCCGGCGCCTGCGCCTACTTTATACGCAGTGGGTCTATCGACATCGTCAGCAATGGACGGGATGGAACAAGGCGTCTCCTCCGCCGTCTAGGCCGCGGCGAGCTTTTCGGTGAGATGGCATTACTCAATCGGGCTCCCCGCAGCGCGACTGCGCTGACCAGGGAAGGCGTTGTGCTGTTCGCCATCCCGCACGACGACGTCGAGCGGCTACTGCAGCAGGTACCGCAGCTGGCCCTGTGGATGCTGAAGCTGCTCTCGCGCAAGCTCGGGATAATGACTCGAATGTCCGCGGAGATGGAAGACTGAGGTGCAGGAGGTAAACCTGAAAATACTCGCGGGTCAGGCAGATGAGCGGCGCAGAATCGGCCGCGACACACACGACGGCATATCCCAGTCGTTCGCCGACGGCATCATCCGACTCCAGCTCGCAGAACAGCCGCTCGATCGGGATATCGATAGGGTGCGATCAGAGCTGGACGACTTGCGGGTCGGATTCCACGACGGCCGGGGATTCGACGTCGCCAATCTGGCAAACGGCTCTATGTTCGAGAGCCGTTACGGGCTGGCAACCATGGAAGAGAGAGCAAAGTTGGCTGGCGGAACCATGCAGTTGGAATCGAGGCCGGACGCAGGCACGAGCCTACGTTTTTCCATTCCCATCGACTAGATGGCACGAGCGGAGGCCGCGTACGCCCCGTAAAGAGTTCTTAGTCAACAGCTCGCCGCACTTTCAGCCGAGCTGACTGCCGGAAACGTCAGCCGAAACTCTGCCCCGGGGCGGGCGTCCACCAGGTCGACCCGACCGTCCATGGCCCGGGTTAGCTCTCGGACCAGGGCGAGGCCAATCCCGGTCCCCACCGTCTCGCGGGTCAGTTCGTCCCCAGGGCGGTAGAAGAGCTTGAAGATCTTCTTCATCTGGTCGCGCGGGACGCCGGCCCCGAAGTCCCGGACCGAGACCTGCACCTGGCCCGCTTGCGCCACCCGGCAGGCGACGAGGACCTCCTTGCGTTGCGCGTCCCTGGCGAATTTCACCGCATTGTCCACCAGGTTGATCAGGATCTGGGTGAAAAAGTCCTCGTCCACCAAAATCAAGAACTCGTCGCAGTCCCCGCAATCCAGTTCCAAAGCGAATCCGGCGCGATCGGTCATGGAGGCGATCTTGGCGCGGACGCCCGCCATCAGCTTACGGACGGTGACGGGCTTGGGCTCGATCCGCAGTTCATTGCGCGTCAGGCGGGCGAGCTGGAGCACGTTATTGATCAGGCGTGTCAGGCGCTCGCTTTCGTCGCTGATGAAGGCGTAATAGGTCTGTCTGCGCTCCTCGTCGGCCCAGCCCTCGCGCAGCATCTCGGCGTACATGCGGATCGAGGTCAGGGGCGTCTTGAGCTCGTGACTGACCGCGGAGACGAAGTCCTGGCGCTGCCGCGCCAGATCGATCTGCTTACGCCCCAGGCGGTCCAGAGCCAAGAAGCCCCCGAACAGCACCAGCACCAGGGCCGCGGCGGTCCAGCCGATGACCCGGGCGCCGGGACCCACGGGTAGCCGCTCGATGCTGAAGATCAGCTCCAGGTCGCTCGCCGGAACCGATAGCCGGGAGCGAAACAGCAGGTCGCCACTCAGCTCGGCGGTGCTCGACAGGTAGCCGCGGCCGCTCCGGGCGCCGAACGCCGCGAGGACGATGCCACGGTAGGCGACCGCCAGGTCACTCATGCGTGACAAGGCCGTCTCACGGAAAGCCTCCTCGACGGTACCCCGTAGAAAGGCCCCTTGCTCGATGAGGGCACCCTGGATACTGCGCTCGCCGTCGCGCCAGACCTTCCGATAGAGCACGAAATGACCGCTGTCCAGCAGGCCGAGCTGAAAGGCGTCGAGCTCGCCCTCAAAGATGCTGAGGCGCACAGGGGCATCCGGGGGCGAATCGGCCTCCCGGTTGGAATCAGTCAGGGGCGCTTCGGGCTCGGGAAGGACACTGCGCTCCTTGCGCACGGCCCGCTCGGCCCTTTCGACCAGCGGACTCGGTCGGCGCCCATCGCCGAAAGCCGCCCCGGCGTCGGCCGGTAGGCTCTGGTAGCGCAGGTCCAAATCCAAGTCCTCCACCCGCCCCAATCCGGCCTGCTCCGCAGCCGCGTCCCGCGCGGGGGCCACAGCGACCTCTTCGAGGCGGTCGAATGCAGCTTGGCCGCTGACCTTCTCCTTCGCGGCCGACTGCCGGCGCTCTCGCAAGACCCGGCCACCGGCAACCTGCTCGGCATCTTTACGGCGCTGCGCCTGGACCTCGACCTGGACCTCGACCTGGACCTCGACTCGGGCCGGGGCCAGGGCTTGCACCTGCTTCGTCTCCGCCGGCGGAGCGACTGCGAGGCTCGGCTCTTGAAGGCCCTCCTCGCGCTCCTGCACCAGCTGGTTTCGGCTCAAAACTCCGCGGACCTGCTCCTCGAGGGCCCGCCGCTCGGCCAGCTCGGAGGCGGAGATTCCGTAGGAGACGGCAAGGGCATCCGCTTCGGGAGCCAGAGGCGTGCTGAATACCCCTTCACTGTCCACTTGAAAGTAGCCCATCAGCCCCGGGAGTGCAGAGGCCACCGGAAAGGTGGACAGGGGGGAGCGCTGCAGATAATTCGCCGCGGGATCACCGGCGACCACGAGAAAGCCGTAGTCAGCGAAGGAGCGGGATTCTTCCCGCACGATCATGTCGGCGATGCGGCCATCGATGCGGGCACTCAGCTCCTCGGCCATGATCCGAACCTGATGGAAAGACTCCCACTTGAGCTGCCCGTAGGCCTGGTGAATCAGGATCGCGGCAGGGACGGCAAGGGCCAGGAAGAACAGGGCCAACGCAAGCCGAAGCCGCCTGTGGTCGAGTCCGGCCAAATCGAGTCCGACCAGCGAGCGGCGCGCCATTTCTATTCCGGGATCAGGCGGTAGCCGACGCCGCGCACCGTCACCAGGTAGCGCGGGCGCGCGGGGTCGGACTCGATCTTTCGCCGCAGCTTGGCGATGTGGATGTCGACGGTGCGGGTTTCTATGCCCAGCGTGCTCCCGTAGCCCCAGACCTTTGCCAGGAGCTCTTCACGCGCCACGGGGCGCTCGGAGTTTGCCGCAAGGTACTGCAGGATCTCCACCTCGCGTCGGGTAAAGGCCAGAGGCTCGCCGCCACGGGTTCCGGCAAGATTACGCAGGTCCACGACTACTTCATCCGCCAGGCGGAGTTGGGTGGTCTCCTCCAGTCCGATGCGCGCGCGCCGCAGCACCGCCTGGACCCGCAGCACCAGTTGGGCGACGGAGAAGGGCTTGGCCACATAGTCGTCCGCCCCCAGGGCGAGGCCGCGGACGATATCCTCGTCCTCGGTCTTTGCGGTAAGCATGATGATGGGTTGCTCCGGGTCCGTCTCGCGGATGCGATTGCAGACCTCGAACCCGTCCAGACCCGGCAGCATCACATCCAGAATTATCAGATCGAAGGTACCGCTCAGGGCCTTTGCCAACCCATCCGTCCCATCCGCGGCCGTATCCACCTCGTAACCGTGGTACACGAAGACGTCGGCGAGCCCGACCCGAATCGGCATCTCGTCCTCTACCACCAGCAATCTGATCCTACGAGTCATTTTTCGCGTGTCTAGATCCAATAGAGAGAGCTCGAACCGCAAATTTGCAAAGAGCGCAAAGACTTCACGAAATCTATTTCGGGAATGGAGCCGGGACGCAAGACTCGTCACCTTTCGAACGCCCGCGCCCGAAACGGTGAGTCCAGAGCAATCCTACCAACCCATTCCCGAACTGGTGTAAATCTTTTGTAAAGCGCAATTCGATTCTTTTACCAAGCTGTGTCTACAACGGTCGCGCCGCCCACCCTAAGCTGAAGCGGCATTCGCAATTCTGCAAACGGGAGGCAAGAAATGACATTGATTGCACGTGTATCCAGGCTCTTCCGGGCCGATCTGCACGCGGTCCTGGACCAGGTGGAGGAGCCGGACCTGGTCCTGCGCCAGGCGGTCCGGGATATGGAGGAGGACCTGGCCCGAGACCAAAGGCGGTTGGAGGGCCTGCGCGCCAGGATAGAGCAGACCGCAGCCCGCGACGCCGAGATCGAGAGGTCCCTGAACGGCATCGAGGAGGAGCTGGACGTATGCTTCGAGGCCGGAAAGGACAACCTCAGCCGTACCCTGATCAGACGCCGACTCGAGGGCCGGAGCCATCGCGCCCTGCTGTCACGAACTCGCAGTGACCTCCAAGAGCAGCTGGTCCGGCTCGAGAAACGGGTTCGCGAGCACGGCGAACAACTCGAAGCCATGCGCGGGAAGGCCGAGCTCCTGGTGTCGCAAGAGTCCGACGCCCCCGAGGGCGAGGGTTGGGACATGCCGCAGCTTGCGGTCCGGGACGCAGACGTAGAGATCGCATTTCTGCGGGAGCGCCAGCGGAGGGAGCGGTCATGAAAAGCCCGAGCTTTCTAGAAGGGGCCTTGCTCGCCCTGATCGCCGCCCTCGCCGGAACCTTGACATACAGTGCACTCGCCTGGGCCCTGCCCGCAGACAGCGCCCTGCGCCTGGTCGTGGCGGGACTGGGGATCGGCTACCTGCTGTATCTGCTCGGGCGCAGCGCCGAGCGCGTCGGCCGGGTAACCATCCTGTCCCTGTGGCTGACCCTGTCCGCTCTGCTGTGGCTGCTGGTACCGCCGCTCCCGCTCTATCTGGCGGCTCACTTGGCCATGGGTTGGGCGGGCCGATCCCTCTATTTCCACCAGAGTCTGCTCGGCGCGCTTGCGGACCTGGGACTCACGGGTCTCGGCCTGATCGCCGCGCTCGGCGCCTACCTGCATACCGGCAGCCTGCTCCTGTCCCTCTGGAGCCTGTTCCTGGTGCAGGCCCTTTTCGTCTTCATCCCATCGCGTGCGAGCCGCCTAGACGACTCGCTCGACGGTAATGAAGACGGCTTTCGGCGCGCCCACCAAGCGGCGCAGGCGGCCGTGCACCGGCTGTCATCCATGTCCTGAATCGGAGATACCAATCATGAAATCCAAGCTCATCGCACTCGCACTCTTTGCCGCCACGGCCGCTGCCGTCGGCCTCTACCCCGCACCGCACCGAGCGGCGCCCCACACACCGGTTACGTTCAAGCCGCCGGTCGTCGATCCACTGTCCAACGAGCGCCCGAAGGTCGAGGTGGCGTTCGTGCTGGACACCACCGGCAGCATGGGCGGGCTGATACAAGCCGCGAAGGAGAAGATCTGGTCCATCGCCAGCACCATGGCGTCCGCCCAACCGGCACCCGAGATCCGCATGGGGCTGGTCGCCTATCGGGACCGCGGCGACGCCTATGTCACCCGCGTTCTGGATCTGTCGGCGGACCTGGACAGCATGTACGCGACACTCATGGACTTCGAGGCGAACGGCGGCGGTGACGGCCCCGAGAGCGTCAACCAGGCACTGCACGACGCGATCCACAAGCTCTCCTGGAGCCAGGACGATCAGACCTACCGGGTCCTGTTCCTGGTCGGCGACGCCCCGCCGCACATGGACTACCAGGACGACGTCAAGTGGCCAGTCAGCCTGGATACGGCTCGCGTCCGCGGGATCCGTATCAACAGCATCCAGTGTGGCAGCGACCCCGCCACCACCGAGCAGTGGCGCAAGATCGCCGACACTGGCGACGGCAACTACTTCCAGGTCGAGCAGGCCGGCAGCGCAGTGGCCATCTCCACGCCCTACGACGAACGCCTCGCCAAGCTGTCGGCGAAGCTGGACGGGACACGGCTCTATTACGGCGATGCGCAGGACAAGGAGAAGCAGTCACGCAAGCTCGAGGCGGCGGTCAAGCTGCATTCATCGGCCTCCGTGGAGGCCAAGGCAAGACGTGCGGCCTTCAACGCCTCCGCCGGCGGCGAGACCAACTTCCTGGGCGAAAAGGAGCTGGTGCAAGACGTCAGCAGCGGACGCGTGGACCTGGACGCCATCGCCCCGAAAGAGCTGCCCGAGCCCCTGCGGACGATGTCGGCGGACGAGCAGAAGGCGCTGGTCTCCCAGACCGCGCAGCGGCGCGAAACACTGAAACGGCAGATGAAGGACCTGGCCGACCAGCGGGCGGCCTTTCTCCGGGAGACGGTCGAGGAGAGCGGCGGCGCAGAGGACTCCCTGGACCACGGCATCTATCGTGCGGTGCGCGAGCAGGCCGCGGGCGTCGGCCTGCGTTACGAAGCTCCCGCACCGGCGTATTAGAACCTGCCTCCGTCTCGATTTTGGGGGCCAGGCTTGAGCCCCAAAAGGGTGCGACATAGCAGCCCGGGGGGCGTTCTGGGTAGGATAGGTAGCGAAAATCAGCCCTGAAGGGGCGTGACATCAATCGGGTACAGCACCTCCCCCGAATGTCACGCCCCTATACCGATGTCAGCGCGTGTACACCCACCACTTGGACAGGGCAAAGCTGACCAGCGCGAGCAGACCCTCGATCGTGAGCTTCGCGCCGACGATCCAGTCGGCGGTCAGCCCCCGGCTCTCGACCAGTTGCTCGGCGACCAACATCAGGACCGTGCTCACCACCGTCATGCCCAGCCACAGCAGGACAAACCGAATCCCGTGGGTCAGACCCCACCCTTGCTCGCCCCGCTGCACGCGGAAGGTAAGCATGCCGTTGAGCTGAAAGCCGGCGACGGCACCGCCGGCGCGCGCCAGTATGTTCGCGATGGCCACGGAAGCCCCGAGATAGAACAGCAGCATGAAGAGCAGGGCGTCGATTCCGTACTGCAGCAGCCCCACGGAAAGAAAGAGCAAAAACTGGCGCGTCATTCTTCCGCGACGCGCTTTGGCATCAGTGCGATTCTCGGGGTGACCGGGACGTTGGTGACGTCGTAATTGAGTGCGGACAGCAATAGCTGAACGCCCACGATGACTGGCAGACCCGCCAGCATCACGGCCCCGCTGGTCGCGACCTGTCCGGTGCGGATGGAGGCCCACCACTCGATCATGCCGTAGATGGTGCCGAACGCCAGCATCAAGGTCCCGAGGATGATCTCCACCGACGCCAAACTGAAGTCCCGCAGGAAATAACTGTAAAAGAGCCGCTTGGCGAAGTTGCGAAGGTGGCCCCAAAGGAAGGGCAGGATCACCCTCGGGATCTTGAGACCCGAGATCTCCTCTCCGTAGCGAGCGGCCATCGGAACGTCAATCACCACCGCCCGTATCAGGCCTAGGCGGAACAGGATATCGCTCTCCCAGAAGTAGCGCTTCGCGAGCTTTTCCAACGGCAGCAGACGCAGCACGCGGCTGTCAATTGCCAAGAAGCCATTAGTGGGATCGAACATGCGCCAGTACCCGGTAGATGCCTTCGCCATGAAGGAGAGCACCGCGTTGCCGAGCAGGCGTATTCGAGGCATGGCGAGCAGTTCGTCCGGGTCGAAGAAGCGGTTCCCCTTCGCGTAGTCCGCGCGTCCCTCCTCTATGGGCGCGATCAGCCCCGGGATCAGGGCGGGGTCCATCTGCCCGTCACCGTCGAGCTTCACAATGATGTCGGCTCCGTCTTGGAGGGCCGCATGGAATCCACGCATAGTCGCGCCGCCGACGCCCTCGTTTTGCGGGTTGTGCAGGACCTGCACGCGAGGGTCCCGGCTCTTGGCGGTCACCAGATCGCCGCTCCCCTCCGCACAGCAATCGTCCACCACATAAATTGAGCCGACCCGCGGACCGATCGTCTCGAGCACACCCAGGATGTGGCGGCTGACGTGGTAGCAGGGGATGACGGCTGCGATCGATAACTTGGTGCCGGTCATTCGAGGTTCCGCCCGTCGATCAACCAGAGGGTCCCCAACTCACTTTGCGCGAGGAGGCGAAACCGCCGCGACCAGCTTTCTAGATCGAGCCCGGGAAAGACCGCCGACTCGACGAGCACCGCACGGATGCCGAACCGCTCGGCCAGTGCACGCATCCGATCCGCATTAGGTGTCCGCTGCTCCGATTTCGGATCCGGTGAAAGAATCTGCCGGTATCGTGCAGTGCCGAAGTAGTCCCCGATCGCCTGACCCTCGTACCAGTAAATCAGATTCCCGAAGCCCATCAGGTAGAGGGGTCGCCGATCGATATCCGGGTGTTCGTTCGCGGCGTGAATAAGATCGTATCCCGGATAGCGTTGCGTCAGGAATGCCACTTCGGCCTCGCTGGTCCAAGGCCAGGTTGGCAGCTTGCCGATCAGATCCAGGCTCTCCCACGCGGCGGCAAAAAGCATCCCGGCCGCCAGCACCGGGAGCAGTAGACGGCGCCGCCAACCGAACCAATCGGCGACGGGTCGGACCTTCGGAAGGGCGATGAGCGAGTCGAATCCGAATGTGAGAAACGCTGCGCTGAACAATGCCATGACCGGCATTATAGGCACCAGATAGCGCGCGGGCCCAAGAAACCAGGCCCAGATCAGATAGTAGGCCAGCGCAACAGCGAACAAGGCACGCAAGCCGCCTGCGAGGCGTCCTTCAAAGACAGGCGCAGCGAAGAACAGTAGGCCCAAGGCCGACAGCTCCGGGCGCTCACCGAAGACCAGAACCATCGCCGCCCTCAACGGGGCCAGCGCTCCGGCCGCGGGGGCGTGAGAGGACAAATCTCCGTGTTGATCCGCTAGGTCCTGCGCGTCCCAAAGAAAATACCCGAACAGTTCCCCGGCGAAGGGATGCAGCGGATTACCGCCGATTATATAACTGCGCAGGTACCACCAGATCCCGAACAGGGTCACTGCCAGAATGAAGTAAAGGGTCTCGCGCAGACTCCGGGATCGCGTGAGCACCCAGAGCCCGAACAGGGGGGCGAACAGGCCGCCGAGGTACTTGGTGCCCATCGCCAATCCGGTGGCGAACGCGGCGATAAAAAGCCAGGAGCGATACCCCGACGAGTGCCAATGCAGGAGCGCAAAGGCGCCGAGCGTGACGAAGAGCGTGAGACCCAGATCTACGTGAGCGGTCGGAACCAGGTGCCGGAACCCGTCGAAGCTGAACAGCGCCAGCACGGCCACCACCGCGGTGCTTAGGCCGATAAAATGACGGGCCGTTCCGAACAAGCCCAGGGCAATCAACAGGGACGAACCGCCATGGAGCAGGTGGACCAGGCGCTCGTCCGAAACCATAAGGGCGAGCGAGAACAGGAGGTTGAAATTGTGGCTGTGCAGTGGATAGCGCAGAAACTCGTTGACCGTCAGCCCGCCGGCCTCGACGTATTCACGGGCGTAGGGTAGGTGATAGGAGAGCTCATCCCAGGAGAACGGCGGACGCAGCGCGCCCAGCAGTACTCCGGCGGAGTAGACGATCAGCGGGAGAGCCCAGAGCCAACCGCCGGATTTCTCGGTGATGAGGCCGAAGGCCCGGCGCACCTGTGTTCGAAGTCCGGCCAGGACGGTCAAGGCCGCGGCCAACCCCGAGACCGCGGTCAAGACGAGCGCCCGTGGGGTCAGTAAACCGGCAAAGGCCAGTAGAAACAGGGCGCAGATCACGATGCCCATGCCGCTGCCCAGGTAGACGAACAGGGCCGTGGACAGGTTGGGCATGGATAACGGCTCAGGGTTCAGGCACCTCGCCAGGACCGCGGCCAACGCGATTCCGATGACTCCGCAGAAGGACAGGAAGGCGAGATACTGAAGCAGATACGAGAAGACGGGGATCAGGGTCTGCATTTATCCCGGCCTTTTACTCTTTAGAATTATTCTCGGCATACCCGCGGCAGCGGGCAGTGGAGCGAGTCACCCTCTAGAAATTGTGCGACATGCCGAGGGAGAATCCGCGCCAATCCGCGTCCTTGATTTCGTCTTCGAGAGCGACGTACAGGGCATAGGCCTTGGTCCGTTTGCTGAAGCTGTGATCGAAGCCGATGGACCAAGTGCTCTTGTCCTTTTGGTCGATCGGCGTCTCGAACTCGGCGCCTAGCACCTGTCCCAGCACGCCCGTGCTGCAGGTAAAGCGAAAACCGACGTTCCAGGGATCGGCGCAAGGGTCTAGGTCCGACCGGCCGTACATGGCCTTGATCATGTTGTTGCCGAAAGCGTAACCAGTTTGAATCTGCCACAGGGACGCGGAAGCGTTCTGTGGCATCCCCAGGATATCGGTCCTGGACTCGTAAACGCCGGTCAGCGTGAATCCCCTCCAATCCAGCAGCCCCAAGCCGATGCGCCACTTCTTGTCGTCGCTCGGCAAGAGACCGTGCGCGGTGTCATAGGCGCCTTCCTGCGAGCGCCAAAGCTCTGCGCCCAGCAGTTCGTAGGCTGCGGATGCGTAGAACGGCCCCTTGCTGTACGTGACCGCGACGGACCAAGCCTCTGAAATTCCATCGGCATCGAGGTTCGGCACCCCGGGCATGGTTGCCCCTCCCGCGGGTGTGACGGCTCCAGCGAGTTGCACTCCATAGAAAGAGGGGCTGATGTAGAGCAGCGCATTGTCGACGCGCAGGTCGTGGAACCCGACGGTGACATTGTAGTCGGCGAGGGTGTCGGCAAAGAGATCCAGCGCGCCCGTAGACATTTTCAGCACAGTGTCATGGCGGCCGATGAGCGCAGTTCCCCAGCCGCCGGTCAGTCCGACGAAGCTGTTGCGCATGGACAAGCCCCCCGTCCCGCTGCTTTCGCTTCCCGGCGCATCGCCGTCATCGATATCGCCGTTTGCATCGGCAAGCGGAACCTGCATCTCGACCTGGTAGATGGCCTTCAGGCCGCCGAGCCCCTCGGAGCCTTTGATCCCGATTCTGTTCCCGCGGTCGTTGGCGTTTAGATCCCAGCCTTTGAACGCCTGCCCGACGGTCGTCGCGTCCCGCAACGATCGCAAAATGCCCACCTGCGTGTCCGGGGCCAGCGAATCGAAGGTGAAGGTTCCGTGAACGGTCCCGAACAGCACGTCCGCAATCGCCGTATTGACACCGCCGGGACCCGGGACACCGACATACCCGATCGCGCCCATAACGGCGTTGGCATCGTCGATGAACTGCTCCATGTCGAAAGAAGGCGAGCCGATAGCGGGCCGATTCCAAGCCGCATCCGCCTTGGCGTCCACATAGTCGATGGAGGCGTTGACCTTTCCATAGACAAGCGCGTCGGCGGCTGCGTCGGCAGCCGGTACGGCCAATGAAACGGCAGCCACCAACGCCTTGATTGTCTCAAGTTTCATCTTCTGCACATTACTCCGAAAGCTTTTTTCCGAAGCCTGCCACGCCGTGATACATCCTGTCCAGATGCGGATACCGAAGCCCGCGGCCTAACGGATTCGGCAACGACTCGACGGCGATCAATGCTCCGAAGAGCCCTTGTATTTCTCGTCCTCTTCCTCTTGCCTCTTTGCGATCTCCACTTGGGCGCGCAGATCCCATACTTCCTTGCGGTCCTCCACGCGCTTCTCCCAGGCATCCGCGACCTCTTCGATTGTGCGTTCACCGAATAGGACTTGACGCATGAACTGGAAGCCGAAGTCCATCAGGATCAAATCGTCCGTTTCCACAGCCTCGAAGAAGGTGTCGTTGAGCTGGTAGGTCTTGCGAAAGTTATCACTGATCACGAAACGGCGAAACATATCCAGATTGAAAGAAGCCAGGAAGAAGAGCTGCAAGCTCATCTCCGACGGCCGGCCGACACCCGGGCCGGTGGACTTCTTCTTCAGGATCAGACGGTACCAGTCGCGGTTGCGGTCGTCGTGCTCTTTGCACCCATGCTCATTTCGGTAGTCACCAATGCTGATCTCACCCTCTTCCAGATGGCCCTTACAGTGGTCCTCGCGGACCATGGAGTAGTTCTCCTGCGCCTCGGTCGAGCCCTTCGCCCGCATGTTGAGCAGGGCGACAGGATAGTAGCGGCATACGGTAGGGCGGTCTTCGTAAACCCCGCAGCCGTTCTCGCCGTCCAACATCACGCAGGTGCCGTCATCGTCGGTGCGCATCTTGAGCCCGGGCACACCGTCCTGGTCCATCTGGAAAGGAACCGTGTACTGCTTTAGAAACTCCTCGGAGCTGACGCCGAACCGCTTCTTCAGACGCAGCACATCGTAGGGCGCGAGGGTCACGTCAGCCCGCTTGCAGCAGGCATTGAAGCAGGAGATGCCCTTGTAGCACCGGAATTTCATCCGGGTCTTTTCCGTCAGCATCTCGGGCAGATTGGGGCTCTTGAACGGGATGTCGAACTTCTCGTCGACCACGTTGTAGTCCATCCGATAGTAGAAGCCCGGGTAACGGGACTCCTCACGGAACTGGATGTGCTTCATGTGGGCCTCGGCCGTGAGGATGCGGTGATAGTTCTCCCAAGCACGCAGCAACTCGTGCAGGTCCTTGGCACGCATCTTCAGGGAGTCTTCCTTCAGCTTCTCCAGCTTCTGCTCGGCCTGCTCCAGCATGTGGGCGTTGGTGGTGTAGTAGGTCGCAACACCGGCCACGTACTCGTCCATGATCTTCTGGAGACGGAACTGCAGCATCCGCGGGGTGATGTAGTTGGGGTTGACATCGATCGCGGTGGAGTAGTCCTTGAACTCCAGGAAGTTGCGCACCGGGCGGTAGATCTCCTCGATGAGGGTATCCACGTCGGTGTCCAGCTCCGGCGTGTGGTCCTTGTTGTCCATGACGAACTTGACCATGGACTTGGCCGCCATGCGGCCCTCGGCGTGGGAGCCGGAGGAGAACTTGTGGCCGGAGGCGCCAACGCCGTCGCCGGCGGTGAACAGACCCGTCACGGTGGTCATGCCGCGGTAGCCCCAGTTCCAACCGGAAGGCAGGTGCTCGGGCACGCCGGCTTCGGTCTCTTCGGTCGGTGCGCCGACATCTTCGGGACCGGAGACCCAGATGCCGCAGCAGCCGGAGTGGGAGCCCAGCAGGTAGGGCTCGGTGGGCATCAGCTCGGAGTTCTTCTTCTCCGGCTCGATGTTCTCACCGGCCCAGATACCGCACTGGCCGATGCACATGTCGAGGAAGTCTTCCCAGGCCTCGGCCTCCAGGTGCTTGACCTCACGGGGAGACAGGGTCTCGCGCAGGTTGGCCAGGGCGGTCACGGTGTCCATCCAGATGGGACCGCGACCTTCGCGCATCTCCTTCAGCATCAGGTGGTTGCGCAGGCAGGAAGCCGGAACCGCAGCCTGACCGTAGGGAGGATAGTCGTTCAGCATCTCCTTGTTGCGCTGCATGTAGACTTCGCCGAAGGCGTTGGTGGCCTGGGACTTGAACAGCAGGAACCAGGCACCGACCGGGCCGTAACCGTCCTTGAAACGGGTGGGTACGAAGCGGTTTTCCATCAGGGTCAGCTCGGCGCCGGCCTCGGCGGCCATGGCGTAGGTGGAGCCGGCGTTCCAGACCGGGTACCAGGCACGGCCCTGACCCTCGCCCACGGAGCGGGGACGGAAGATGTTCACGCAGCCGCCGGCGACCAGCAGGATGGCCTTGGCCTTGTAGACGAAGAGCTCGTGCTCGCGCACGGAGAAACCGACTGCACCGGCGATGCGGTTGCTGTCGTTCTTGTCGTTGACCAGCTTGACGATGAAGATACGCTCCTGGATGTTGTCCATGCCCAGGGCCTTCTTGGCGGCCTCGGCGACGATCCACTTGTAGGACTCGCCGTTGATCATGATCTGCCACTTACCGGAACGCACGGGCTTGCCGCCGTCCTTCAGCGGGGTCATGCCCTTGGAGCCGTCGTGACGCTCACCGGCCTCGTCGGTCTTCCAGATCGGCAGGCCCCACTCCTCGAACAGGTGCACGGACTCGTCGACGTGGCGGCCCAGGTCGTAGGCCAGGTCGTCGCGGGTGATGCCCATCAGGTCGTTGGAGACCATGCGGGCGTAGTCGGCGGGATCCTGCTCGGAGCCGATGTAGGTGTTGATGGCGGACAGGCCCTGGGCCACGGCACCGGAACGGTCCATGGCGGCCTTGTCGACCAGCTTGACCTTGATGTCGCCGCCGGCTGCCTTGACCCAGGGGCCGATCTCGTAAGCCGCGCCGCAGGCGGCCATACCACCACCGATGATGAGGATGTCGACCTCTTCTTCGACGACTTCAGGATTTCCGAATTCTCCAGCCATTCTCTATACCTCTAAATCTATCTCGATTTCTTTATGAAGCGCGTCGCGCGAGCTTACTTGCTGATCAGCTCGCTGGGATCGCCGGCGCGGTAGCCGTTGACCTGCACGAAGAAGCCGGGCTCGCCGATCTTGGCGATATCGGCCTCGGGCTTGCCGCCGTACGGATCGATGGAGCCTTCGGGGGTGGTGCGGATCGGGAACTTGAAGCGCTTCATGGTGCCGTTGCGGAACTTGATGGTCCACATGATGGAGTCGGTACCGCGCAGGGGCTGCACGGAGGCGCCCAGGGGCACGATGTCGGCGTAGGGGCGGGCCTCGATGGCCTGCTGCGGGCAGATCTTGATGCAGGAGTAGCACTCCCAGCACTGCTCGGGCTCCTGGTTGTAGGACTTCATGGCATGACCGGTCTCGGAACCGTCCTTGTCCAGCTTCATCAGGTCATGCGGGCAAATGTACATGCAAGCGGTCTTGTCCTGGCCTTTGCAGCCATCGCACTTCTCAGTACGCACAAAAGTTGGCATGGTGCTCATTCTCCTAACGTTTCACTGCAGTGTTTGCCGCCGTGATGGATAATACCCGGCGACCTGTGGCTTCCAGTGGACCCAAGTCCGCCGAAACTCTTCTGGTGTGTCGTCCCTGGCCTTGCGGCCGGTCGATTCGTCCCTGGACTCGCGCTGCCTCCGTCGGCACCCGCGGGTCCGCAGCGCAGCGGAAACCGGTCATGCGAGCACAGGAAGATAATGATATGCCGATGGAGGTGTCAAAACAGTTTTATAGGCACCGATCATCAGTTTGGTTTATTAGATAATTCTGATTTTACTGGCAGGGTTTTGTCGCGCCGTCGAGGAAAGCGCCTCAACCATGAGTTTCTCCGACCTTTACGGCCGGCCCGAGCAGTCCGCCAGGCAAT
>CAWDLA010000034.1:0-101573 GCA_963802975.1 uncultured Gammaproteobacteria bacterium
ACCAATCGCCGAATGGAGCTGCGGATCATCGGCGCCGGTGAGGAACGCGACGCGTTGATTCGGTTGCGCGATCGCCTCGATCTAGGAGCGATAGTGACATTCAGCCAGGGGTTCGTTCCGGTTGAGCAGATACCCGCCATGATCGACGACGCGGATGTCGGGCTTATCCCGTTGCGTATCTGCAGCGGCACGGGACATTTCATGCTGCCGACCAAGTTGCTCGAATATGTAGCCATGGGTATCCCCTGTATCGTGCCGAAAACCGGTACTATTGCACGCTATTTCGACCAAGAAATGGTTCAGTTCTTCGACGCTGAGGACAGCGACTCTCTTGCTGCTGCAATCATTGCTTTGTATGGTGACCCGGTTCGGTGCGCCTGGCTGTCCGAGCAGGCGACTGAGCGTTTCGGTAAGACCTTTCGCTGGAGCCAGCACAAAAAGGTCTATCTGAATCTCGTCGAGCGCTTGCTTGCCCGCTAGCCATACTTCGCGCCTTTCGGCCTTGCGCAGTCGCGGCGACAGCCCCCAGCATCGCTATCCTAGCCTCGCTCGCGGCGCGAGGACCGCCCGATGCCGAAATAGAGTACTCCTGCCGCCTCGGCATCTTCCTGGTTCCACAGGTTCCGGCCGTCCAGCGCAACCTCGACGCCAGCTTCTCGCCATGCCGAGAAGTCAGGGTGCGCGAACTCCTGATGGGCCGTGTTGAGCATGACCACCGGGGCGCCTTCAATCGTGCCTGGCTCAAATCCAGCGCCCCTAAGTTCCTCGTCGGTGTAGTACGGGTCCTCGATTGTCACCAGCGCACCACGCTGTACAAGCGCATCTCGCAGGCCGTAGGCTGGGCTGAAAGTATCCACCTTTACCCCAGGCCGGAACCCGAGGCCCAGAGATGGACTCGTTGATCGGCTAATGGCTTCCACACATGGGCGACGCGATCCAGCTGCCTGGCGGGCTGCGGTCGTTGATTTCGCGCGCCGCCTCCGACAGGCGCTGGGTGACGCCGCAGCGCGCGCACTCAGGGCGAGGAAATAAGGGTAGACCGGAGTGCAGTGACCGCCGACACCGATACCGGGAACAGCAGATTCGCCTCGCCGTCGGTGTTGGCCGCCGCGCGGACACGCCCGAAATCGACGCCCGCCGCCTCGCAGAAGGCCGCAAGCTCGTTGGCCAGAGCGATGTTGACGTCGCGGTACAGCATGCCCAGCAGCTTGGCCATCTCGGCAGCCTCGATCGAGCCGACGTCGTCGACGGGGCGCCGACGTATCGGCTGTAGAGCTCGACGGCACGGGCGCGGGAGGTGGCGTCTATGCCGCCCACGACCTTTGGGGTGGTTTGAGGCGGGCCAGGACCAGATTTGCCTTGACCCTCTCCGGGCTATAGGCAACCTGGAAGTCATCGCCCGCACGCAGCCGGCTGTGTTTCTCAAGCACCTGGATGAGGTAACGGCGTGTTCCGCCGACAGCCACCGTGGTCTCGTAGACGACCAGGGTACCTCGCCTGAGGCCCATGCCGACCGCCGCCGATGCGTGCTGGAGGATGCTGAAGTCGATGTCACGGTCTGGCGTCAGATGGGCAGGCACGATCACAACCACCGCATCGGACCCGGAGACGGCCTCGGCAGTGTCGGTAGTCGCGCTCAACCGTCCCGCTCGGTGCAGCTCGGCAATCAGCTCTGCGAGGCCCGGCTCCTCGTAGGGGCTCACACCGTCCTCGATCGATCGGCGATCGCCGGGTTGACGTCGCTCACCGTGACCTGGGCGCCGTGCTTGCCGAACGTGCAGGCAAGCGGGAGCCCCATTCGGCCGCCACCTACGACTGTGATGTTCATTCCTTGAGGTTCCTCGTATTTCTCTCGATGCCAGTCGCGGCAGGGTGATTCTCCTGATCGGTGTTCATATGCTGTCACCGCTGAACCTCGAGCGCCTGGCGCAAGGCATCGGCCACCTGAGCTTGCTGTTCAGCGGTCATCTGCGGGAACAGAGGCAACACAATGCAGTGGTCTTGGGCCTGCTCGCTGTGTTGCAGCTCGACGCAGGCGCCGGGCGCGCAGTCGCAGCGGCCTTTCAATCGTGTGGCGCAGGTCCAGGCACCGGCGGGGTAGGCGCCTTCCCGGTGGGAGCACATGATGCCGCGGCGCGTGGCGACGCCGGCATCGAGCATGGACTGCATGACGCGCTTCTGATCGACGGCCTCGGGCAGGCGCACGCAGTAGCTCTGCCAGTTGCTGCGGGCCCACTCCGGCTCGTCGGGCAAGCCGAGACCGGGGATGGCGGCGAGCAGCGTCGCGTAACGCGCGGCAAGGGCTCGCGACGCTCTGTCGACGATCTCCGGCAGGCGCTTGAGCTGTTCCCGCCCGACGGCCGCCTGGATGTCGGTCATCCGGTAGTTGAAGCCGACCGCATCGGGTAGGCCTCGAAGATCACCTCGCGCGAACGCGTGTCGCACGGTGTCCGGTACGCTCATCGCAGTGCTGGCGCAGCAGCCGGAACTGCGCGTCCCAATCAGGGTTCGCGGTCGTCAGCATGCCGCCGTCGCCGGTGGTGATGACCTTGCGCGGATGGAACGAGAAGCAGGCGATGTCGCCGTGCGGCTTGCCGATCTTCTCCCACGGCCATCGCCGACAGGATCTCGCTGCCGATGGCGCAGGCCGCGTCCTCGATCGACCGGCAGGCCGTGGCGCCTCGCGATCTCCATGATGCGCGGCCAGGTCGCAGGGCATGCCCATCTGGTGCACACAGAGGATCGCCTCGGTGCGCTCGGGTGATCGCGGCCTCGATCAGCGCCGGATCGATGTTGTACGTTGCGGGCTCGATGTCGACGAACACCGGCGTCGCGCCGCAGTAGCGGATGCTGTTGGCCGTCGCGATGTACGAGTGGCTGACGGTGATGACCTCGTCACCCGGCTTGACGCCGACGGCCAGCAGCGCCAGGTGCAGGGCCGTGGTGCAGCTCGAGACCGCGCAGGCGTGCGGCGCCCGACGCAGTGCGGCAAACTCCTTCTCGAACGCCGCGACCTCCGGGCCCTGGTGACCCAGCCGGCTCAGGATCACCCGCGGCCGCCTCGACCTCGCCTCGCCCATGACGGGCTTGGCGATCGGGATCATGTGCTTGCCACCGCGTCCACCAGTCACCAGCCGCGAGGCCTTCGCTCGAGCGACACTGCGCCTCGAAAGCCGAGCATGCGCGCCGCCTTCTCGATATCGGCCAGGCGCCGCTGCACGGGGTTGACCTTGCGCTCCGGCACGTACTCCGGCGCTGGTCTGACCCCATAACCCCGCCAACAGTCTCGGCGAGCTCGCTTGAGGCTGGTCTCGGTGCCGCTGGCGACGTTGAAGACCTCGTCGGTGACGTCGGCCTTGGCGGCCAGGATGTTGGCGCGGGCGACGTCCTCGATGTAGACGAAGTCCATGGTCTGCTGGCCGTCGCCGAAGATCAGCGGGCGGCTGGCCGGCGGCGATGCGCTCCATCCACCGGATCAGCACCTCGGTGTAGACGCCGTGGATGTCCATCCGCGGGCCGTAGACGTTGAAGAAGCGCAGCGCCGACGTAGTCCAGGCCGTACATCTCGTGGAAGCTGCGCAGCAGGCCTTCGTTGAAGATCTTGGCGGCGCCGTAGAGGGTCGAGTTGTTGTAGGGATGGTGGGACTCCGTGGTGGGGAACTGCTCCGCCATTCCGTAGACGGAGGCGGAGGAGGCGGCGACGACCTTCTCCACCTTGTGCTTGACGCAGAGCTCGAGCAGGTTGAAGGTGGCGTCGACCATCACCTCGATTGCCAGACGGGGGTCTTCCGCGCATTGGGTGATGCGCAAGGCGGCGTGGTGAAACACGATATCCGAGTGGCTGACCAGCTCGTCCATGAGGCGTCGGTCGCGGATGTCCCCTTCGAGCAGGCGTACCCGCCCACCGGCCATGGCAGCTGCGAGATTCTCGGGTCTGCCGCGCTCCATGCTGTCGATCGCGACCACGTCGGAGCAACCCTCTTCCACCAGAAGGTCGATTACGTGGGAGCCGATAAAACCGGCGCCACCAGTGACCAGGACTCTCTTTCCTTGTAGCTTCATAACAGTCGCCAATCTCGTGTTGTTCTATGCCTTTGTGCGGCGGAAAAAACTATCGTCGAATCGGATTATTCTACGCCCCGGCGGCGGACGTGCCTTGCGCCAGCCGATGACGTTGGCCGGCACTCCGGCGACCTTGGCGAACGGGGGTATGTCGCGCGTGACGACAGCACCCGCACCGACGATCGCTCCCTTTCCGACGGTGACCCCTGGCAGAATCACGGCGCCGGTCCCGACGTCTGCCCAGTCCTCCACTCTCACCGGCTTAATAACGAGGTCTGTTTCAATGGTTGGCACGTCCACGGGCACTCCCGTGTGAGCCGACCCCAGCACCTTCGCCCCGGGTCCCCAGCCGACATGGTTCCCAAGTACCAGATTTCGGGCGTCGAAGTAGCTTTGGGGACCGATCCAAACGTAGTCACCGATCTCGCAGCTGCCGTCGAAACGACCCTGGATAAACGCTTGGCTGCCGATAAAGACGCTTTCGCCGATGTCGAAAGTTTCGGGATGTTTAAATGCCGCTCCGGGCTCCACCTGAAGTCCATCGCCGCATGAGCGCGTGAGCGCCAGCCAAAGAACCCGCCGCATCGCCGCATCGAGCATCCCATGCCCCGCTATAAAGCGCCCGTATAGCTCGACCAGTCCTTCGCGCGTGTAACTCGTCGTCAGATCGTGAGCAAGATCCTTGACATACGCGGGGTCACGGACGCTTCGATGCCGCCCGTGCACCGCTTCCACGACGCGCTCTCGGCCGTCACTCGGCACGCGCGACCTCCTGCCGGACCGCGTCGCAGACTTCCTCGATCTGATCACGCTCTAGCTCGGGGAACATGGGCAGAGACAGCAATTCCATTGAGGCTTGCTCCGTCACGGGCAGGTCTCCCTCGGAGTAACCGAGCTCCCGGTAGGCCTTCTGCAGGTGAACCGGGATCGGATAGTGGATGCCGGTTTGAATGTCCCGGGCTTGGAGCGCCTCTTGGACCGCGTCCCTTCTCGGTATGCGCACCCCATAGACGTGATACACATGCCGCGCATCGTCTTCTTGGATCGGGATGCGCGCGCCGGTGTCTGCCAAAAGCTCGTTGTAATACGCCGCATGCTCGCGGCGGGCATCCGTCCAGGTATCCAGATGGCGCAGCTTGACGCGCAAGATCGCTCCCTGCACGCCCTCCATCCGGTAATTGAAGCCCTTGTAGTCATGGTGATACTTGCGCGTCTGGCCCCAATCGCGCAGCATGCGGATGTTCTGCGCGTACGCTTCATTGTTGGTGACCACCATGCCGCCTTCGCCGCAGGCGCCGAGGTTCTTCCCCGGATAGAAGCTAAAGCAACCCAGGTCACCGATGGAGCCAACGCGACGACCCTTGTATTCCGCGCCATGCGCTTGGGCGGCGTCTTCGATCACCACCAAATTGTTGCGGCGTGCAATGTCTAAGATGGGATCAAGATCCGCAGGATGTCCGTGCAGGTGAACAGGGAGAACTGCCTTCGTGCGCTCTGTAATGGCGGCTTCCACCCTGCTTGCATCCATGTTCAGCGTTCGTGGGTCGACGTCCACGAACACCGGCCGTGCACCCGTGTAATCGATAGCGGCCACTGTGGCGACGAAGGTGCATGATACGGTGATGACTTCATCTCCTGGCCCCACACCCGCAGCCAGCAACGCCAGGTGCAGCGCACTGGTACCGGAATTGACACCAATACCGAATTTGCCACCGCTATAGGTCGCAAACTCCTCCTCGAAAGCGGCGACTTCTTTACCCAGCGCATACTGGGTGCTGGCCAAGGTCGTACTCACGGCGGCGAGCACATCGTCTTGAATGCTCGCGTATTGTTTCTTTAGGTCAAGAAAAGGAATCATTCGACTAAGACCTCCTTCCATCCCATCCAAGTTTTACTGGCCGGCCTCGCTCTCTCAGGGAGCGCGTCGCCGCTTCCAATATCTGTACGACCCGCAGTCCGGCGTGTCCGTCGCTGGGGGAAGCTTCTCCTTGGGTAACGGACCGCGCGAATTGCTCCGCCTCAACTTTCAGCGCCTCCGTCGCTGGCAACATCGGGGCCCACATATCGCCTGTCCGGTATCCGATACGTTGCTGGTAAACATCCTCTTTCGCGCGATCCATGGTGATACCTTTGTCATAGACTTTAATCTTCTCGCTGGGCTCGAGATCGTCGTAAACAATCATTTTCCGACTGCCGCCAATGAGCGTTCGCCGCACCTTTACCGGAGCCAGCCAGTTTACGTGCAAATGAGCAATGCAGTTATCTTCGAAAAATACGGTGAGAAACGCGATATTCGTGGGCTCTCCTTCAACATGCCGTACTCCGGAAGCAGACACCGCGGTAGGTTTCGACGAAAACACGTAATCCATGATAGACAGGTCATGCACCGCTAAATCCCACATGACGTCGACATCAGACTGAAACAAGCCCAGATTTATTCGCACGGAGTCGTAATAATACAGATCCCCAATTTCGCCTTTCTCCACGAGTTCGCGCATCTTGCGAACGGCGCCTGTATAGATAAAGGTGTGATCGACGTGCAGAACTAGATCCCGTTTATCCGCTTCCGCAACCAGACGTTCCGCTTGCTCCGCTGTCTCTGCGAGAGGTTTCTCAATGAAGACGTGCTTTCCAGCCTGAAGGGCCTGCATGGCTAGATCGAAATGTGTCGATACGGGGGTCGCGACGGCTACCGCGTCGATTTCAGGATCTGAAAGCAACGTTCGATAGTCCGTGGTGGTCTGGATGGCCGGATAGCGGGCGTTGAGTAGCTGCAATCGTTGCGCATCGAAATCCGCCACAGCAGTGACCTGCGTTTCCAAGGTTTCCGAGAAGTTCCGAACAAGGTTCGGGCCCCAGTACCCGTAGCCGATAATGCCAAGTTTAATCATATTACGTACCTCACTGCTTGTAGGTGCTTACGGTATCCCAAGTGACAAATTGCGGTAACAGAGCCAGCGGATATCCGCTTGTGTTTTTTCTTTGAGAGAGGATTTTCTGTTCCAGTCACAGTATCGGAGGAAGACGAGCGCGATTGTGCTCCAGTTCATAAAAACGACCTCCCTAATCGAACTAGATCTTCAGTCGCGGTTCCAAATTGGGTTTACGGCGTTTCGATGCCATATCAAACGGTTGTCGGTAGGGTGGTGCAACTCTACGCTTTGCTGTCCCGCACGTCACCCAGCACCGTGGCCGGAACTCCGGCCACGATTGCATGGTCCGGTACATCGCGTGTGACGACGGCGCCGGCACCTACCAAGGCGTTCTCGCCAATCGTGATTCCACACAGGATGGTTGCATTGCTCCCAATGGAGGCTCCAGTTCTGATTCGGGTCTGAACTACTTTCCAATCAGCTTCCGTCTGCAACTGTCCATCGGCTGTCGCCGCCCGCGGATAGGTGTCATTGATGAACATCACTCCGTGCCCAACGAAAACCCCGTCTTCCACGTCCACACCCTCACAAATGAATGTATGACTTGAGATCTTGCAACGTGCCCCAACCGAGGCGCCCTTTTGAATCTCGACAAAGGCGCCGATTTTCGTGGATGGCCCGATGATGCATCCGTAGAGGTTTACAAGGTCTGGGTGGTGGATGATCACGCCTTTTCCGAGAATGACATCTTCCGAGATCATTTTTTCGCTGTCCTCATCAAACCGTAGGTCCAAAAAAATCTCCGCCGCAAATCGCCGTAATTTGGCGGCTGACTAACGAGGCTTCTCCTCGAGCCGGCGAATTATGAAAATTGCCGCACCATAACAGCTTTGCTCCCTTTGAAAATTCCCCGGATCTCAGCACGTCTCGGTCTCGGCGTTGTTGACGATAAGCAAAGTGCATGCCACTAGCGCCAACGCGCATCAACGCCGAGTTTTCGCCTACGCATGTCACGTTTTTGCGGCACAGAGCGGGAGCAGCACGTATCGTGGGATGGTGCGGAAAACGAAATACTGTCGCGATAGCCCAACACGCCCTGCGGCGTGTCCGCGGGTGAGTTCGGTACCTTACGGGCCCGGTAAGGATACCGGAGCGCGATGTGCGCGAGAAGCCGCGGAAACCCAACGAAGGTCTCCGAGAAAAAATAACCAGAGCAACATCCGGCCGTTCGGGGTCGGGCGACTCCCCGTGCCGACGGCTGCGCTGACGACAAGTCTCCAGCGGCGGCAAAGAGTTGTCGCAATACGATCCGCTGTTCCCTCGGCCCAGCCGTGGCCGGAACGACAATGCTAAAAACAGTTCGTAACTGAAGCCCATCCACATGCGTAACAGACAGCCAATGGAGACGGTTGGTCCTCGCAATGGACCGTGCAGCAGCCGAGAATTCGGCTTCGCGCGAATGGAACGGTCTCGGACGAAGATCGGCTTCACGGAAGCGAAACGTCTGGCACGCCGAACGTGTTGAGCTGACCGATATCGACCACTCGCGCGAGTATCTCGAGCGGTCCGGAGAGGCCCGTCGGTTGCGACCCGATCCGATGCAGGATTGGTTCTGACTTCACCTCACGGCACGAAAACCGTATCGCCCGGCATGAGGGTGATGTTTTGGCTTAGACGCAGGCCTTTCTCGATTTGGCTGTAGTCGAACGCAAACGTCTGTTGGAGGCCGTTTTTGCGCCGAAGAACTTTTATTCTGTCTTTATCGGCGAACGGCGTCATTCCCCCAGCTAGAGCGATCGCCTGAATGATATCGATGCGCCTGCTTACAATGTACTCTCCCGGATTGTTGACTTTTCCGACGACATAAATCCGGTTCCCAAGATTTCTCGCCAAGTTCACAGTAACAACGGGCTCCGGTATAAACTTTTTTAGCTTATTAACAATCTCATTTTCGAGCTGCGTTGTTGTCAATCCCCTCGCGTTGACTTCCCCAGCCAGCGGGAAATTAAAGCCGCCGTCAGGACCAACCAAGACTTCGCGTTCAAGGGACTCTTCCCGCCACACGGAAACAAATAACACGTCACCCGGCTGGATGACGTAGCTGGCGAGTCGCTGTGCTTGCTGTTGCGGGTCTGCATCAGCTGCGAGCGCACCGACAGATAACAAAGCCACGACGACCAGAAGGGTTGCAGAACTACCGGAGCGCATTAGCTTTGCGATGGAGTGATATGCGATTGATTTCGCTAATGTATTCATGGTTGCAATTGATTGTAGGTCCCTCTTGTCCAAAGAACGTGCCCCAACCCGTAAGCGCGTAGCCTCTTTAGCCCCGCCCAAGTTCCGAAGCGACGTGCGAATGGTTTGCAAAAACTCGGAGCGTAGGGGGGTCGCCAAGCTATCACGCAGAGAATGTTGGGGCAGGAGAAGTTTGCAGTCCAGCGGAATGCCGCGAACAGGTGTTCAAATCGGCGATGCGGAGGTCTCGGATTGCGGCATTTTGTGCCATAATCGTAGCTGATTACGTCGCCATCTTGCTGGCCGATAGCTTCACGGCCAGCGCGCCGGGCCAAAACAGTGGGGTTAATCGTCTCGTTACACGACAACATAATTTAGGCGTGCGTCAATTGTCAATGTCTGCAGTTTTCGCAACGGAGTTGCGGTTTCGCCTGAGCTAGCAAGACGGGGGATCGAGTCGGGCGTAGGGGTGCGTAAACATGACGCCTTTAGCAGTCGTGGGACACTCCGGTTGCCGGCTCGGGCCGCGTTGGAGCAACGTGTGCTAGAGTTCTGCTATGAGAGACGTGTTGGTGTCCGGACATAGTCCCCTGGATGCCGGGTAAATTTTTGTCACACATAATAAGGAAGCATTTTGTTCACTAGTAATTGCCACTTCCTTCGCGGGGGGCGGGTTCAGAGCGCTCGTTGCCACATTGGGGCTCGCATTGCGGTGCTTGCCGCATTGTCGTCCGTCGCAAGCGCAGCGCTCGGCGAGCTTTGGTTTTTCCAGCCGGCAGGTTCCGTCGGAACCGGCTATGAGGAAAACGTGGATCTAGAGGAAGATGACCCAACCAACACAAGCCGTTACGACCTGAGAGTCGCAGCCCGTGGGGGACGTGTGTCCGAGCGGTCGCAAATCGTCGGCAACTTAGCGGCGTCGATGCTGCGCTATCCGGGAAATAAGAGACTAAACTCGGAGAATTTGTCTGCGGCGCTAGAGTCTGCCTTCTTGCCGACAGAGTTGGACCGACTGAGTCTGGATCTGCGGCTTAAGCGCGATACCAGTCGGCAAAGTGAATTGACGACGACAGGTAACATCATCGCGAATGTGCCCCGCAACGAGATCATTATTCGGGCCGGCCTGGCAGCGTAGACTAACGGAGCGGAGCGTTGCAGGGGTGGAATATGCGCATACCAGGGTACGCTTTGAGAGCAACTTGTCGGGACTCATCAATTACGACCAAGACGACATCGATGTCTTTTATGGTTATCAACTGACGGAGCGGCTTGCGTTAAGCGGTTCACTTGGGGCGACGTCCTACGACCCGGACGATGTGGAGAGCTATAAAGGCTACGATGCCTCGCTGGGCTTGAACTACAGCATCTCCGAGACGTTAACGGGGGACCTTAACGTGGGTCTGCAGCGAATCGACTCAGAGACAGACCTTGGTGTAGAGACGACCAGCAGGTCGGCGAGCGGGATCGTTTACGGCTTCGATCTGTCCAAGCAATTCGAGAGGAGCAATCTTAGCCTCGCCTTTAGCCGGGGTGCCGTACCGACCGGCTCGGCCGAGCCACTGCTCCAGGAAAGACTCAGTTTGGGATACGGTTATCAGTTTTCGCCTCGGTTGAGTGTTACGGTACCCGCAGCAATTTTTAGGAATGAATCGATTTCCTTCGGCGGCGGTGGTGGACAGGACAAGGAGCGGCGCATTTTCTTCACAATGGGACCGGGGCTCAACTGGCGCGTCACGGAGGACCTGGTGCTCAGCGCTTCTTACCGCTACCGCTATCAGCGTTTCGAACAGGCAGGCACTTCCGCGGACTCCAACGCCGTATTTCTTTCTTTGTCGTACGCCTGGCCCACAGAATTCGCAGGACTGTCCCGATAGACCTCGTCGTATCTGAGGAGATTTTTGCCCAATGTACGAGCGGTACTTCGGTTTCAGGGAGAAGCCTTTCAGCCTGCTACCCGACCCTACATTTCTGTACTTGGGCCGCCAGCACAGCACGGCCTACTCGCTGCTCGAGTACGGAGTGCTCACCCAAGCGGGTTTCACCGTGGTGACAGGGGAGGTGGGCTGCGGCAAGACGACGCTTATCCGCCACTTGCTCGATCAGCTTGGAGAGGGAGTGACCGTTGGCTTGCTGAGCAACACCCACAAACGCTTCACGCATTTGCTACGGTGGGTCCTGATGGCCTTCGGCCTAAAGTGCGAGTCCGGTGGCGATGCCCAAGTCTACGAGGCATTCGTCGAGTTCCTAATCACCGAGTACGCACGTCGTCGGCGCGTTGTATTGATCGTAGATGAGGCGCAGAATCTAGATACAGCCGCGCTCGAGGAGTTGCGTACCCTCTCCAACGTCAACGCCGACAAAGCTCAGATTCTCCAGTTGGTCCTCGTCGGGCAACCTGAGCTGAAGGCGACACTGAAGCGCGACGATCTGCGGCAGCTCGCCCAACGCGTGGTGGCATACTACCATCTCGTGCCGCTTTCCGAGCGGGAGACAGTTCACTATATCGGCCACCGCCTCGAACGGGCTGGCGGTTCTGCTGAATTGTTCACCCCCGAGGCTTGCCGACAGGTGTATCGACACTCGGGAGGAGTACCCCGCCTGATCAATCTTCTTTGCGATACCTCTTTGGTGTACGGGTATGCAGAGGACGCAAAGGAGATCAATGCGGATGTCGTACAGAGCGTTATAGACGAGCGTACAGCGGAGATGAGTTTGGGGATGCGGGACAAGGCGCCTGCTAACCCTCCGCAGCATCTTTCGAACCCCGCCGACCGCGCACCTGATTCGCTCGAGCCGACGACGACTCGAAAAACGGACCAGATCGTCGCATTCGACCGCTCCGAAGCCCGCCAACTTTTCTCCCACTTGCTGAAAAAGGATCCCTAAGCGCTCAGCGTGTTTTGAGCGGCCACGGGCCTGAAGACGGGCCAGCACGACAGCGGCTTGCCGGCAAGTGCGTTCGAGACGGCGAGTCGGACGATCTTCATACCCTCCCCCTATTCGGTACCGGGCTTTACCAACTGCGGGTAGCGGAAGCAATCCGTCGTGTGGTCGTTCACCATTCCCACCGCCTGCATGAAGGCATAGCAGATGGTGCTGCCGACGAACTTGAATCCGAGCCGCTTGAGGTCCCGGCTCATGGCGTCCGATTCCTCAGTGCTGGCCGGGATCTCGTCCAGACTCCGCCAGGTATTCTGGCGGGTCACACCGCCCACGTAGCTCCAGAGCAGATCGACTGGTGACTCGCCGCGCTCCTGCAGGGCGAGCCAGGCGCGGGCATTGCCCACGGCCGCGTTGACCTTCAACCGATTGCGCACGATGCCGGGATCGGCAAGGAGGCGCGCGATCTTTCCCTCGTCGTAGCGGGCGATGTGCTCTGGATCGAATCCGTCGAAGGCCGAGCGGTAGCCCTCGCGTTTGCGTAGGATGGTGAGCCAGGAGAGCCCGGCCTGGGCGCCCTCCAGGATCAGCATCTCGAACAGGTGGCGCTCGTCGTGCGAGGGCACGCCCCATTCCTGATCGTGATAGGAGAGGTAAAGCGGGTCTGAGCCGCACCAGGTGCAACGGGGTTGCGAATCGATGTCTAGGCATCCGCGGCTCCGCAGGATCAGGACAATCCTATGTCGGGGACGCTCCTAAAAGCCTTCCGTGGAGGTGAACAGCCCCACGCGCAGGTCCTTCGCCGTATAGATTACGCGTCCGTCCACCTGCACGACACCGTCGCCGATTCCGAGCACCAGCTTGCGGGAGATCACGCGCTTCATGTCGATATGGTAGGTCACCTTCTTCGCCGTGGGCAGGACCTGCCCGGTGAACTTGACTTCGCCTACGCCCAGGGCGCGCCCGTGTCCGGGATTGCCGACCCAGGCGAGGAAGAAGCCTACAAGCTGCCACAGGGCGTCCAACCCGAGGCAACCCGGCATGACCGGGTCGCCGGGAAAGTGACAGGAGAAGAACCAGAGGTCGGGGTTGATGTCCAGCTCGGCCAGGATCTCTCCCTTGCCGTTGGCCCCGCCGAAGTCCGCGATTCGGTTGACCCTGTCCATCATGAGCATGTTGGGTATCGGCAGCTGGGCATTGCCCGGGCCGAACATGTCTCCCATACCGCACTGGATCAGCTGTTCTCGGGTGAATGATTCCTCTTTGCTCATATTGATTTCTTCCGTTTGTTACCTAGCCAACCGAACAAGGTGTCGCGCGAAAACACCAAGAGGCAAAGGTTTGTCTTGGCGCTCTCTGCGCCCTGGCGCGGGCATTCTTCGCATGAATGTGCCGCCCGCTGCGCATTGCTGCTCCAACACGGGGATCAGCCCGCGCCTTTCTGCAGCCTCTCGGTGAGGAAGGGCAGGATCTCGTCGATAGGGACAAAGCTGAGCTCGGTGTCGCGCCGGCCCTTGTATTCCAGCTTGCCCTCGTCCAGACCCTTGTCGCCGATGACGACCCGGTGGGGAATGCCGATCAGCTCCATGTCCGCGAACATGAAGCCGGGCCGCACGTCCCGATCGTCCAGGAGCACGTCGATGCCGGCGGCGGTCAGCTCCTGGTACAGGCGCTCGGCCGCCTCCCTCACCCGGTAGGACTTGTGCATCTTCATGGGCAGCAGCGCGACCTGGAAGGGAGCCAGGGGTTGCGGCCAGATGATGCCCTTGTCGTCGTGGTTCTGCTCGATGGCGGCGGCTACCACGCGGGAGACGCCGATGCCGTAGCAGCCCATCTCCAGCGTCGCCGCCTTGCCGGACTCGTCGAGCACCGTCGCCTTCATGGCCTCGCTGTACTTGCGCCCGAGCTGGAAGATGTGGCCCACCTCGATGCCGCGGGCGATGGTCAGCAGTCCCTTGCCGTCGGGGCTCGGATCGCCCTCCGGACGTTGCGCAGGTCCGCGACTTCCGGCAGCGGGCAGGTCGCGTTCCCAGTTGATGCCGAAGAAGTGCTTGCCGTCCTGGTTGGCGCCGGCGCTGAAGTCCGCTGTCACCGCCACGGTGCGGTCGACGATGCAGGGGATGGGCAGGTTCAGCGGGCCCGAGGGAGCCGGGACCGGCACCGATGGCGGCGCGGATCTCCTCTTCGGTGGCCATGCGCAGCGGTGCCGGCGACTTGCGGCAGCTTCTCGGCCTTGACCGCATTGAGCTCGTGGTCGCCGCGCACCAGCAGGGCGACCAAGTCCGCTTCGATCTCATCGCTCGCGGCCACGACCAGGGTCTTGACCGTGCGCTCAATGGGCTGCTCGAACTGCTCCACCAGGTCCTGGATGGTCTTGGCGTCCGGGGTGTCCACCAGCCGCAGCTCCTCGGACGGCGCCGGGCGCTCGCTGCGCAGGGGCAGGGCCTCGGCCAGCTCCACGTTGGCTGCGTAGTCGCTGTCGGTCGGAGAAGGCGATGGCGTCCTCGCCGGAGTCGGCCAGCACGTGGAACTCGTGGGAGGCATTGCCGCCGATGCTGCCGGTGTCCGCCTGCACCGGGCGGAACTCCAGCCCGCAGCGGCGGAAGATGCGGCCGTAGGTCTCGTACATGACCCGGTAGGTCTCGTCCAGGGACGCGCTGTCCAGGTGGAAGGAGTAGGCGTCCTTCATCAGGAACTCGCGGGCGCGCATGACCCCGAAGCGGGGGCGGATCTCGTCCCGGAACTTGGTCTGGATCTGGTAGTAAGTTGATCGGCAGCTGCTTGTAGCTGCGCAGCTCGTTGCGCGCCAGCTCGGTGATGATCTCCTCGTGGGTGGGGCCGAAGCAGAAGTCCCGCTGGTGGCGGTCCTGGAAGCGCAGCAGCTCCGGTCCGTACTGCTCCCAGCGGCCGGACTCCTGCCACAGCTCCGCCGGCTGCACCGCCGGCATCAGCACCTCCAGGGCGCCGGCGCGGTCCATCTCCTCGCGCACGATGCGCTCGACCTTGCGCAGCACCCGCAGCCCCAGCGGCAGCCAGGTGTAGAGTCCGGCGGCGAGCTTGCGGATCATGCCCGCGCGCAGCATCAGCTGGTGGCTGACCACCTCGGCGTCGGCGGGGGTCTCCTTGACGGTCTGCAGGGGGAACTGTGACGTGCGCATGGTTGTCCGGGCGAAGATGCAAAACCCTGCATTCTACCTGAAGTCTGGCCCACGCTTGGTGCTGGATTCTCTTTAGCGCGGCTATCCCTTGCCGCCATCGGACTGGTCAAAATGTCCCGCCGCTCCACCCGAACATGTGCCGCTGTGGGGACGCAAACTCGATGTAGGTGCGATCCGGCGGGACACCGAAGTGCTTCTCCATGAAGGCGCACAGGGCGGCGGACAGGGCGGGGGTGTCGTCCTCGGGTAGCCCCAGGCTCTTGAGCTCCAGGTAGGCAAGGGGCGCATCGTCGGCGGCGAAGAGCATGTCCGGATTGGTTTGCAGTACGACCATGACGTAGCTTTCTGGCTTGCCGAGCATCCGTGCCACCTTGGACGAAGCCGCTTCCAGGATTGGCTTGCGCCGCTCCTGCGGTGTCTCGACATTGGTCTGAATTTTCAGGGTCGGCATAACTCCACGACCTCCATCAATGGCAGTATTCTTCGATCTGCATCTGCGCTTTCTCGATCTGCATCTCGACTTGTTCTTCCGACAGGCGCAGGACCTCGCCGTCGGGGGTGCGGATCATGCGTCGGCCCAGGTTTTCGTACATTTCGAGGTTCGTTCGCGCCGCCTCGCAGTTGGCGGCTCTCTTGCTTTCAGCCCGGGCTTTGGTTTCCTGCTCCGCTTTGCTCTCCTTGCGCGCCTCTTCCTCGTCGAACACTTGCTCGCGCTGTTGCTCCAGGCGCTTGCTTGCCGCGGCCGCATCTTCGTCACTGGGCGCGCTTTGCTTCTTGATCTTGACGGCGTCGCTCGACGGGGGGGGTGTCTGTGAGTAGACGGTCACCCCGTTCTCGTCCACCCAGCGGTACATGGCGGTATGAGCCGGCGCACAGGCGCAGGCCGTGAGGAAGGCAACGGCAAGTTGTGTAGTGCGTGTGGGCATGAGGGAGGCGGCGGAGTCTGTCTAGGATTTAGAGGCGACTTACTCATTATCTTCTGATGGGTTAAGGATGCAACCGAGCAACCAATGCTGCGGGAGCGGAATGGCCCGAGTAAGGACTAGCCGAACAGTCATTCTGGTTTATCTTGACCGCCGCGTGTCGAGTCCTGTAATTTTGCTCGTTTACCAAACAAGTTTTATTCCTCTCCGCCCGCGGATCGGCCGCGGGTTCCGGGGTCGACGGAGGGTCGTCAACGTGGAATTGAGTGGTGCCGAGATCGTCGTTCAGGCGCTGATCGACGAGGGCGTGGAGTACGTGTTCGGATATCCCGGAGGCGCCGTGCTTCATATCTACGACGCCATCTTCAAGCAGAAGAAGGTCAAGCACATCCTGGTCCGGCACGAGCAGGGGGCAACCCATGCAGCCGACGGCTATGCCCGCGCTACCGGTAGATGCGGCGTTTGCCTGGTCACCTCGGGTCCCGGGGCTACCAATGCGGTCACCGGGATCGCCACCGCCTACATGGACTCCATTCCGATGGTGATCCTCAGCGGCCAGGTGCCCACGCCGGTGATCGGCAGCGATGCCTTCCAGGAGGTGGACACGGTCGGCATCACCCGCCCCTGCGTCAAGCACAACTTCCTGGTCAAGGACGTAAGAGATCTGGCGGAGACCATCCGCAAGGCCTTCTATATCGCCACGTCCGGGCGGCCGGGGCCGGTGGTGGTGGATATCCCCAAGGATATCACCGATCCCAACATCAAGATTCCGTACGAGTATCCGCGCGAGATCAAGATGCGCTCCTACAACCCGGCCCAGAAGGGGCATCTCGGCCAGATCAAGAAGGCCGTAGAAGCCATGCTGGCGGCCAAGCGTCCCGTGTTCTACACCGGCGGCGGCGTGATCCTGGGCGAGGCGTCCCACCTGCTCACGGAGTTGGTCAGAGAGACCGGCTTTCCGATCACCAGCACCCTGATGGGGCTGGGCGCCTATCCCATGACCGACCGCCAGTTCATCGGCATGCTCGGCATGCACGGCACCTACGAGGCCAACATGGCGATGCACGAGACCGACTGTCTGATCGCCATCGGGGCCCGTTTCGACGATCGGGTGACCGGCAAGATCGAGCATTTCTGCCCCCATGCCAAGATCATTCACGTCGACGTCGACCCGTCGTCCATCTCCAAGAACGTGCGGGTGGACGTTCCCATCGTCGGTCCCGTCGGCAGTGTGCTCAACGATATGCTGCGCGTGCTCAAGGAGCAGCGGCCGGGCGCCGAACAAGGACGCGCTGAACGAGTGGTGGAAGCAGATCGAGGAGTGGCGCGGCATGGACTGCCTGAGCTACGACCGCAACAGCGACGAAGATCAAGCCCCAGTTCGCGGTGGAGACCCTGTACAAGGTCACCGACGGGGATCTGTACCTGTGCCTCGGACGTGGGTCAGCACCAGATGTTCGCCGCCCAGTTCTATCCGTTCGACAAGCCGCGGCGCTGGATCAACTCCGGCGGACTGGGCACCATGGGCTTCGGCCTGCCGGCGGCCATGGGCGTGCAGCTGGCCTTTCCGGATGCACAGGTGGCCTGCGTCTCCGGCGAGGCCAGCATCCTCATGTGCATCCAGGAGATGGCCACCTGCAAGCAGTACGATCTGCCGATCAAGGTCCTGCTGCTGAACAACGGCTACATGGGCATGGTGCGCCAGTGGCAGGAGTTCTTCTACGAGAGCCGCTATTCCCACTCCTACGTGGATGCGCTGCCGGACTTCGTGAAGCTCGCCGAGAGCTTCGGGCACGTGGGCATGCGGGTCGAGAAGCCCGGCGACCTGGAGGGCGCCATGAGCGAGGCCTTCGGCATGAAGGACCGCTTCGTGTTCCTGGACGTGATCGTCGATCCCACCGAGAACGTCTACCCCATGATCGTGGCGGGCAAGGGGCACCACGAGATGCACCTGTCGCCGGAAAGGGAGCTGGCCTGACATGAGACACATCATTTCCGTCCTGCTGGAGAACGAGGCCGGCGCCCTGTCGCGCGTCGCCGGTCTGTTCTCGGCCCGCGGCTACAACATCGAGTCGCTGACGGTGGCGCCCACGGACGACCCGTCCCTGTCGCGCATGACCCTGGTCACCACCGGCAACGAGGACATCGTCGAGCAGATCAAGAAGCAGCTCAACAAGCTGGTCGACACGGTCAAGCTCCTGGATCTCTCCGAGGGACCCCACATCGAGCGCGAGATGATGATGATCAAGGTCCGCGCCGAGCGGGTCGGACCGCGAGGAGCTCAAGCGCCTGGCCGACATCTTCCGCGCCAAGATCATCGACGTGACCGACACCAGCTACGTGGTCGAGCTCACCGGGGCTTCGCAAGAAGCTGGACGCCTTCATCGACGCCGTGCCCGAAGGGCTGATCATGGAGGTCGTGCGCTCCGGCCCCTCCGGCATCGCCCGCGGTGAGAAGGGGCTGGCACTTTAGAGGGCTTTAGTGCGCAAACGAACGCGAATGTGCGCAAATTCGGGACTGGACAAAGGTTTTCCGTTTGCGTGCCGCACGCTCGACCCCGCGCTGTGATCCAGCTCTGATTACATTCGCAACTCTTTCATTAGCGTTGATTGGCGTTCATTTGCGGACGCCTAGATCAATCAATTCCAGGAACAATCAATGTCCATCAACGTTTACTACGACAAAGACGCAGACCTCTCTCTCATCCAGGGCAAGAAGGTCGCCATCATCGGCTACGGCTCCCAGGGTCACGCCCATGCCAACAATCTGAAGGACTCCGGCGTCTCGGTCGTCGTCGGTCTGCGTCCCGGCTCCGCCTCCGCGGCCAAGGCCGACGAATGCCGGTCTGGAGGTCAAGGCCATCGAGGAGGCGGTCAAGGGCGCCGACGTGGTCATGATCCTGGCCCCGGACGAGCACCAGGCCAGGCTCTACCGCGAGCAGATCGCCCCCAACATCAAGCAGGGCGCGGCCCTGGCCTTCGCCCACGGCTTCAACATCCACTTCCAGCAGATCGAGCCGCGCGAGGACCTGGACGTCATCATGATCGCGCCCAAGGGGCCGGGCCACCTGGTGCGCTCCACCTACACCCAGGGCGGCGGCGTGCCCAGCCTGATCGCCGTCTACCAGGACGCCACCGGCCAGGCCCGCGATATCGCCCTGTCCTATGCCTCGGCCAACGGCGGCGGCCGCGCCGGCATCATCGAGACCAGCTTCCGCGAGGAGAGCGAGACCGACCTGTTCGGCGAGCAGGTGGTGCTCTGCGGCGGCCTGACCGCCCTGATCCAGGCCGGCTTCGAGACCCTGGTCGAGGCCGGCTACGCGCCGGAGATGGCCTACTTCGAGTGCCTGCACGAGGTCAAGCTGATCGTCGACCTCATCTACGAGGGCGGCATCGCCAACATGCGCTACTCGATCTCCAACACCGCCGAGTACGGCGACCTGACCCGCGGCCCGCGCATCGTCACCGAGCGAGACCAAGGCCGAGATGAAGCGCATCCTGGGCGAGATCCAGACCGGCGAGTTCGCCCGCGAGTTCATCCTGGAGAACCAGGCCGGCGCGGCCAAGATGAAGGCCCTGCGCCGCCTGGGCGAGGAGCATCCGATCGAGGAGGTCGGCGAGCGCCTGCGCGAGATGATGCCCTGGATCCGCGAGAAGAAGCTGGTGGATAAGAGCAAGAATTAAAGTCTCTCCAGTACCTGCGTTTCTAGCTCCAAGCTTGGGACGCAACCTGTCCGAAGCTCTGCTCCTCGGTTGCCGCCAAGATATCGAGGAAATAGGGGCGCGGAATTGTTTACGAGTTGGCGGTTCTCACCAAATCGTTTCTATGGCCGGGCACCCGAGCAGATGCTTGTCCGCCGTCACCAGCGGTGCATCGTTGACGTGCGCCGTAGCGGCGATCAAACGGTCGGCGGGGTCGCCATGGGGTAACTGGAGTCGTACCGATGCGGCGGCGATGTCCGCAGTGATGGGCAATACGCGAACGCCGCGGGCGTCCAGCGCCAAGTGGCAGAAGATTCTGCTGTCCGTTCCGGGTGAGAGCCGGCCTTTACTCACCAGCATCGCGATTTCCCACAGGCTGATGTCTGCGCAGGCGAGGACGCGTTCCCTTTCACCTTCGTCCAGTACCGCGCAGGCGGCGGGGCTCAAGCGGTCGGGTGTAAGCGCGTCGAAGATCAAAGTGCAGGTATCCAACAGAATCACCTGGAGACCTCCCAGTCCGCCTCAATGGGGCTGAGAACGTCCCCGACGTGCGCCTGGTCTCGCAATGCGGCAAGCTGTTCCTTCGCGCGCGCGCGGGCGTCGCGCGCGGAAGTCAGCCGAGCGACGACACGCCCGCGGCGGGTGACGAGGATTTCTTCACCTGATTCCGCCCGATCGAGGTACTCGGGCAAATGGGTGCGCAAGTCGCTGACCTTGACTTCAAGCACGGCAAGGACTCCATTTGTACGTTGAATTTGTACAAATCATAGCAGGATCAGGATGCAGTGTGGCTCGGTTTTGACCTGGGTCGGAGGTTTGACGACTGGTTCTCGGCATTAGGATGTGGTGTCGCGTCTCTCGCAACGTTGAGCCAGCGGGACAGGTCGGCATGAAGCACTTGCGGAAAGTCCTCGGTCTGCGCGTCGGTTGAATCGGTCTGGTTTGGAAGAGGTTTGCCAATACCCCCTTGCGGTTGCTTTGCGTCTCGGATCGCGCCGTGTCTCGCAGGTCCACATTCTTTACCGCTGCAGAAGCCCAGCGGCGCTTCTTTTTCCTCGTCTGCTGCGCCGGTATACTGTCTATCCCCAGCCAAACCTACCGCCACTCGGCCCACGCTATGGACGAGCTCGAACAAAAACCGAAACGCCGACGCGGCATCTATCTCCTACCCAACCTGTTCACTACGGCGAACCTTTTCGCCGGTTTCTACGCGGTGATCGCCTCCATGCAGGGGCGTTTCGAGCCCGCGGCTATCGCGATCTTCGCGGCCATGCTGCTGGATGGTATCGACGGCAGGGTAGCCCGGCTGACCCAGACCCAGAGCGACTTCGGGGCGGAGTACGATAGTCTCGCGGACATGGTGGCCTTCGGGGTTGCGCCGGCGTTGGTGGCCTACGAGTGGGCGCTCGGCGGTTTGGGCAAGGTCGGTTGGTTGGCGGCGTTCGTCTACACCGCCGCCGCGGCCTTGCGCCTGGCGCGTTTCAACACCCAGGTCGGTATCGCAGACAAGCGCTATTTCCAGGGATTGCCCAGCCCCTCTGCGGCCGGGATCATTGCCGCCGGGGTCTGGATCGGGGCGGATCATTCCATCGATGGCGCGGATGTGAGTTGGTTGGCGGCCTTCATTACAACGTTTGCCGGTTTGCTCATGGTGAGCAACTTCCGATTTCACAGCTTCAAGGACATCGACATGCGGGGCAGGGTGCCCTTCATCTTCGCCGTAGTGGTGATGCTCGCCTTCGCCCTGGTGTTCCTCCATCCGCCGGTGATCCTGTTTGCCGGATTTATGGTTTATGCCATTTCCGGGCCCGTTCTGACGCTGGTCCGTAAGCGCCAGCGCCGGGCGAACCGCAAGCGGGATCGCAATGGACAGCAGGGGCCGCCGGAGGAGAAAAGCGGTTCCTGAGATCGTCATGGGAAGGCGTCCGGGCAGGCAAACTGAACTGCAAAGGCGCAGAGAACGCGTAGGATGGGTTTTGGCGCGTCGGTGAGATTTGCCCTCAGTCATTCTTTATCAGAAGAGCTTGGCGCCTTGGCGGTTCAAACACCCTGTCAGGAATGACCCGCGTCATTCTGTTTGCTTATCCGCCGCAGGGGCCTTCTGTGTTCCTGCGTAGGCGCGGGCCGCCTCCACCCAACGCGTGGCTTCTGTTTCCTCGACGGCTTTGAGGGTCTCGTGCCCCATTGCTTCCACCCGCTCGTTGAAGTCCGCCGCCAGCTCTCCGGGATTCTTGGCAGCACGGCCCTCCAGGGTATCGACCCCCAAGTCGTGGAGTACTTGCACTTTGCGGCCGGCAGCTCGGACAGCTCGATGTGCTCGACCCTGTTGGCCAGGTCCGCCGATCCATCAAACCCGGGCGAAGAAGTGGGATGCCGGGAAAACAAGCCTGTAATAACGTACAGAGCAGTTTTCGGTGGTGCACCTTCAAGGCACCGGGCGGTCTATCCCAAGGTGAACGGCAGAGAGTGGGAAGAGGCGATGGATACCAATACGAGAAACGGGTGGGTGCTGATCGGGAGCACCGTTGCCGGCGCCGTCGGTGGCGGTATGGCTGCGCCCCGGATGGGTGCTGTCCTGGGAGCAGCCGCGGGACCCTGGGGGGTGGCGGCCGGCGTGGTGCTGGGCGCCTTGGCGGGGGCTTCGGTCGCCAGCATCATTGTCGGGGACGTCGATTTTCCCTCGCCTGAGAGGAAAAGGGCCCAGCGCGGATGCGCCGTTGCCGTCAAGCTCGTATGATCGCACCCCATGGCAGCTCTTCTCCAAGCCCTCGATCTGGTGAAGGTCTACCCCGGTGTGCGGGCCGTGGACGGTATCAGCTTCGAGGTCCCGCGGGGCCAGTGTTTCGGACTTCTGGGACCCAACGGGGCGGGGAAGACCACCACACTGGAGATGCTGGAGGGCATCTCGCGGCCCACCTCCGGGAATGTGCTCTACGAGGGCAGGGAGCCGGACCGCCGATTTCGCGAGGAGATCGGTATCCAGTTCCAGAGCACCGCCCTGCAGGACTTCCAGACCGTCCGCGAATCGCTGGACATGTTCGCGAGCCTCTACAGCCGAACCGCGGGCCTGGATGAGTTGGTCGAAATGTGCAATCTCCGGGAGATCCTGGGCCGGGATACCCGAAAGCTCTCGGGGGGACAGCGGCAGCGCCTGCTGCTGGCCATCGCCTTGGTCAACGATCCCAATCTCCTGTTCCTGGACGAGCCGACGACGGGCCTGGATCCGCAATCCCGGCGCAACTTCTGGGGCCTGATCGAGGATGTGCGCGGCACGCGGCAAGACCCTGGTCCTGACCACCCACTACATGGAAGAGGCGCAGCGCCTGTGCGACGAGATCGTCATCGCCGATAACGGGCGTGTCATCGCCCGCGGCAGGCCCGCTGCGCTGGTGCAGGAGCATTTTCCCGCCTCCGTGGTGCGCCTGCCCGTAAACGCTTGGCCCGAAGGCAGGCCGATGCCCGCAAGACTGCGAGGTACGCAACGGCTACATGGAACTGTTCAGCGAAGAGGTACCACCGGTTCTGGAGCGCTTGGAGCGCTCGGGTGCGAACCTCAGCGAGCTGCGGATCGAGACGCCGAATCTGGAGGACCTGTTCCTGAAGCTTACCGGCCACGGACTGCGGACCTGAGCTGTGTGGCACCGTATCCTCGCCATTTTCAACGCACGTAACCGGGAGTTTTACCGGGATAAGGCGGGCCTGGGCTGGAACATCATCATGCCCTTCTTGATGGTGTTCGGCTTCGCATTCATCTTCGGGGACGAGCAGGACGATTTGCTCAAGATCGGTGTGCTGAGCGGGGACGGTGCCCTTTCCACGGAGACATCGGCTTTCCTGGCCATGCGTCACCTGAGCTTCATCCCGATGACCGACTTGGAGTCCGCCGTCGCCAAGGTGGAAAGGCACCAGATCGATCTGTTGCTCGATCCCCGTGGCGGCCCGCGCTATTGGATCAACACCCATTCTGCCAAGGGCTATTTGGCAGAGCGCTTGCTGCAGTCCGCCTACGGGGAGCCGGAGGCTGCGCCCGAACGCCAGACGGTGAGCGGACGGGGTCTTCGCTACGTGGATTGGGTTCTGCCGGGAATACTGGCGATGAACATCATGTTCAGCAGCCTCTGGGGTGTGGGCTGGGTGATCGTTCGCTACCGCAAGAACGGTGTGCTGCGGCGTCTGCAGGCTACTCCGCTGAGTGCTTTGGAGTTTCTGACCGCCCAGGTGCTGTCGCGCCTGACGCGTGGTGCTGACGGCCTCGATCGCCGTTTTCATCGGCGCGGATATCTTCCTGGATTTCGTCATGCGCGGGTCCTATGCGGCGTTGCTGCTGGTGTACCTTGCGGGCGCATTGTGTCTCGTCAGCATGGGCCTGATTGTCGCCGCGCGCCTGCGTACCGAGGAGCTGGCGGACGGGGTGCTCAACATCATGTCCTGGCCCATGTTGCTGCTCTCGGGGGTCTGGTTCTCGATGGAGGGGGCCAGCTCCGCGGCGCAGGCCATGTCGAAGCTTCTCCCGCTCACCTATGTCGTCGATGCCGCCAGGCGGGTCATGATCGATGGGGCCGGGGTGGTGGAGGTCCTGCCGGAGATCGCTGTACTGCTGGTCGCCAGTGTGTTGTTGTTGACCCTTGCGGCGCGCCTGTTTCGTTGGGACTGAAAGGGAATGTTTCAGGCGCCATCAAGTGGATAGCTTTGCAACCAACAACCGGCGTCCGGCCGCTTGAGCCGCGTTAGCCTGAGCAGTCAATCCGGATCCGGACAGGTTCCCAACCCCCAATCGACGTAGAGGCAACGCGGGCCGCCGTCCTGCACCCAGCCGACGAGCTTCCTGAAGTCCGGAACGTCGTACACGCCGATGCATCCCAGGGTGCCGGGCGCGCGCCGGTTACGGTTCCAATCCATGTGTATCAGTATAGCCGTGCGCTTCGTCGTCCCCGGCTCGTCGTATTTCAACCGGATCTTCACTGGCCCCTCTCCGTCTGCAAAGATGGCGCCGTCGTAGATGTCCTCCCCGCCGCACCAGTGGATCTTTTCGCTCAGCGTCCATCTACCCTCCGGAAGCGGTTCCTTCGACATGGACTTGCTCGTCGCACCGGTACGGAACTCCTGGTGGCGGGGCTGCCCCGAGCAGACCTCGATGCTGCCGACGATCTCGCCGTCTTTGATGTACTCCATCAGCAGAACGAAGAGCCCGAAGCCGTCTTTTCTATCGGTCGTGGTCAGCTGCAAATAGGGCTTGCTCACCACCGGGAGCTTGACCGACTGCTCTATGTTTCTCTCACCCCAGAGCTTTTTCCAAGTTCGAGGGCCGACTTTTCCATCGGCCTCCCAGATCCCGAATGCGTCCGCCTGAAAGTCCTTGGCCGCCTTGTCCGTCGCCCGCCCGAAAATGCCGTCGACCTTGTCATGGTAGTAACCCAGTGCCTTCAGACGTGCTTGAAGCTCTTTGACGTCGTTACCCGGCTCATGTTCGTCCCGCATACCGCGGAGCAAGAGCTGGCGGTTCAGCTCGGGTCGATCGACCACCTTGGACAAGGTCTTGGTGCGTCCCGTGAAGGTGATGACCTCGCCGGCGGGCGCCCCCTCACCGGGTGCCGCAAGCTCCAGGGTATGGGCGCTGGGATAGAGCCTGAGCAGATCGATGAAGTCCTCCTTGCGCGTGGATTCCAGTCGGAGAATCTCCGCTACGCTTTCTCCCTTGTAGGCCACGATCAGATTCGCGTTATCGGTCCGAAATGCCTTTAGCGAGTCGATGCCGTCTTGCTTGGAAACCGGGGTGCTGATGGGCTTTCCTTGCGCGGTCTGCTTCTTGAACAACGCGGCTTCCTCTGCCCGGCGATTCACGAGACCGGGAAGCACCTGCTTCACGCCGTCGATCGTCGCTTTGTTCCACCGCTTGAACTCCTGTGCAGCCTGTGCGTGGTCTCCCGCGTTGAGCTTTTTGCGAAGCGTGCTGTTTTTAAAGGCAGCGGGCCCGACGTTGTAGGCGAAAGACACCAAGGCGTCGAACTGGTTTTGGGTGAGATCGACCTCCGCCATGTTGGAGACCTGCTTGGCGATGTCCTCGCACTCGTCGTGCAGGAATCCCAGTGCCTGTTGCTCGGTGATTCGGTCCCCCATTCGCACGGGCTGCCCGTCGGGGTACCGGATAGTGCCGTACCCGATCGTCGTTATGTCTGCCGGGTCGAGGTACGCTACACGCCGGAAGCCCTCCCATTTCTTAACCAAGTCGAGACAGTTTTTTGAGATTTTCATACGAAATGCCCTCCTGGTTTTCCATAGTGCAAGCTTAGGATAGACAACCCGGCGCCGTTTGGCCCCGCACCCGCTACCGCTCGCAGACGAGCCGATGGTGGAGACAGGGGAATCGGAGTACTATTTTCCGCCGATAGAAGGCAGCTTCAGGCTAACAGGTGAAACTGGATCCGCTCCTGCATCTCGTCCTCGGCATCTGGCTGGGGGGCTCTGTAATACTCGGTGCCATCGTCGCCTATAACTTCTCCGGGATCGACGACCTGTTCGATCGAAACCTTAAGCTGCAGGAGCATGCGGGTTTCCAGCCTGGCGACGTAGATGCCAAGAAGAGCAGCCTGCTTTGGGTCCATTCTTCCGAGCTCAACCGGGTGTTCTTCGAGGTCTGGAACCGCGCCCAGCTCGTCCTCGGCGGCTTGGCCGTTCTCCTCGCAGTCTTGGGCAGGGCAGGGCGGCTGTCTATCCTCTTGCTGACGACAGCCGCTGCGTTGGTCGGCCTGATCCATATGGTGCTCGAGCCCCAGATCGTCGAGCTCGGCCGGCAACTCGACTTCCTCCCCCGAGATCCGCCGCCGCCGATGTTGGAGGAGTTCCAGCGATATCATGGCATCTACTTCGCCACCGAGAGCCTGCGTTTCGGGCTCGTTTGCCTCGCCACGCTCCTGATTGTCGTCCCTGCGATGCGCGGGAGAAGGTATTGAGTATTGACACGCCGAAGGCGAAGGCACTATGCCCTTGTGCTTCCGGGTAAACGGCCTAAATTGAATAAGGTGCCGGGCAGTTAGGCACGAGCCAGCACACTTCCACCGAACGAGGAATAACAAATGCGATCGAGATATTCAGCCGCTCTCGCCGGAGTTGGTTTCTTGGCCTTCTCGGCACTGACCTGGCCGGGCTCTCCGGCCCCGGAAGGCGCTGAAGGTCTATTTCATCTCCCCGGCCGACGGGGAGACCGTCAGCAGCCCGGTGACCGTGCGCTTCGGCCTGTCGGGTATGGGCGTTGCGCCTGCCGGGACGGCGAAGGAGCACACGGGGCACCACCATCTGCTGATCGACGTGGATGAGGTCCCGGCCCTCGACAAGCCGTTGCCGAGCGACGACAACCACAAGCATTTCGGCGGGGGTCAGACCGAGACCAGCATAGAGCTTGCACCCGGAAAGCATACGCTTCAGCTGCTGTTGGGTGACATGGGTCATATACCGCACGAACCGCCTGTGATGTCCGAAAAAATCACCATCGAGGTGAAGTAATCCGTCAGGCAGCGGGGCACAACGCCCCGCTGTTGTTCGGCGCCGAACCTCTGAGACTACTGTAAATGTTCGCGCTCTGGCGCGAGAAACGCCGTTCGCGTTGGTTGAGTTCGCGAAGCCCCGACAATCAGGTTACGCAATCCGCGATACTTAGCGGTGTCCAATTACGACTGCTTGGAAAAAAAGAAACGCGCACCGGGGGCTGATTCCTCCCTGACAGTGCTCTGCATCCCCGAATCTCCAAACCGGAGCCTCGCTCCCGGTACCCGCGGATTGCCAAACGTAACGACGTGGTTTCGCCATCGTTTGCGCGAGATCTTTGCGGACTCACCGCACGAAGGTGCTCAGAATTCATTCAGCGGCGCTGAATGGATGTGGCGGGACAGTATAATGCCCGCCTAATCGAAAGTGAGAGCATCGGCGGAAAATCATGGGATCGATGAATATTTGGGTTGACGCGGACGCCTGCCCGAAAGTTATCAAGGAGATGCTGTTTCGCGCCGCGGATCGCGTGGGCGTGCCGTTGACACTGGTCGCCAATCAACCCGTCCAAGTCCCGGGCTCGCGCTTTATCCGTTCGGTTCAGGTGGGTGCCGGTTTCGACGTCGCGGACAACCACATCGTGCAGCAGTCGCAGGAGGGAGATTTGGTGATCACCGCGGATATCCCCCTTGCCGCGGAGATCATCGCCAAGGGTTGTTTGGCCCTGAATCCCCGCGGCGAGCTCTACACCGAGGAGAACATCCGCCAGCGCCTCAATATGCGTGACTTTCTCGATACCCTGCGCGGCAGCGGAGTGAACACCGGCGGGCCTGCGTCCTTCAGTCAAGCAGACCGCCAGGCCTTTGCCAATCAGTTGGATCGGTTGTTGGCTAAACGGCTTGACTGAAGCGCTGCCCCTTTAGGGCTGTTGGCGCAGCTAGGCACGGAGCCGAAGCTCACCAGCGGACTTGGTGGCTTCGAGCTTCAGGTCGTACTCTGGAAGATGTCTCAGGCACCTACAAGGACGGGCTTTTGTAAACGGAGTTGCTCATCGTCTGTTTCCTCTCGCCGTGTTGGGGGAAACAGAAGCTTGGTCCGTCTTTCCCTTATTCCTCCCTCTCCGGTCAAGCGCCATGCTGCCCTTGCCAAGAGGCTTGCGTGAGCCAAACTTCGAGGGTACCGTTCCTCATACCCCGGCCGTCATGTGGCTGGACTTGCCGGGATCGGTCGGCAATAAGCCGCATATTTTGGGGAGTGAGAGTCCGTCTGCGGTCACTTGCCCGATTCGGCTGGCGGGTACATCCACTGCCCGGAGAGGTAACGAAAGGAGATCTGCGTCGGGGTCGGATACACGGCTACCCCTGATTGGGTCGAGAGACCCGCACCGCCGGTGGAAATGTCCCGGGTGGCTAGCAAGCCCGGGGGCATGAACATTGGTAAATGACTGTAGACCCGAGAACAACCGCCGCACTTAAGTCGCTGTGCGGGACCTTTGCACCCGGCCGACGCGCTCAGGAAATAATGACAACCGATGTCATCCGCGTAATCCAGCAGATGCAGGACTTGCTGGGAGAGTTCGCGTCCTCACTTCAGGGTGGCGTGAACGCTTCGATCCCCAGTTCGCCCGCCGCCGTGACAGCTGCGCCGAAGACAGCCCCGGACCCCCGCGCCGAGCGCGTCTATTACGGGCCTCCCGCCACCTACCGAACCCGCGATGGGGTGACCCGCGCAATCGACGGGGAAAAGCCACACTGGGTCACTACTAACTCGAGTGGTGCCACCCTGATGCGGGGGTGAACGGGCGAACACACGGTCGGCGATCTGGCTTCACGATTGGCCACCCGTCACGGTGTGCCCACTGACGCCGCGCTCAGATCACCGACGACAGTGATCTGGTCATCCTGACCAACGGACTCTTCTTCGGCGACAAGTACCTGCGCCGTCTCGCCGAGAGCACTGGCCGCGGGAAGCTTTCGTTCCAGATCAGCCTCGACGGCCCGACTGCCGCACTTCATGACGCGATCCGCGGCAAAGGGACCTTCGAAAAGACCATAAGCGCGATCCGCCGCGCGGTCGACGCCGGCTTGGAGCTTTCTATCTCCACTGCGGTGAGCCAGCGCACCCTGGACTGCATGACCGATACGACGCGGCTCGTTGCCGATCTCGGCGTCTCGTCGCACCACATCCTCTGGATGCAGGAATGGGGCCGCGCCCTCGATCACCGGCCTGAGCTGATGACTTCGCCAGAGCGGGTCGTGGAAGTGATGCGGGAATGCCGGAGCGTGGGCGATGAGTTGGGGGTGACCATCGACAACGACGCCTCGCTCCGCGTGCGGGTAAAGGGCAAGTACGGCCGCGAGACCGACCTCTGCAGCTGCGGATGGGACTCGCTCGCGGTCTTCAGCGATGGGCAGGTGTATCCTTGCGTCTGGCTTGCGGGGGCGCCCGGAATGGAATGCGGTAATGTGCTGGACCAGCCTCTCGCTCAAGTCTGGCGCGAGTCATCGGTACTTGACCAGATTCGAGACGTGTCGGTACAGAATCGCGAGAAGTGCAGCGACTGCCACCTCAAGTTCCTCTGCGCCGGTGGCTCGTCTTGCTCTTCCCACTTTGCGAGCCTGGCCACGCGCGGCAAGAGCGACCTTCGCTCTGCCGAGCCCTACTGCGAGACATTCCTCGATCTCACCCACGACATGCTTTGGGAGCTCGGCACGGCTGGGTTGCCGAGACTTCCCTCCGGCAATGGCTACGAACCGCCGCAACTGTTCGGCGCGCGGTAGGGGTTTATTCCCGCGGCCTGAACGCGGCCGTCCCAGACGTATCGGTACGCGTCGGACGAGTGCATCGTGGGTCCTCCCACGAGTAGGAGTCGGAAGATCACGGCAAACAGGACGATGATTGCAAACATCCCGGCCGGCTGGTTGGAGCGCACGAGAACCCGCACGGAGAGTAGATACACTCCGCCGCCCAGGAGTGCCACCGCAACGAACGCATAGTCCGCATTCCAGCGGTCGTGGAGCGCAAGCGCGAGGGATTGGAGCAGAATCAACCCCAGACCGAGCTGCGCCAGACGCCAACGGGAATCGCGGGCAGGGGCAGCGACCGTGGACGTCATCTCAAGCTGGCTCACTGCGCGCGCTGAGCGAGGCGCGCGAAGCTCTTCGGTAGGATACCCTCCAACTCGTTCTCCGCACCCGTGGGAGTGTATACGGCCACACCCTGGACGCCGTGTGCCTCTGCAAGCCCCTCGATCGATGTCGCCAGGTCAGCGATAAAACAGCGCGAGAGTTCGGCCGCCTCGCCGGCGCTGAGCGGCGGGCAAAGCCGCGTCTTGCTGGACCCACTGCGAGGGACTTTGCACATAATGCCGAGGGCGATCTGTCCTGGCTTCACCCGCATCATCACTCCTCCCTGCGCCGTGCCAAACACCCGTTACCCGGTACTGTGGTCGCTGCGTCAGTCCGGCCGCGCAACGAGCAGGAGACGTTCGTCCAGAAATATCGATGGGAAAACCAACCACGCGACGGTTGGAGTTGACGGAACGGTACCACCGTAAGGAACGTACAAGCATGCCCTCTGGAAAGGGCACAAGGCGGGCCGATCAGGAGAAGACCACCGTTCCCCGGGAAAGCTCTGTCCCCGATAGGACGCGAGACGGCCGCGATCACCGATTTTGTTGTCTTCGGCATCGGAACGGTCGTCGGCTACCTCATCGGCATGGTCGACTTCAACGTGGCCGGGGTTCCGGTGACGGTCGGCAAAGGAATTCGGCCCGACCCTCTTCTTTTTGGGGGTCGGCGTCACGATTGTTCCACAGGTCCTCGTCTTCTAGATGAACGTGAACGTCTCCGGGCCGCTGGATGAGGCCGAGCAGTTCGAGGCCATCATCGTCAAGGCCGAGTCCGGCACCGGGGGGCGCATCACCCGGGTCCCCACGGGGTTCATTCCGGGGGTTCTGCCCCTGGTGCTCGCCAGCGGGGCAGGGGCCAATGCGCGCAAGTCCATCGGCATCACGGTTCTGAGCAGAGTCGGTTGTCACTTGCAGGCGCCGATTGACGTTGCCCCGTCTAGTCAGAGAGTCGGGACCGCGCCCAATCGATAACGGCTCCGATCCGCTCATTGACCAGGGGCCGGGCCTGCTCGTAGGTCACCCAGCGGAACTCGTGGTGCTCGGGAAAGCCCAGCTCGGGGCTGACGGGAAGACAGACCTCGCCCGAAGGAGAATCGGCCAAGTAGTAACGGGCGATCTTTCCCTTTCCGTACACCGGCGTCTCAGTGTAGACGTCCCCCCACGGGAATTGCAGATCGGACAATCCGGTTTCCTCCTTGGCCTCCCGTTGCGCTGTTGAAAGAGGTTTCTCTCCAGGCTCCATCTCTCCCTTCGGGAAGTCCCAGTAGCTGTAACAACGCAGCAGGAGATAACGTATCTCCCCCTCGATTCCGCGTGTCACGACAACACCGGCGGCGTGCTTTTTTACGCTCATATTTACTCGCCTCCGGCATTGGCTTTCGACGTTCGGCTTCGGTGCGCGACCGCGGCCTGGTCTCGCGCCGACCTCGTTTCCTCCGGGATGAAAGGATCCGCAACCGCGGAAGGTCTCAACTCCAAGAGAAGATACCTTCCATGGAGGATTCCGGGATATGAGATTACCCGACTGGCGCTTTGGTTTCCTGATCAGCTTGCTGGCGGTACTGATCTCGGCGAGCGCGTTCAGCGGCGATGACAACGGCTTCGATCTCAGAGCCGCTCTGGTACCGGCGGACGAGATCCATCTTGGAGGGCCGTCGCGGGACGGGATCCCCGCTCTCGATCACCCCAAGTTCGTTGCCGCAAGCAAGGCGAGCTTCCTCGACGGCAAGGACGGGGTCCTCGGGCTCGTGCGGAACGGCGAGGCCAAGGCCTATCCCATCGGGATCATGAACTGGCACGAGATCGTCAACGACGAGGCGGGTGGCCAACCTGTCGCGGTCACCTACTGTCCCTTGTGCGGGACCGGCGTGGCGTTCGCGTCTAAGGTGGGCGGCAAGTCCTTGAGCTTCGGCGTCTCCGGTCTGCTCTACAACAGCGACGTCCTGCTCTACGACCGGGAGACCGAGTCCCTGTGGAGTCAGCTCCTGAACAAGGCCGTGACGGGCCCCATGAAGGGCCGCAAGCTCAAGGCGCTTCCCCTTACCCATACCAGTTGGCGCGCTTGGCGGCGGGCGCACCCGGACACGCTGGTGCTGTCCACCGACACGGGGCACCGCCGGGACTATGATCGCGACCCCTACGCGGCCTATGAGAAGGAGCGCGGGCTCTATTTTCCGGTCAGTGCCGAATCAGCGCGTTACCATCCCAAAGAACGGGTGCTTGGCGTGGAGATCGGCGGCAAGTTCAAGGCGTACCCCTTCGCGGAGCTGTCGCGCACAGGCAAGCAGGAGATCCGCGACGAGCTGGGCGGTAGGGAGCTGCGGGTTGAGTTTGACTGGGCAAATGAGAGTGCTCGGGCGCTGGATGCTTTCGGAAACCAGCTCCCGGCTGTTACCAGCTTCTGGTTCGCCTGGTATGCGTTCCATCCGGACACAGAGGTATTCACCGCGAAGGGACGTTAGCTTGCCCGCACCCGGCAGGTTGTCGGGCCTTTCGTGCGCGCCCTAGTTCGACAGAAGCAGTCACGGATCCAGACCGTCTGCCATGCCAGCCCCCGGCATACGGATGCTAGGAGCTTCGCCGGCTCTCCCACCACTGCCGGTAGGCGTCATCCGGTACGATCATCTTGCTTTGAGCCGCGCCGATCCGGCCTCCCTGCGCGTCGGTGATGCGGATGTCGACCTCCAGAATGGGGCCTTTGATCTTGGTGATCTCGATGGTGACAAGAATCTCGTCTCCAGGGCAAACGGGCTTGCGCATGCGTTCGGGGGTGAAGGTCAGGCCCAAGGTGCCGTCGCCCGGGAAGCGGCTCCCGAAGATGCCGGTTATGCTGATCTGTACCAGTCCGCCCGGAACGACGATGTCCTCCACGCCGGGGAAGCGCAGCTTCGCCGCTTCGATGTCGCGATGGATGGCGTTGCTGTCGCTGCTGAGCGCACAGTACTGCGCCACCTGCTCATGGGTGAAGCTCATCTTGGCCTCGTATTTCATGCCGATTTCGAGCATGGAGGCGGTCAGGCATTCTGTATCGATCATGGTCCCTTATCTCGTCGAGAGGGGCTTGGCGTGACGCGCGCGGCTCGTTCTCAGGCGCGGGTCGCGCAAAGCGCAACAGTATAACTCGGAGATTCTGTCCCGCTTGCTTGTTCGCAGCGGCAGAGGCGGGACCCGGCTGCGTTACCGCTCTTGTCTTGTCGGCCTATATCTGCGTTCATTTACGGCTGAACGTCGAATGCAAGAAACAGGGATTCATCCTTTCGTGCCGCTCAAACATCGCATCTTCGCCGCCATTCTGGTCCTAGGGGCCTACTCGCAGATTCTGCAGGCCATGCTGATCCGCGAGGGGCTGGTGGTCTTCTACGGCAATGAAGTCAGTCTCGGCGCCTTCTACGGTAGCTGGCTGCTATGGTTGGCGTTAGGCTCGGTGGCGGTCGTCTGTTTGCGGCACAGGCGCTGGGTACGGGAGCCGTTGGCGAGCCTGCGCGGGCTTTTGTTGCTCATACCTTTGCTGTTGGCGCTCCAAGTGCTGGCCTTGCGCTCGGTTCGGCTGTTCCTGGATGTCTCTTCCAGCGAGTTTGTACCCCTGGGAGAGCTCTTTCTGTCCCTGTTCCTGGTAACCGGCCCCGGCGGGCTGGTGTTGGGTGTCGCTTTTCCCCTCGGCTGCAAAGGCCTGCGGGATGCGGCGGGCGGCGGGGACGGCACCCCAGCGGCGGTGGGCCTGGTCTCGCGTCTCTACGTGGCGGACGCCCTCGGGGCCCTGGCCGGAGGCGTTGTTTTTACCTTCGTGCTCCTGCAATGGCTGGGCGTCGTCCAGACCCTGGGGGTATTGGCGCTGGTGCTGGGCCTGGCTGCCTGGTCGCTTTACGAATCGCCCCCGTGGCGTGGCTGGGGGGCCTTGATGATCGGTGCCGCGGGCTTGGTACTTTCCATGAGTCCGGCTGCCACCAGACTCGACCGGGCGCTGGAGGAGCTTCGTTTCGAGAGCCTTCAGCCCGGCCTGGAGCTGCTGGACGCGGTGGATACGCGCTATGGCCACCTGGCCCTGGGCCGGCTGGGCGAGCAGATCTCGGTGGTCGCAGACGGACAGATCCGTGAAAGCTTTCCCCTGCCGCGGGAGGTCGAGCGGGAGGCGGCCTTCTTCTCCGCGCAGGCGGATGGTCCGAAGCGGATTCTGGTCTTCGGGGGCTTTGCCGGCGGCCTGCCTGCAGAGCTGCTGCGCTATCCGGTGGAGAGAATCGACCTGGTGGAGGAGGACCACCAGGCGTTCGAGCAGGTGCGACCCTACCTGACCGCGCGAAGCCGCGAGGCGCTCCAGGATCCGCGTCTGTCGCTGCATTTCGAGGACGGACGCCGATTCGTCAACCAGGCGGTCGAGCAAGCGGACTACGACCTGGTGTTGGTGCTGAACGCAACGCCCTCCAGCGCCTATAGCAACCGCTACTTTACACGCGACTTCTACCAGCGGGTGCGCAAGCTGCTGGCCCCCGACGGCGTCCTCTGTACCCGTGTGAGCGGCGCCTCCCATTACTTGGGCCGAGAGGTGGGGAGCTTCACCGGCTCGGTCTACGGGACGTTGCGAGACGTATTTGCGTACATCGCCATCGCCCCTGGCGACGTCCAGGTCTTTTGCGCCTCGCCCGCCGCGGACCGGGTAACCGAAGAACCGGTGGTGCTGGAGCGGCGCTATCTGGCGCTGCCGCTCGATGAGCACCGCTTTCCCGCTGCCTCCTTCTACAGTCTCCTGCCGGCGGAGGAGATCGCCTATGTCCGCGGCAGGCTGGAGGAGGTCCCGGCGGAGATCAACACCGACGAGCGCCCGGTGACTTACTATTTGAACATGGTCCTTTGGGGCAAGCTCAGCGCCTCCGGCTTCGCGGGCTGGCTGGAGCGGCTGCGGGCCATGGGGCCCTGGCCTTACCTGTTGCCGCCGCTCCTGATCGTGGCCCTGTGGCTGCTGCGCTCGGCGATGGAGGGATTCCAACGGCCAGCGCTGCAACGCCGCGGCGCCACCTTCGTGCTGGTCCTGCTCGGTGCCATCGCGATGGCCGCGCAGCTCGTGGTGCTGTTCGGCTATCAATCCCGGGTCGGCTTCATGTTCGAGCGCGTGGCCCTGCTCAACGGGCTGTTCATGACCGGCCTTGCCTTGGGGGCCGGGGCGGGGCGGTGGCTTGCGCGGCGTGTCCCGGCGGTTGCGGCGCTGGTATCGGTAATGGCCCTTGTGGCGGTCGGCCTGATGCTGCTACCTGCCGCGCTGGCGACACTTGGCGGCGCCGCTCCCGACGTGCAGGAGGCCGGCTACCTGGGTCTGGCCCTGCTGGTAGGGCTGCTCACGGGTACGGGCTTTCCTCTGGGGGTCCACTTGGCCCACGAAGACCTGGGGGACGTTGTCCAAAGCGGGGGTATCGCCCAGGCGGCGGATAACCTGGGTGGCGCGGTCGGGGGATTGGTCACCGGGGCCCTGATGGTGCCTCTGCTTGGCGTCGAGGGGACCTGCCTGGTCCTGGCGATGTTGGCCCTGGTCGCCCTGGTCCCGCTGCTGTTTGCGCGTCTGGTGCCCGAGGCCGTCGCCGCGGGCGGCGAAAGGGGGGCTCGATCCTTTCCCTGGCCCGGAATTGGGTGGAGCCTGATACTCGCCGTCTTGCTCGTGTACGGCTGGCAGCTTCTGGAGCGGGGCGCTGAGCCGGGTCCTCGGGTCCTGTTCGACGAGTCGCGGCTGGCGCACGTGAGCGGCTCTGAGCGCTTCGAGCACAGGGAAGATCCATTTTCCCATTACCTGGGGCTCGCGGCGGAAGGAGACGAGGCGCAGACGACCACCCTGGCCTCCATGGCGGCGGCGCCTGAGGTGAAGGGCTTCGCCGGTCCGATCAATGTCCTGCTGTCCGTGGACCGGGAGGGGATGCTGCGCGGCCTGAGCTACCTGGAGTCCAACGAGACGCCGTCCTACATCGGCGATATCGACCGGTGGCTGGACACCCTCGTGGGTACAGACCTGGCGGCTGGCCCCCTGTCCCTGGAGCGGGTGGATGCCCTCAGCGGTGCCACCGTCAGCAGCAAGGCGGTGATTGAGGCCGTCAACCGCAGCGCACGCCGAGCGACCGAGCTGGCGTTCGGCGGCCCCATGCCTGCGCCTGCATCCGTGCCGGAGTCCGGGCTGGATGCAGCCTTCTGGGCCTCGCTCGCGCTGCTCCTGATCTTCTTCCCGGTCTATCTGTCCGGCAACGAGCCGGCCAGGCTTGCTGCTCCAGGGGGCCAGCCTCGGGGTGCTGGGGATCTGGCTCAACACCCCGATCACCGAGGTCGACCTGGTGAACCTCAGCCTGGGCCAGTTCGCGTCTCCGTCCGAGAACCCGCAGCGCTGGTTGCTGCTCGGATTCATTGGCCTGACCTCCCTCCTGTTCGGCCAGGTCTGGTGCGGCTACCTCTGTCCCTTCGGCGCCCTGCAGGAACTGGCCTCCCGGCTGGGGCGTCTCCTGGGGCTGCGCAGCTATCCTGACCGGCATCTCGAGCAACGGGTGCGCTGGCTCAAGTTCCTGCTGCTCGCGTTCGTGCTGATTGCGGTCTGGGTCAGCGGGGAGGCGACCTGGGCCTCCTTCGATCCCATGCAGCACGCCTTCGGCGGCCGGCTGGGGGGCTGGATGTTGGCGCTGGTGGGGCTGGTGCTGGTGGGCTCGCTCTTTTACGTGCGCTTCTGGTGCCGCTACTTTTGTCCCATGGGGGCCTTTCTTGCCCTGGGCAACAAGATCGCGTTGCTCCAGCGGCTGGCGCCCAAGCGCCGCTTCGAGCACTGCGACCTGGGGGTGCGGGGGGAGTACGACTTGGACTGCATCCGATGCGGGCGGTGCATCAGCGGGAAGGATACGAGGGTGCGGCACCGTTCCCGTGCCGGGGACCAGGACCGCGTTCCACCTTAACCTGCGAAACGGATCCACGGCCCCGAAAGGGGCGTGACATATGCCACATTCGCGTTCATTGGCGTTTGTTTGCGGCTATAGTTGGAAACTAGTGCTTCACCAATTCAGACATTGGCGCCCGCGCGACCTGCGGTTCCTGGGGCTGGTCGCCCTGACCGGCCTGATGGGCGTGCTTTACTTGAACGAAGGCCTGCGCTTCGCAGGACAGGACGGCAGCCGCTGGCGCACCCTGGACCTGGACACCCTGCTGCAGCGGATCGAGACCGGCGAGCTTCGCGAGCGGGAGGCCGATTGGTACCACCCGGCCACAGACGAGGAAGCACGCGGCGTTCGGGGGATGCAATGAGTGCGGTCATCTGCGAGCTTTGTCCGCGTGAGTGCGTGATCCCGGAAGGTGGGGCGGGGGACTGCCGGATTCGGGTCAACCTGGACGGCAAGCTGCGGGCCACGACCTACGGTCGTCCGTCCGCCATCCACGTCGACCCGATGGAGAAGAAGCCTCTGTATCACTTCCGGCCCGGCTCGTCCGTCTTCTCCATCGCCACCGCCGGCTGCAATCTGCATTGTCTCAACTGCCAGAACTGGCAGCTCTCCCAGCGCGGCGGTGAGGAGATGGAGCAGGTCTACCGCGCCGACCCCCCGGAGCTGGTCAAGGCCGCGAAGCAGGAGCGTTGCGAGAGCATCGCCTATACCTATTCAGACCCGGTCGTCTTCTACGAGTACGTCTACGACACCAGCGAGCTGGCCCACCGTGAGGGCATGCACAACGTCTTCATCACCGCCGCCTATATCAACCGGGAGCCGCTGAGGCGCCTGTGCCGGGTACTGGACGCCGCTAATGTGGATCTAAAGGCCTTCGACGACGGCTTCTACCGGCGAACCAACGGCGCCACGCTGCAGCCGGTGCTGGACGCCCTGGTCACCATGCGCGAGGAGGGGCTTTGGATCGAGGTCACCAACCTGCTGATCCCGACCCTGAACGACGACCTGGCCATGATCCGTGCCCTGGCGCGTTGGATTCGCGACGAGCTGGGGGAGGGGACGCCCCTGCACTTCAGCCGTTTCCATCCCCAGTACCGGATGCGCAACCTGCCGCCGACGCCGGCCCGGACCCTGGACCGCGCCCGCAAGGAGGCCCTGGACGCCGGCTTGCAGTATGTCTACGTGGGCAACGTCATGGGCCACGAGGGCGGGTCCACCTACTGCCCTACCGACGGCACCCTGCTCATCGGGCGTGCGGGGTTCTGGATCACCGAGAACAACCTGACGGCGGATGGCCGCTGTCCCACCTGTGACGAGAAGATTCCTGGAGTGTGGAAATGAAGGGCGAGCAAGAACGCGGCACGACGAAGCAGTCCGATGGGCGCAGGCGCTTCCTCGGCCTGCTCGGCGGCACTGGTTTCCTTGGATTGATGTTCCCGTTGCTGCATGGCCGCAAGCCGGCAAGGGAGCTGGATCTCAGAGAGGCGGACTTCTATCGGGATCATGATTTGGCCGGTTGAGGAGAACGGAATAATGACGGGAAAGGACGGCTTTCTGCGGTTGTCGCAGGCATTGATTCTCGGCTTAGTCCTGGCGCTTCCCGCGATGGCGCAAGATCGCGTTCGCCCGAGCGCCTTGGCGGGAGCCTGGTATCCGGGAGATCCGAAGAGGCTCACGGAATATGTCGACGGGTTGATGGATGCGGTGAAGACCGCAGCCCCGCAGATGTCCCTGCGTGCCCTGATTGTGCCGCACGCGGGCTACCGATACAGCGGCGCGACGGCGGCCGAGGTCTTCGCTCGGGTGCGGGCCCGGGAGTACAAGCGGGTGATCGTGCTGGCGCCTTCCCACCGCAGCGGATTCCGGGGGCTATCCATCGCCGACGTCGACGCCTACGAGACACCCCTGGGTGCCATCCCGCTGGACGGGCCGGCGGTCGCCGAGCTGCGCACGTCCGAGCTGGTCGGTACGGATCCCACCGCCCACGTCCGTGAGCATGCCATCGAGATCGAGCTGCCCATGCTGCAGCGTGCCCTGACGCCCGGCTGGCGGATCGTGCCTGTTTTGGTAGGGCGCATGGAAGGCGAGGATTATCGGCAGGCGGCGGAGCTGCTGCGGCCCCTCGCGGGCGCGGACACCCTGATTGTGGTCTCCAGCGACTTCACCCACTTCGGCCCCCGTTTCGGCTACATGCCCTTTGCGTCGGATAAGGAGACGCCGGACCGGATCAGGGGCTTGGACGACGGGGCCATCGAGCGCATTCTCGCCTTGGATGCGGCGGGATTTCTCGACTACCAGTCGGATACGGGCATCACCATCTGCGGTTACCGTCCCCTCGCCTTGCTGCTGCACCTGCTGCCCGGGGATGCCCGCGTCCAGCGGATCGCGTATGCCACCAGCGGCGAGTTGACGGGGGATTGGGACAATTCGGTGAGCTATGTGGGCATGCTGATCACGAGCCCCGCTGCTTTCTCCGCTTCGGGCGAGGGGCGCTCCGGTGCTTCCAAAGGTATGCGGGAAACGGATCTGGTTCTCCTGCACAGTCTCGCAGTCTTGGGGGTGGAGCAGGCGGTGCTGGGCCCGTCCGATGAGCGAGACGGGCGAATCCATGACATCCTGGGCGGGCTCCCGGAGCGCCTGCGGGAGCTGTCTGGCGCTTTCGTCACCCTGAAGCGGGACGGGCACCTGCGTGGCTGTATTGGATACATAACGCCGCGCAAGCCGCTGTATCAGGCCGTGTTGGAGAACGGCTTCAACGCTGCTAACAGGGACCGGCGATTCCGCCCGGTCGCGCCCGATGAGCTCGGCGACTTGGAACTGGAGATAAGCGTGCTTACACCGCCGCGCCCCATCGGATCGCCGGACGAGTTTCTGGTCGGCGAGCAGGGGGTGATCCTGCACAAGGACGGTCACCAGGCCGTGTTCCTGCCGGAGGTGGCGGTGGAGCAGGGCTGGACGCGGGAGGACACCCTGACGCATCTGGCGCGGAAGGCTGGACTGCCCGAGGACGGTTGGCGCGAGGGGGCGGCCTTCGAGGTCTTTACCAGTCTAAAGTACGCCGAACCCTATTCGGCGACCGAGTCGCTGCCACAACCGTCCGTGAATGCGAAGCCGGACGAATCGGCTCGGGGCGACTCCGGCATCTCGGAGTAGATGCTCCCTTCACAAGCCGCGGCCGAATGTCCGCAGCTCCAACGGCTCTTCCGATCTCTCCCAGATGTGCTCGAACCGATCGCGCATGCGCCGCACCTGCTGGGGTGCGAAGAAATCCGCCGTGCCTTCCAACACGTCCGCCACCCGTCGCAGTAAGTAACCGCTGTCGTCTGCCAGGAGATAGGCCTCGATCTGATGATGGAATTCCTCCGGGACGCTGCGGATCTGAATGCGTGAGCTGAGCTGGCGCGTAAGCTCTATCAGGCGATGACCGTTGCGCACCGCGGGCTCGGCGTCGAACAACAGGATCTGGACGGGCGCCCGCGTGTTGCTCAAGGCGAGCCGGCGGACGGAATCCAAGAATTCCGCTCGATCGTAGATGCTCGGGTCCAGGTCGTGACTGAAGATGCGCAAAGCCTGGAGTGCCTGTTCGGCGAAACGGGCGCTCACCAGGGCAATTTCCGACGAGCCTTCGAGCCGGATGGGCCCCGCCGTTTTTCGCAGAACGCCTTCCGAGAGGTCCATGCCCGGTTCCACCTGTCTATGTTCCCGGTATCATTCGTTGATGCGGGATACCGGCCTCTTCGAACCGCTCGCCCATCTGCTCGAAACCCATTGCCAAATAGAAGTGAAGCGCCGAGACCTGGGCATTGAGGAAGGGCGCGGGACGGCCAGGCTCGCGAGCGATGTCCAGCATCTCGCGGAGAAGAGTGCTGCCGACACCCCGGTCGCGCCATTCGGGGAGGACGGCCATGCGGCCGATCTGACCGGTGGCGCTGAGCCTGGCGGTTCCGATGGGCCGTGATGCGGCATCGACGGCCAGCAGGTGCACGGCATCGGTATCATCGCGGTCCCATTCGAGATCCTCGGGCACCGACTGTTCCTCTATGAATACAAGGGTCCGCACCTGGCGCAACGCCCTGTGGTCGCATTCCCAGTCGGCCAAGCGTACTGAAAAGGGGTTGGGCTCAGGGCGCAAGCTCATAGTGCCCGTCATTGTACAGCCGACTCAATAGATCGAGACAGTCCGGGTGTTGGATCCACTCTGCGAGCTCGCGCAGCGACAGCTCCGGTTCTCGTGTAAGAAGCGCAAGAAAGCCGCTGTGACCGGAGGAAATCGAATAGGCAGCTCCCGTAGCATAGAGAAGGTCATCTGCATGCGCGCCACGGGAGAAGACCATGCGGCTGAAGCGGTGACGCCGCAGTGACCCGCCGTCTTCGATCCGCGAGCGCAGATCGGCGGCGGTCAGTGGATTGTCCCGGGGAAAGACCTGCAGGTTCTCTTTCGGCTCGGTGAAAAAGCGCCCGAGCCACTCGCGGAGCAGCTCGCCGGACTCGTCCCGTAGCCCGCGCACCAAGGTCTCGCGTACCTGGTCGAAGACCTCCGGGAGTATCTCGCCGTTTTCCGCCTGAGGGGTGAGCGCGCGGTCCGTGAATCGTCGGGGCGAAAGCTGCTTCTCCGCGATGAAATCGCACCAAGCTGCGCCCAGCTCGCGCCAGGTTGCGGCGCGAAAGCCGATGGACAAGGTTAGGCAGGGACCTTCGGCGATTCCCCAGTGAGGGACTCCGGGCGGGAGGTAGAGGACATCCCCTGGCTCCAGCATCTGCTCCTGCGTGGCGTCGAAGCGTTGCAAAATACGCAGGTCCAGATCCGGTACGAACGTCAAGTCGGGATCAGCTCCCGGGTCGAATTGCCACCGGCGATTGCCTTGCGCCTGCAAGAGAAAGACGTCGTACTCGTCGACGTGCGGTCCGACGGAGCCGCCGTCGGCCGCGTAGCTGATCATGACGTCGTCGACACGCCACCGGGGGAGGAAACGCACGGCGTCGAGGATTCCGGCGACCTGCGGAACATGCTTGTCCACGTCCTGAACCAGGAGCGTCCAGTGGGTCTCGGGCAGGCGGGCGAATTCTGCCTCGTCGAACGGACCCTGGCGCACCTCCCAGGGATAATCTCCGTCGCGTTCCAGAACCAGGCGTGCCTCTACCTCGGGCTCGCAGGCGAGTCCGGCCAGCTCCTCGGCACTGAGCGGACTCGTAAAATTCGGCAGTGCCCGCCGCAAAAGCAGCGGCTTGCGCTGCCAATAGGTGCGCAGAAAGCCGGTGGTGTCGATGCCGGGAGGGAAATGCAGGTCTTGGGACAAGATGGATTGCGAGTATTTTGGATTCGGTTAGGTTTCCAGCGCCCGAGCAGCCGGCACGGAGCTCGCCGGTGGGTGAATGACAGCCGGGCGGCTGGCAGCGAGCGTGCCGGCAGCGATGATCAGTATCGTGCCTGCAACCGTCCACCACATCAGGACCTCGTCCCACAGCAGCCAACCATAAGCGGCACCGAAGATCACCGCGAAGTAGCCGAATGAGCCCACACGTGCCGCAGGTGCCAGGGACAGCCCATTGGTTAGACAAACTTGACCAACGGTGGCGAACAGGGCGATGGCCAGCAGCCAGCCGAAGGCGGTGGGGGAGGGTGTCTGCCAGGCCCAGCTCAGGGGTACGCTGGATACCAGCGCGGCGGTCAGTGCGAAGTAAAAAACGATCCGCAGGGGGGGCTCGCTGAGCGAGAGCCGACGCACCGTTACCTTGGCGACCGCCGCAAACATGCCGCCGAGCAACGCGATCAGGGCAACCGGCGACACACCCTCGAGCCCTGGCTGGAGGATCAGCAGTACGCCGCCGAAGCCGATGGCGATCGCCAGCCAAACCTTGGCGGTGACTGGCTCGCGTAACCACAAGAGTGCGACCAAGGGAATGAACAGCGGTGACGTCAGCTTGAGCAGCATCGCGTCCGCCAGCGGAATGTTCGCGATGGCGTAGAAGAAACAGTACATGGCGCTGACGCCGGCGATCCCGCGCAATAGGTGCAGATGCGGGACCGCGGTTTTGAAGCGTCCGACGCCACCGCGCAGGAGCCAGGGTGCGAGCAGGCAGAGACTGAGCAGGTTGCGAAAGAACACGATGAGCTCATTCGGGAGCTCATCCGGCGACGAAACGGATGCCGACGCCCATGGAAGCGAACATGAGCTCGCCTGCGATCACGAAGACGGCCGCCAGCCAAAGATTCTGCCGCCGAGCGCTCAAAATCCATCGGTTTGAGCTTGATTGTTGCGAAAAAAAAACAGTATTATAGGAATCACGGTGGGAATATCCTTTTTCTTCGACATATTTTTCAAGGTGTTGAACTTTTTAGGGGCTCAAGGCGTTGCAGAATTGTATGAAACGCAAAAAAGGTTGCACTTTTGTCTGCATTTTACGCTACAATAAAACCTGACGGGCAATTCGTCACGACTTCGGGTACAGCTTGCGCTTTCGGGAGGCACGTTCCAGAACTGCGACGATCCAGCAAGATATCGGTAAAGGCGCAGACGTTGTTGTTTTTTTACCGAATTATTGTCTTGGGGCTCCGCCGAACTGCCAGATTTCCAGTCACGTCTTATCAACCCTAAAATAGAGGAATCACTACCATGCTCAACGCAATGAAAAGCTTCGCTCCCATGCGGGCGGTAGCGGCGGTCGCACTGGCCATCGCGGTTTCCGCTCCGTCGGCTCAGGATATGCAGGATATGAGCGAGACCTACTGGTACGCATCCGGAGACCCTTCGGTCCCCGATGGCCAGCTCTGGGCCAACAGCTACGGCGAGTGCTATCAGAGCGAAGCGCCGGACGGCCCCACCAACCTTCCCCCATGCGACATCGCGCCTCCGGTAGAGGTCACCGTGCGTCTGAACTTCGAGTTCGACAAGTACAATGTGCCGGAGAACGTGGTCAACACGGAAGAGATCGCCAAGATCGACGAGTATATCGATCAGTTGGAGAAGACTCCTGAGAATGAGGTCGTCACCGTCGTGGGCCACACCGACGCCAAGGGCTCCGACGAATACAATATGGTTTTGGGCGAAAACCGCGCCACCGCAGTTCGCGACTACATCATCCGCCGCGGCTATCCGGAACAGAACGTAGCGCCCGCCGAGAGCCGGGGTAAGCGCGAGATGCTGGCGGAATACGATCCCTTCTCCGTCATGCAGCGCCGTGTGGTTCTGACAAAGACGGATCAGTAATCTAAGCGAGAGGCGAGGTATTCTCGCCTCCGAAACTTCCGGCGAAGGCCGACCAACCCCGGTGGTCGGCCTTCGCTTTTTAGTGCCGGAATTGATATCGAGCTTATTCAGATCGCCTTTGCTTGTGCGCCGGCATTTCCGACGTAGGTCGCCGGGGTCAGTGCCTTCAACCTCGACTTGGCGTCGTCGGGCATGTCCAGGGAATCGATGAAACGACCCAGGTCGTCCGGGGTGATTCGCTGACCGCGGGTGAGCTCCTTGAGCTTCTCGTAGGGGCTCTCGATCCCGTAACGTCTCATCACCGTTTGCACTGGCTCGGCCAACACTTCCCAGTTGGCATCCAGGTCGGCGGCGAGGCGTTGCGGGTTCGCCTCGAGTTTGGCGATTCCTCGGAGCGTAGATTGGAGCGCGATACTGGTATGTGCGAATCCTACACCGAGGTTGCGCAGTACCGTGGAGTCGGTCAGGTCCCGCTGCCAGCGGGAGACCGGGAGCTTCTGCGCCAGATGGCCGAGCAGGGCGTTGGCGACACCCAAGTTCCCTTCGGCGTTCTCGAAATCGATCGGGTTGACCTTGTGCGGCATGGTGGATGAGCCGATCTCGCCAGCGATGGTCTTCTGGTGGAAGTAGCCCAAGGAGATATAGCTCCAGACGTCGCGGCAAAAGTCGTTGAGGACGTTGTTGAAGCGGGCTACGGCATCGAACAGCTCTGCGATGTAGTCATGGGGCTCGATCTGTATGGTGTAGGGATTCCAGGTTAGACCGAAGGACTCGACGAAGTCTTGCGCGAAGCCGGGCCAGTCGATGTCGGGATAGGCCGCCAGGTGGGCGTTGTAGTTGCCAACGGCGCCGTTGATCTTTCCCAAGAGACGGACATCCGCCACTTGATCGCGCTGGCGGTCGAGCCGATAGACCACGTTGGCCATCTCCTTGCCCAGCGTGGTGGGGGAGGCCGGCTGGCCGTGGGTGTGCGAGAGCATCGGGACGTCTGCCAGGTCCTGGGCGAGGGTACGGATGGCATCTATGACCTCGTCCATCTGGGGGATGAGCACCTGTCCACGCCCTTCGCGGAGCATCAGGGCGTGGGACAGGTTGTTGATGTCCTCGGATGTGCAGGCGAAATGGATGAACTCGCTTACCGCCTCCAACTCCGCGTTACCTGCGATGTGCTCCTTGATGAAGTACTCCACCGCCTTAACGTCGTGATTGGTGGTGCGCTCGATGTTCTTGATCCGATTCGCGTCTGCTTCGGAGAACTTCTCGACAATCCCGTTCAAGACGTTGACTGCGTGTCCTGACAGGGGCGTCACCTCGGAAATCTCCGGGTGGGCGGCGAGGGCTTGAAGCCAGCGTACCTCCACCAGCAACCGGTGCCGGATCAGGCCGAATTCGCTGAAGATGGGGCGCAGGTCCTCGGTCTTGGATCCGTAGCGGCCGTCCACCGGGGATACGGCCGTGAGCGTCGTAAGTGCCATGGTCTCTCCGAGTCTCTTGTTTGAATTTCGCGCCAAGACGCGAGGCGCCAAGATCCTTGTATCTCTTTGAGCTCTTGGCGCCTTTGCGTCTTTGCGCGAGTCTGCGCCTCGATCAAGCGGCGAGCTTCCGCAGCACGTAGTGCAGGATACCCCCGTTGCGGTAGTAGTCCACCTCGTTCGGCGTATCGATACGCACCTTTGCCTGGAAGGTCTTGGTACCGCCGTCTGCCGCGGTTGCCTTGACGGTTACCTCCTTCGCATTGCCGCCGTCCAGACCCTCTATGTCGTAGGTCTCCTGCCCGGTCAGCCCGAGTGATGCGGCGTTCTCGCCGTCGATGAACTGCAGCGGCAGCACGCCCATGCACACCAGGTTGGTGCGGTGGATACGCTCGTAGCTCTCGGCGATGACCGCCTTGACGCCCAGCAGGCGCGGTCCCTTGGCCGCCCAGTCGCGGGATGAGCCGGAGCCGTACTCCTTGCCGGCGACGACGATGGCGGGAACGCCATCGGCCTGGTAACGCATGGCCGCGTCGTAGATGGACATCTGCTCCCCGTCTGGCTGGTGCAGGGTCACACCGCCCTCGGTGCCGGGTGCCATCAGATTGCGCAGGCGGATGTTGGCGAAGGTGCCGCGCATCATGACCTCGTGGTTGCCGCGGCGGCTGCCCAGGCTGTTGAAGTCCGTCTGCGCCACTCCGTGTTCGATGAGGTACTTGCCTGCGGGGGAGTCGGGCTTGATGGCGCCCGCGGGGGAGATGTGATCTGTAGTGATGGAGTCCCCGAGCAGGGCCAGGCAGCGTGCGCCCCGGATGTCCGGTGCGTCACCGACTTCCAGGCTCATGCCTTCGAAATAGGGCGGATTCTGGATGTATGTGGAATCGGGCCAGTCGTAAGTCTGGCCGGTGGCCGCGCTCAGGGATTGCCAGCGCTCGTCGCCGGCGAAGACGTCCGCGTAGGCGGCGCTGAACTCTTCGGAGGTGACGTTCTCGGCGATGGCCCGCCTGATCTCCTCCTGCGTCGGCCAGATGTCCTTGAGGTAGACGTCGTTGCCTTGGCTGTCCTTCGCCAAAGGGTCCTTGTAGGGGTCGATGTCGATGCGCCCGGCGATGGCATAGGCCACCACCAGGGGCGGGGAGGCCAGGTAGTTCATCCGCACCTCGGCATGTACCCGGCCTTCGAAGTTGCGGTTTCCCGACAGGATGGAGACGGCGCAGAGGTCCTTCTCGGCGATGGCCTTGGAGACCGGCTCCGGCAGGGGGCCGGTATTGCCGATGCAAACGGTGCAGCCGTAGCCCACGTTGTGGAAGCCGAGCTGCTTCAGAGGCTCGATCAGCCCGGCGCGCTCCAGGTACTTGGTCACCGCCATGGAGCCCGGTCCCAGGGAGGTCTTGACCCAGGGCGCTGCAGTGAGCCCCCGTGCCGCGGCCTTTTTGGCCACCAGCCCGGCGCCAAGCATGACGGAGGGGTTCGAGGTGTTCGTGCAGGAGGTGATGGCTGCGACCACGATGGAGCCGTCGGAGATCTCCACGTCCTTGCCGTTGATGGTGGCGGTGGCGGGCCCGAGGTCAGGGATGTTGCGCTCCTGCTTGAGTGCGGCCAGGGCTTGGGGGAAGTGGGTCGCCAGGTCGGTAAGTTGCACTCTGTCCTGAGGGCGCTTGGGTCCGGCCAGCGACGGCACCACGGTGCCCAGGTTCAAGGACAGGGTCTCCGAGTAGTCCGCCTCGGGGGCGTCGGCGGTGTGGAACACCCCCTGGGCCTTGGCGTAGGCCTCCACCAGGGCGACCTGCTCATCGCTGCGACCGGTCAGGCGCAGGTAGCTCAGGGTCTCTTCGTCGATGGGGAAGAGCCCGCAGGTGGCGCCGTATTCCGGCCCCATGTTGGCGATGGTTGCGCGCTCGCCCATGGGCAGGGAGCCGATGGCGGGGCCGTAAAACTCGACGAATTTGCCCACCACGCCGTGCTGGCGCAGCATGTCGACAATGGTCAGGACCAGGTCGGTGGCGGTCACGCCCTCTTTGAGCTCGCCGGTGAGCTTGAAGCCGACCACCTTGGGGACCAGCATGGACACCGGCTGCCCCAGCATGGATGCCTCTGCCTCGATCCCGCCTACGCCCCATCCCAGCACGCCGATGCCGTTGACCATGGTGGTGTGGGAATCGGTGCCCACGCAGGTGTCGAAGTAGGCCTGAGTGGCACCGTCGACGGGATTCGGGAACACGACCCGGGACAGATACTCCACGTTGATCTGGTGCACGATGCCAGTGTCCGGCGGCACCACCTTGAAGCCGTCAAGGGCGTTTTGTCCCCACTTGAGGAACTTATAGCGCTCCTGGTTGCGCTGGAATTCGATCTCCGCATTCTTGGCAAAGGCATCGTCCGATCCGAAATAGTCGACCTGCACCGAGTGGTCGATGACAAGCTCAGCGGGCTGCAAGGGATTGATCTTCTGCGGATCGCCGCCCAGCGCCTTCATGGCGTCGCGCATGGCAGCAAGGTCCACAACCGCCGGCACGCCTGTGAAGTCCTGCATCAGAACCCGGGCGGGGCGATACTGGATCTCGTGCGAGGGCTCGGCCTGGGGGTCCCAGTTGGCCAGGGCCTCGATGTCTTCGCGCCGGACGGTGACACCATCTTCGTTGCGCAGCAGGTTCTCGAGCAGGATCTTGGTGGAGTAGGGCAGACGCTCGCTGCCCTTCACCGCGTCGAGACGAAAGATCTCGTATTCCTTTCCCCCAACCTCGAGCCGGGACTTTGCCTGAAAGCTGTCTTGCATGAATCCACTCCGCCTTGTATGCGTGCATGATCAAAATGAACTGAACATATTAACCTGAATTATCGACCAGGTAGTCCCACACAGCAGATGGGATCGCGCATACAAAAGATTTGCTCTGCGGATACTCCTTCAACGCGGCTTTTGGCTAGGTTTCGTGTGGCGCTTTAACTTTCTGATAAATATTAAAAAAAAGGTCTATCGCAAGGCCGATTTCGCACCGGCATTGCGGGTATGCTGCGCGACATGTTCCGTAAGATTTTTCGGGTATTTCAGTGCTGTACCACGCGCAGATACGCACGGGCTGAGGCGAGCAGCTGTTTGCGCCCGAACAGGATGCTCCAGCGGTTGCCTCCCACTTGGTGCCAAAGCCATGCGGAACGGATACCGGCCAGGAGCAGGGCGCGGATTCGATTCTGGTTATCGGGAATCTGTAGGTGACGCGGATCGCCCTGGACCATGATGCGCGGCTGCAGCTGGCTGATAGTTCGGCTGTAAAGGTCTGCAAGGTGGGCCAGGAGGTTGGGATGAAGCATCGGGAAGTGTTCCAGCTTGGAGCGTGCTTCCTCGATACCTTCCCCGATAATCGCGACCATTTCGCTGTGCCTCGAGAGTACCCGCTCAAGCTTGAGCAGGGAGATCACGTAGCGGGTCAGCTCTAGCTCGCGGCGCCGCCCGCCGGTAAGTTGATCCACCAGTTCGCGCGCCCCGGCGCCGAGACTCCCCGGTGCCCCGAATATCTCCGATACGCTATCCGCATCGGTTTGGAACAGGCTGTGGATGCATGCCTCTAATGCGTTCATATCCACACTTCCCCGATGGGCTACCTGCTTTACGCACAAGGCAGCTTGGTAGATGCCTGCAAGGGCGATGAGCTTATCTTGGTCTGTGTATGTCATTGGGTGTTGCTTTGGTCAAGCCCAGGCGCGCTCGACGACTGCTCCGCCCAGGCACCCTTCTGCACTGTAGAGCACGGCGGCCTGGCCAGGCGTTACAGCACGCTGGGGTACGGCGAAGCGCATGCGGCAGCGATCGCCGTTGATTTCCGTGATACTGCAGTCTTGAAGGGGTTGGCGGTGCCGCAACCTCAGGCGGCAGTCGAACGGGGGCGCTGCAGGCCGCTCGCCGGCTATCCAGTGTAATCCAGTCGCGTCGAGTCCGTCGCTCATCAGCAAGGGATGACGATGTCCTTGCACAAGGATCAGCGCATTACGGACAGGATCTTTTCGGGCGACGAACCAGGGTGCTTCCGTCTCACCTGCCAGGCCCCCGATGCCCAGTCCCTGACGTTGTCCGATCGTGTAATAAGCCAATCCTCGATGCTCTCCGATGCGGGTACCGTCGGGTTTCTCGATCGGTCCCGGATCAGCGGATAGAAAGCGCGCGAGGAAATCCCGGAATCGGCGTTCGCCGATGAAGCAGATTCCGGTGCTGTCTTTCTTTTCCGCCGTGGGAAATCCAGCACCGCGGGCCAGTTCTCGCACCTCTTGCTTGTGAAGGGCGCCCAGCGGGAACAGGCTGCGCTTGAGCTGCTCCTGATCGAGAAGGTGCAGGAAGTAGGTCTGGTCCTTGTCCGCGTCCGCCGCGAGCCCGAGGTGGTAGCTCCCGCCGCTGCATTGGATGCGGGCATAGTGGCCGGTGGCCATCCGCTCCGCTCCCAATTCCAGGGCATGATCCAGGAAGGCGCGGAACTTGATCTCCTTGTTGCACAGCACATCCGGATTCGGCGTGCGGTATGCGCGGTACTCGGCGAGAAAGTAAGCGAACACTCGATCCCAGTACTCGGTGGAGAAGTTGACCCTATGCAGGGGAATGCCGAGTTTGTCCGCCACCGCGGCTGCGTCCTCGAGATCCGCGGCGGCGGCGCAGTAGCGTGCGTCGTCGTCTTCCTCCCAGTTTTTCATGAACAGGCCCTCGACCCGGTATCCCTGCTCCAGAAGCAAGAGTGCAGCGACGGACGAATCCACGCCGCCGGAGAGTCCCACCATCACGGTGCCGTCTGGTCTCGGAGCTGAAAGGTTCTGGCGCATGGATTCGGGGACAGGGGCTTGCGCTAAACGGGAACTGAGAATTGCCGCCCATGGGCGGCCCCGGATTGGGAATGATACGGATAGACGAGGCAGGGCGCAGCAGCTGCGGGGTTCGTGGGAGCCCAAAGCCGTGCTCCGCGCGTGGTACGAAAGACAAGATCAGGGTGTTAGACTCTTGTTCTTTTCCGCAACTGCGAAGAAGCGACATGGCATACGAAAAAATTACTATTCCCTCCGGTGGCGAGAAGATTTCCGTAGGTGCCGACTATTCCATCCAGGTTCCCGATAAGCCCATCATTCCCTACATCGAGGGCGACGGAATCGGTATTGACATCTCCCCGGTGATGAAGAATGTGGTGGATGCGGCCGTAGAGAAGGCGTACGGAGGTCAGAAGCAGATCCAATGGATGGAGATCTACGCTGGCGAGAAGTCCACACGGGTCTACGGTGAGGACGTCTGGCTGCCGCAGGAGACTCTGGATGCCGTGCGCGAGTTCGTAGTGTCCATAAAAGGACCCCTGACAACCCCGGTCGGTGGTGGCATTCGCTCGTTGAACGTCACCCTGCGTCAAGAGTTGGATCTTTTCGTATGCCTGCGCCCGGTGCGTTATTTTCGCGGGACCCCCAGCCCGCTGAAGGAGCCCGAGCACACGGATATGGTCATCTTCCGGGAGAACTCGGAGGACATCTACGCAGGTGTCGAATGGCAGTCCGGTTCGCCCGAGGCTCGAAAGATCATCGACTTTCTGCAAAACGAGATGGGCGTGACCAAGATCCGCTTTCCCGATACTTCGGGTATCGGCGTCAAGCCGGTGTCTTCGGAGGGGACCGAGCGGCTGGTGCGCAAGGCGATTCAGTACGCCATCGACAATGGCCGTGACTCCGTGACCCTGGTTCACAAGGGCAACATCATGAAGTTCACCGAGGGGGCCTTCAAATCCTGGGGTTACGAGCTGGCCAAGGATGAGTTCGGTGCCTCGGAGATCGGCGGCGGCCCTTGGTGCAAGATGACCAATCCCAAGACCGGCGGGGAGATCGTGATCAAGGACGTGATCGCCGACGCCTTCCTGCAGCAGATTTTGCTGCGCCCCAAAGAGTACGATGTTATCGCTACGCTGAACCTGAACGGCGACTACATCTCAGATGCTTTGGCGGCCCAGGTGGGAGGGATCGGTCTGGCGCCGGGCGCCAACCTGTCCGACTCTGTCGCCATGTTCGAGGCCACCCACGGCACCGCGCCCAAGTACGCGGGCAAGGATCAGGTCAATCCCAGCTCTCTCATCCTCTCGGCCGAGATGATGCTGCGCCACATGGGTTGGAGCGAGGCCGCGGACCTGATCATCAAGGGGGTCGAAGGCGCCATCATGAGCAAGACGGTGACCTACGACCTGGAACGGCTCATGGAAGGGGCGACTAAGGTGGGCAGCTCGGGATTCGGAGACGCGATCATCACCAACATGTAGCGTCGCAGCAGAGGGCGTAATCGCAACCCGGCCAAGTACAGCCTGAACCTAAAACGGGCGTCCTGATCGGCTCAGGACGCCCGCCTCTCTCTAACGCTGCGGGGCGCTCAGACCAGCCGGTGAACGCGTGCCGCATGCAGGCCCTTGGGTCCCTGGCTGATCTCGAACTCCACCTTTTGTCCTTCCTTCAGGGTCTTGTAACCATCCATGTCGATGGCCGAGAAGTGGACGAAGACGTCTTCGTCTCGTCCGTCGGGTTTGACGAACCCGTACCCCTTGGCATTGTTGAACCACTTTACAATACCGGTCATCATCACTCGCACTCCTCCTGGGGGTTGGTCGAGGTTTTCCTCTGGCAGACAGTTATCGAATTCTTATTTAGGCGCGGTTACGTGGGATTACCCACTCCGTACCTCATCTAGAGAGTATAGTAACCTGATTTCATTGGTCAAATCGGGGTGATTCGGCCTTGTTGACCGAGTACGGACAAAAGGGGGCTTTCGCGAGTCCCGGAGGATCTCGATATCGCCACCACAGAGCGGCGAATCCCGAAATCTCCTGTTCGAATCGGTACGATTGGATTGGTCCGCGGTGCGCGCGTGGGCGCAAACAAAGCCCGCGAGATTTGCATGCGGGGCAAGATGCCCCATTTTTACTAGAATCGTAGAGCCATGAGTGGGCAGAACCCGAACGAAGAGAGAGAGTCCGGCCTCTCGGTGCAGGAAAGCAAGCCGGAGTTGAAGCGGCCCCCGATGTTCAAGGTGCTGTTGCTCAATGACGATTACACGCCGATGGAGTTCGTCGTCCTGGTGCTGGAGACCTTCTTCCGGATGGACCGGGAAAAGGCCACGCAGATCATGCTGCATGTACACACGCGCGGGGTGGGCGTGTGCGGCGTGTATACGCGGGACATTGCGGAGACCAAGGTATCGCAGGTCAACGATTTCTCCCGAAGCCATCAGCACCCGCTGATGTGTACCATGGAGGAGGCGTAGGTCCTTTCGAGTCGTTCAAAGAGACCGGTGCGGTACAGGCAGGTACCTCCATGTTCGGCCAACTTTCAAGCTGGAACGGTTCCGGTGTTTTGCTCTCTGGATCAATGAAGCCATGTTAAGCAAAGAGCTCGAGTTTTCGCTGAATCAGGCCTTCAAGGAGGCCCGGGAGAATCACCACGAGTTCATGACGGTCGAGCATTTGCTGTTGTCTTTGCTCGACAATCCGACGGCGGCCAAGGTCCTGAGGGCCTGTGGCGCGCAACCCGACCGTCTGCGCATGGAGATCGCCGCGTTCATCGAGGAGACGACACCGCTGATCTCAGTCGATGACCAGCGCGAGACTCAGCCGACGCTGGGGTTCCAGCGGGTCCTGCAGCGGGCCGTGTTTCACGTCCAGTCTGCGGGCAAGAAGGAGGTTACCGGGGCCAACGTGCTGGTGGCCATGTTCAGCGAGCAGGACTCCCAAGCCGTCTATCTGCTCAACCAGCAGGACATCACGCGCTTGGACGTGGTCAACTTCATCTCCCACGGAATCTCGAAGGTACCGGGGGAGAGTCAGGACGAGGAAAGTCAGGCAGAGCCCGACGAAGGGCGCGGTGAAGGAAAGGAGGGCGCTAGCCCTCTGGAGAGCTTTGCCTCCAATCTGAACGAGCTGGCGCGTCAGGGACAGATCGATCCGCTGATCGGCCGGCTGTCGGAGGTGGAGCGGACCATTCAGATTCTGTGCCGGCGGCGCAAGAACAATCCGTTGCTGGTCGGGGAGGCCGGCGTCGGAAAGACCGCGATCGCCGAGGGGCTGGCCAAGAAGATCGTCGATGACGAGGTTCCCGAGGTTCTGGAGGATGCCAGCATCTATGCGCTGGACCTGGGGGCATTGGTGGCCGGCACCAAGTACCGCGGTGACTTCGAGAAGCGCCTCAAGGCGGTGCTGGCCCAGCTTCGGCGTCAACCGCACGCCGTTCTGTTCATCGATGAGATTCACACCATCATCGGTGCCGGGGCGGCCTCCGGCGGCGTGATGGATGCGTCCAATCTGATCAAGCCCATGCTGGCCTCCGGCGAGCTGCGTTGCATCGGCTCCACGACCTATCAGGAATTTCGCGGCATTTTCGAGAAGGACCGGGCTCTGGCGCGGCGCTTCCAGAAGATCGACGTCAACGAGCCGAGCGTGGAAGAGACCGTAGAGATCCTCAAGGGACTGAAGTCTCGCTTCGAGGAGCACCACCAGGTCAGCTACACCCAGCCGGCCTTGCGCGCCGCCGCGGAGCTGTCCGCCAAGTACATCAACGACCGCCACCTGCCGGACAAGGCCATCGACGTGATTGACGAGGCCGGCGCCCATGTCCAGCTCCGGCCCAAGGCAAAGCGCAAGAAGCGCATCGACGTGGTGGATGTGGAGACCATCGTCTCCAAGATCGCCCGCATTCCGCCGAAGAAGGTCTCCATGTCCGACACGGACTCCCTCAAGAGCCTGGACCGGGATCTCAAGATGGTGGTCTTCGGCCAGGACGAGGCCATCGAGGCCCTCACGTCGGCCATCCGCATGAACCGCTCCGGACTCGGTCACGAGGAGAAACCCATCGGCTCTTTCCTGTTCACCGGGCCGACCGGCGTCGGCAAGACCGAGGTGACGCGGCAGCTGGCCCGCATTCTCGGTATGGAGCTGATCCGCTTCGACATGTCCGAGTACATGGAGCGACACACGGTCTCGCGCCTGATCGGTGCGCCGCCCGGTTACGTGGGGTTCGATCAGGGCGGCCTGCTGACCGAGGAGATCAACAAGCATCCCCACGCGGTCTTGCTGCTCGACGAGATCGAGAAGGCCCACCCGGACGTGTTCAACCTGCTGCTGCAGGTCATGGACCACGGCACCCTGACGGACAACAACGGCCGCAAGGCGGACTTCCGCAACGTGGTGCTGGTGATGACCACCAACGCGGGTGCAGACCAGACGAGCCGGCGCTCCATCGGCTTCACCGAGCAGGATCACTCCAGCGACGGGATGGAGGCACTCAAGCGCTTCTTCACGCCCGAGTTCCGCAACCGGCTCGATGCCGTGGTCCAGTTCGCCTCCCTCGGGTCCTCGACCATTGCCAACGTGGTGGACAAGTTCATCTTCGAGCTGGAGCAACAGCTCGCCGAGAAAAAGGTTGGTCTAACGGTGGATGCCGACGCGCGCGCCTGGCTGGCGGAGAAGGGCTATGATCTGCAGATGGGCGCCAGGCCCATGACGCGGGTGATTCAGAACCACATCAAGAAGCCGCTGGCCAACGAGATTCTGTTCGGCGCCCTGACCAACGGGGGATCGGTGCGGGTCCATGTCGAGAATGGAGAGTTGGTGTTCGAGTACGGAGATCGTCCGCTGCATTGATCAAGTGCGACGAGGCCGATAGCCGGTACTGGCGAATCTCGTCTCGATCAAGGAGCGCGGCACTGCTCGTGCCGGGGAGAGGATGCCGCTGCCGACAAGCAGTGCTCGCCAGCCGCGCTTCGGCTGACCCCGCGGCGCGGCGAGTCCGCGAAAAAGGGAAAAAGCCCGAAGGCGGAATCAGCGGGCGCGGTAGGTGATTCGTCCCTTGGTCAGGTCGTACGGAGTGAGCTCTACCGTCACCTTGTCTCCCGTCAGGATGCGGATGTAGTGCTTTCGCATCTTCCCGGAGATGTGGGCGGTAACCACGTGGCCGTTCTCGAGCTCCACGCGAAACATAGTGTTGGGCAGGGTGTCGACCACCGTACCTTCCATTTGGATTACGTCTTCTTTAGCCATCAATCGGTCGTACTGCGCGCAGGGGGTGCCTTGCCATAAAAGGCCGCAATGATAGCACAGCTCTCGGTGCTGCCTTGAAGTCATTTTTGCGACTGCACATCGTCGGTCAGCCGATGTGGATGTCCCGGTCGTACCGCAGCCAGCGCTCCCCGATTCGGGCCTCCACGGGGCGAAAGCAGTCCTTGTAGCTCATCTTGCGGCATTCTCCGATCCAGTAGCCCAGATACAGATGCGCCAGCCCGAGAGCTCTTGCCTCATCGATCTGGCGAAGGATGGCGTAGGTCCCGAGGGCGCGGTCGGAGAGCCCCGGGTCGAAGAATGTGTAGACGGCGGAGAGGCTCCCCGGAAGCCGGTCGGTGACGGCCACCGCTGCTAGCCGGCTGCCGAGGCGCAGCTCCAGGAAGCGGGTATCGCCGCCCCAGGGTGCGACCAGGAAGGCTCGGTAGCTTGCCTCCGAGGCCTCGGCCATGCTCCCGTCGGGGTGTCGGCTGCGCACGTAGGCGCGATAGAGCGCAAAGTGCTCATGGTTGAATGCGGCGGGGCGGTCGTGGAGCACCAGATGATTGCGGTTCTTGGTCAGGTTGCGCCGTTGAGATCGGTTGGGGGCGAAATCCCACACCGGGACCCGTACCGGGACGCAGCGCTCGCAGGCGCCGCAGGCCGGGCGGTAGATGTGCGCACCGCTGCGCCGGAATCCCTGCGCCAGCAGCGCTTGGTAGGTATCACCGTCCATGGGCGTCGAAGGGTCCACGAACAGGGTCCTGGCGCGTGGGTCGGGGAGGTACGGAGCAGTCGTGCCAGTCGGTGATGTACAGGCGCAGCGTCGGGGGGCGCCGGTAGAGGTCGGACACGCTCACTGCGCGTTCGTGGCTTGCGGGGCCAGCGGCTTCGGCGTCGTGATCCGCCCGTCATCCCAGTTGCCCCGCCAGTCCGGAAGGGGACACCAGCGTTCGAGCAATTGCGAAAAGGCTGCGCGGGATATCTGCTCGTGCGCCCATGCGGATCAGGTGGCCTGTGAGCACCTGACAGTCGATGAGCCGGAAGCCTTGCTCCGAGAGCGTCCGGCACAGATGGACCAGAGCCACCTTGGAGGCGTCGCTGATGCGGGTGAACATGGATTCGCCGAAGAACACTCGCCCGATAGCGACACCGTAGAGCCCCCCCGCCAGTGCGCCGTTCTGCCAGACCTCCACGGAGTGGGCAAGGCCATGCGCGTGGAGGCGTTGGTAGGCATTGATCATATCCGGCACCAGCCAGGTGCCGCCGTCTTCGTCTCGGGGCTCCGCGCAGGCTTGAATGACGGCGTCGAAGTCCCGGTCCATGCTCACACCGAACCGGCCCCTGCGCAGGGTTTTATGCAGGCTTCTGGAGACGCGGAGCCGGTCTGGCACGAGCACCGTCCTGGGGTCGGGAGACCACCAGAGGATGGGGTCGCCGTCGCCGAACCAGGGGAAGATCCCCCGCCGATAGGCGTTGATCAGGCGGGTCGCGCTCAAGTCTCCGCCCACGGCGAGCAGTCCGTCAGGCTCCTGTTTCCGCCAAGTCCACATCCGGGAAAGGCGCCCGGGGATCCTTCGGATCGAGGAGGTAAAGCATCAGAGCCCGTGTTGCCGGGTAGCTGTTCGAGACCCTGTCTGCTGCCTGTAAGGACTGCGGGCCTGCATCTCGATCAAGTAGTCCTCCATATCCTCCCGCTCCCGGTCGAGGAAGCTGCCGATGGCGGAGCGGAAACGCTCGTTTGCGATCCAATGCGCGGACCAGGTGCGGGTGGGAAGAAAGCCGCGGCTGATCTTGTGCTCACCCTGGGCGCCGGGCTCGAAGCGCTGCAGGCCGTTCGCGATGCAATAGTCCAGCCCCTGATAATAGCAGGCCTCGAAGTGCAGGCTGTGAAACTCCTCGAAGCAGCCCCAATGGCGACCGTAAAGGGTGCGCGCGCCGATCAGATTGAAGGCGGCGGCGACGGGCTTTGCGTGACGATAGGCAAGCACCAGCAGCAGGTTGTCGCCCATGGTACGGGCAATCTCACGGAAGAAGCCCAACGACAAGGTCGGTATACCTCCGCGCTTGTCGAAGGTACCCCGGTACAGGTCGTGGAACAGCGTCCACTGCTCCTCGCAAACGTCCCCTCCGCGCAGGACGCGAAACTCGATCCCCGCCTCCCGGACACGTCGGCGCTCGCGCTTGATCTTCTTGCGCTTGGCCGCGGTGAGCTCGGCCAACAGATCGTCGAAGCTGCCGTAGTCTCGGTTTTCCCAATGGTACTGGCAACCCATCCGCAGCATCAGCCCCCCACGCTCGAGCCAATGCGTCTCCTCTTCCGACGTGAACAGCCAGTGCATGGAGGAGACGCCCAGTCTCTCGGCCACCTCGCCGGCGCCGCGTATGAGCGCGGCGGCAAAGTCGGCGCGCCGGGGGGAGCCACCGGTCAGAATGCGCATGCCGGTTGCGGGAGTGTAAGGGGAGGCGACCAGCAGCTTGGGGTAATAGTCGAGTCCGGCGCGCCGGTACGCGTCGGCCCAGCCCCAGTCGAACACAAACTCGCCGTAGGAGTTGAACTTGAGATAACAAGGTGCCGCCGCCACTAGAGCCCCGGTCTCGTCCCTCAGGACCAGGTGGCGGGGCAGCCAGCCGAGCTGCGCGCCCACGCAGTCGTGGTGCTCCTGGGCGACGAGGAATTCGTGCCGCAGGAAGGGTGCGTCCGAGTCCACCAACCGGTTCCAGTCCGACGCCGGTATCTCGTCGATGGCGCGTGCGTGCTTACGGAGAAAGCCAACAAGCTAATTTGTCGTTGGAAGCTGCTGCTCAACCGATTGGCATTGCCGCAATGAGTTACGCCTTTTCCAAGGCGTCCAGAAACTTCTCCGCATCCAGCGCCGCCATGCAGCCGGTGCCAGCGGAGGTGATGGCTTGGCGGTATACGTGATCCATTACGTCGCCGGCGGCGAACACGCCCGGTATCGAGGTCTGGGTCGCATTTCCTTCGGCGCCGCTTTGGACCTTGATGTAGCCGTTGTCCATCTCGAGCTGACCCTCGAAGATCTCGGTGTTCGGGCTGTGGCCAATGGCGATGAATACGCCCATCAGCTCGATGTCCTTGGTGGAGTCGTCCTTCACGTTCTTGATGCGAATTCCAGTCACGCCCGTCGGGTCGCCCAAGACTTCGTCCAGAACGCTGTCCCACTCGATCTTGACGTTGCCGTTCTCGGCCTTCTCCAGCAGGTGCTTCTGCAGGATCTTCTCCGCCCGCAGGGCATCCCGGCGATGCACCAGGGTCACTTCGGAGGCGATGTTTGACAGATAGAGCGCCTCCTCAACCGCTGTGTTGCCGCCGCCGATGACGGCTACCTTTTGGTTCTTGTAAAAGAAGCCGTCGCAGGTGGCGCAGGCGGATACGCCTCGGCCACGGAATTCCTGCTCCGAAGGCATACCCAGATACATGGCGCTCGCACCCGTGCCGATAATCAGGGCGTCGCAGGTGTAGACGCCCGAGTCGCCGGTGAGGCGAAAAGGGCGTTCGGAGAGGTCGACCCGGTTGATGTGGTCGAAGACGATCTCGGTCTCGAAGCGTTCGGCGTGGCGGCGCATCCGGTCCATGAGATCCGGTCCCTGGACGCCGTCCGGGTCCCCCGGCCAGTTGTCCACGTCGGTGGTGGTCATCAGCTGGCCTCCCTGCTCCAGGCCGGTGACGACTACGGGACTCAGGTTGGCGCGCGCGCCGTAGACGGCCGCGGCGTACCCGGCGGGACCGGAACCTAAAATGAGCAGGCGGCAGTGTTTGGTTTCGCTCACGATCGTGATGCTCCTAGCGCTCGGGCCGGCCCTCTGCTGCAGCTCTGGCACAGCATCCTGGCGGGCGGCGGGTTTGAGGCTGCAACCGGCGTTCGGTGCGGCAAAGTCTCCGCATGGTACGGTTTGGGCCGGTCCCGGTAAAGCAAACTGTCGGCGTGCTCTTGAAATTGCACGAAGAAGCCATTGTAACGCTATAATATCCCGCGGAATACGGAGGACTTAGACTGTGACGCAGGCAACTCGGGTTGGAGAATTGGGCTTCAGCGACTATTTGCAGCGCGGTATACGCGAAGGTGCCATGTGGACCTTGATCTGTGTTGCCGTCTACCTGGTGCTTGCCCTGGCGAGCTATTCGCCCCAGGATCCTGGCTGGTCCCACGTCGGGCACGGTGAGCTTGTCGGTAACGCCGGGGGCAGGGCCGGCGCCTGGTTCTCCGACGTCGCACTGTATCTATTCGGTTTCCTCGCCTACCTGATCCCGGTCATGGTCGCCTGGAGTGGTTATCTGGTCTTCCGCAAGCCCGAGCCCGAGCCCGAGACCAGGCTGCACAAGCTGGCCCTGCGCTGGTTCGGCTTCTTGTTCACCTTGGCCGCTGGCTGTGCATTCGCCAGCATCCACCTGCCGGGGATCGGCGCGGACCTGCCTAACGGGACCGGGGGCGGGTTGGGACTGCTCATCGGAGAGCGCATGATTCAGGCTTTCAGCGAGAAGGGTGCGACCCTGTTTCTAGTCGGACTTTTCCTCGCCGGCTTCAGGCTGTTCACCGGTGTCTCCTGGCTGTCGGTGCTGGATGGCCTGGGGGGATCGATGCTTACTCTGTTCCGCTGGGTGCGGGATGGTCTCGGGGCTTTGCGCCCGCGCCGCCTGATCGGACAAAGTGAGCCGCAGCCGAGCGAGCCTGTGTTGCTCGAGGCCCCGGATGTCGCCGAGCCCTTCCATCCAGAACCGATCTCTGAGGCATCCACTGTCCAAGAGACCCCCTGGGAGGTCGGGCAACTGGTCGACAAGCCCGCGAAAAGCAAGAAGCAAAAGGCGGCTCTGGCTCCCGCATCGAAGAAAGAGCAGCAGATGCAGATTCCCCAGTTCCTCGGTGACGGGGAGAGTCCGCCCCTGGAGCTCTTGGACCCGCCGCGTAAGAGCGGAAAGGGCTACACCAAAGAGATGCTCGAGGAGCTCTCGCGCCAGGTGGAGATCAAGCTGGCGGACTTTGGCGTCGCCGTCGAGGTGGTGGCGGTGCTCCCCGGTCCCGTGGTGACCCTGTTCGAGCTCCAGCTCGCGCCCGGGACCAAGGTGAGCAAGATCACCGGGTTGTCTAAGGATATCGCCCGGGCGCTTTCCACCGTGAGCGTACGTGTGGTGGAGGTCATTCCGGGCAAGTCGGTCATCGGCCTGGAGATTCCAAACGAGCAGCGCGAGACGGTTTTCCTGAGTGAGGTTTTGAACGACAAATCCTATCAGGATGCCAAGTCTCCCTTGACCCTGGCCATGGGCACCAACATCTCGGGACAGCCGGTAAGCGCCGACCTTGCCCGCATGCCACACGCCCTGATCGCCGGTACCACGGGCTCGGGTAAGTCGGTGGCCATCAATGCCATGATCCTGAGCCTTGTGTACAAGGCCAGCCCGAAAGACGTGCGTCTGATCATGGTCGATCCCAAGATGCTGGAGCTCTCGGTCTACGAGGGCATTCCTCATCTGCTGACCCCCGTAGTCACCGACATGAAAGAGGCCGCTAACGCCCTGCGCTGGTGCGTGGCCGAGATGGAGCGCCGTTACCGTTTGATGGCCCAGCTCGGCGTGCGCAACATCGGCGGCTACAACCGCAAGGTCGCGGACGCGGAGGCCGCCGGCGAGCCGATCCCCGATCCCCTGTTCGTCACCGAGCACGGCGGGCTGGATGTGGATGAGAACGAGGAGGCGCCGCACCTGACGCATCTGCCCTACATCGTGGTCATCATCGACGAGCTGGCGGACATGATGATGGTGGTGGGCAAGAAGGTCGAGGAGCTGATTGCGCGCCTGGCGCAGAAGGCGCGTGCCTCGGGTATCCACCTGCTGCTGGCCACCCAGCGGCCGTCGGTGGACGTGCTCACCGGTCTGATCAAGGCCAATATCCCCACCCGCATGGCCTTCCAGGTCTCCTCCCGGGTCGACTCGCGGACCGTCCTCGATCAGATGGGTGCGGAGAACCTCCTTGGGTGGGGGGACATGCTGTATCTCCCCCCGGGAACCAGCTTTCCTCAGCGCGTGCACGGGGCCTTCGTGGACGATCAGGAGGTGCACCGCGTGGTGGACTACCTCAAGCAGATGGGCGAGCCGGACTACATCGACACCGTCCTGCAGGAGACCGGGGAGGCCATCCCGGGCATCGATCCGGAGCCCCGCGGCGACACGGAGGACCAGGATCCCCTGTTCGACGAGGCGGTGCAGATCGTTACCGAGACCCGCCGCGCTTCCATCTCAGGTGTGCAGCGCCGGCTCAAGATCGGCTACAACCGGGCGGCCCGCATGATCGAGGAGATGGAGCGCATCGGTGTCGTGGGGCCCGCGGAGACCAACGGCAATCGGGAGGTCCTGGCGCCGCCTCCGCCGGGGGATTGATCGCGTACGGCTCTATAGCCAAAGAGGCGCGAAGAGCGGGAAGGTTCTTTTTGCTTAGGACGTTCCGCGCCTGTCTCAATCGTCGGTTGGTTGGCGCCGGCGGGCCAAGTTCAGAAATCTTTGCGTCCTTTGCGCCTTTGCGGTTCTATACTGCGACTCCCAAGTTACCAGGATGAGACCAATGCTGCGGACTAGACCACTGATTGCAGTGACGCTGAGGTACTTTGGTTGCGGGTGTGGACTGTCCACGCTGTGGGGAATCTGCGCGGGCCTGCTGGTAATTCTGCCCGCCGGGACCGCGACGGCCGTGGCGGGTGGCGAGGTCCTGGAGGACTACCTGAAGGGGCTTCGTACCCTGAGCTCCCGGTTCGAGCAGACAACCCTGAGCGCAGACGGTGGCCGTATGGCCAAGTCCAGGGGCAACATGTACCTCAAGCGGCCGGGCAAGTTCCGTTGGGAGTACGACAGCCCGGTCAAGCAGGTCATCGTCGCCGACGGCAAGCGTGTCTGGCTGCACGACCTGGAGCTGGATCAGGTCTCCCATCAGAGTCAGAAGAAGGCCTTGCACGGTACCCCTGCCCAGCTCCTTGCCGCCGAGGAGCCCGTCGACAGGCACTTCAGGGTCTCGCGTTGGGACGGTGGGGACGAGCGCGAATGGGTAGAGCTGATACCCAAGAAGGCCGATACCCAGGTGGTCAGGATTCGCATCGGTTTCATCGGCAAGCGCCTGGACACCCTGCTGATGGAAGACAGCTTCGGTCAGCTCACGCGCATCAGCTTCACCGGGACCAAGCGCAATCCCAGCCTCAAGGAAGGCCTGTTCCGTCTCAAGCAGTCCACCGGGGGAGATTTCCTTCAGTTAGACTGAGAAGATCGGAGTGAGGGCTAAAGACGTAGGGGCCAGGAAGAAATTGCAGGGCGAAGAAGCAAGTGCCGCGGGTGATTAGACGTGCCGACAAGCGTCCTTGAGCCGCCCGATCCGCCCGCGGCCCCCCTGGCGGATCGTATGCGTCCGCGCACCCTGGATGAGATTTGCGGTCAATCCCATCTGCTTGCGTCGGGCAAGCCCTTGCGCCGGGCAATCGAGGGGGACAGACCCCATTCCATGGTGTTCTGGGGGCCGCCGGGAACCGGCAAGACCACCCTGGCGCGTCTTCTTGCCGCTTACTCGGGCGCCCATTTCCTCAAGCTATCCGCGGTGCTTAGCGGTGTAAAGGACATCCGCGAGGCCGTGTCCGAGGCGCGCAAGATCCGTGACCTTCAGGGGCGCGGGACCATCCTCTTCATCGACGAGGTTCACCGCTTCAACAAGAGCCAACAGGACGCCTTTTTGCCGCACGTGGAGGAGGGGACCCTGATCTTCATCGGCGCGACCACCGAAAACCCCTCCTTCGAGCTCAACAACGCCTTGCTGTCGCGGGCCAGGGTCTATGTGCTCAAGTCCCTGCAGACCGAAGATCTGGAGCGGATCATCGACCGCGCCCTGCAGGACCCCGAGCGTGGGCTCGGCGCGCGGGAGCTGTCACTGGACGCCGATCAGCGGCGGCTAATGGCCGAGGCGGCGGACGGGGACGCGCGGCGCGCTCTGAACCTGCTTGGAGCTTGCGGCGGACCTGACCGATGGCCCCCGATCGGTGCCGAGGTCGTCGCGGAGCTGATCGTCGGGCATACCCGGCGCTTCGACAAGGGCGGCGACATCTTCTACGATCAGATCTCGGCCCTGCACAAGTCCGTGCGCGGCTCGGCGCCGGACGCAGCCCTCTACTGGCTGGCACGCATGATCGACGGAGGCTGCGATCCACTCTACATCGCCCGACGCGTGGTGCGCATGGCCTCCGAGGACATCGGCAACGCCGATCCGCGGGCCCTGGAGCTGGCCCTGAACGCCTGGGACGTGCAGGACCGTCTGGGAAGCCCGGAGGGCGAGCTTGCTATCGCTCAGGCAGTGGTTTACCTGGCCTGCGCAGCCAAGAGCAACGCGGTCTACAAGGCCTGGAACGCCGCTCTGGAGGGGGCCAGGCAGTCCGGATCCCTGGAGGTCCCGGTGCACCTGCGAAACGCTCCCACCCGCCTGATGAAGGAGCTGGGATACGGCAAGCGTTACCGCTATGCGCACGACGAGCCGGACGGATACGCCGCAGGGGAGGACTACTTTCCCGAGGGGTTGCACCGACCGCGTTACTACTTGCCCGTGGAGCGCGGGTTGGAGATCCGCATCCGTGAGAAGCTGGCGCGCCTGCAAGAGCTCGACCGTGCCGCGGGGGCTTCGGGATCGGACCGCATTGATCGAAAGAGCGCGGAGGATTGATTCCATGTTGCGTTTCGAGTAGCCCGCGACCTGGCATAGAAGGCGGTTGAGCTGACCGATTCTCGAAAGCTCATTCGGTCGGGATTTCGTGATTGCCTGTGGCGGTTGTGGACCAAATGGTACGATGTGGTGCGCAGCCTCGACTGTGCATTAGAATGCATCTGCCTGGAAAATCGAGTTTGAATGGCGTTATAATTCCATAAGTTATTGGAAGAAATGAGCTTGTGCCCATGCCCAGAGTGACAGCACTTCTAATCTTTCTTGTCGCCGTCGTTGGCGTAAATACCACTGTTAGCGCCATGTCCTTCATGCCGGATTTCCTGTCGAAGCAGGGTCGGGAGGTCACCGCAGCCGAGAAACGGGAATACAGCGGACTTTTCGCCGACAAGGTCGTGGTGAAGAAATCCGAACGCAAGCTGTATCTGGTCAAAAAGGACAAGCCCTTTCGGACGTACAACATCTCGCTCGGCTTCCGGCCGGACGGCCACAAACAACGCCAGGGGGATGGGCGTACGCCTGAGGGACGGTACTACATCGACTGGCGCAATCCCGGCAGCAAGTTTCGCAAGGCGCTCCACGTCTCCTACCCGAACTACCGGGACAAGCTCCATGCCACGAGAAACGGAATCGATCCGGGCGGCATGATCATGGTTCACGGGCAACCAAACGGCGCTCGAGACAGTGCGCTTCGTCGGGCCGTCAGCAAAGAGGATTGGACGCAGGGCTGCATAGCCGTGTCAAACCTGGCCATCGACGAGATCTGGAGCTACATCCCCGACGGCACGCCAATCGAGATTCTCCCCTAGCGGGCGAGCCCTTCGAATGACGACAGGGGTTTGGTGATACACAACACCTCGACAGGGAAGTCGACGTGATTGCCGAATATCTCGGTCGGCCTCGCGTCATAAATCGACCAGCCGCGCTCCTCGAAGTACTCCTGGGGTTTTTGATCGTAAGCCATCACTTCCGCCCAGATGAGTTCGAAATCGGCTTGTACCGCGTCGTTCGTGAATCGTTGCAAAAGCTTCGTACCGAGGCCCTGACCACGGAAATCCATGCTGACCTGATAATGCCAGTGCACACCGGTTTGCGGGTGGCTCGGGCGTTCCCGTTCTCCTTTGAAGATGACATGCGCGGCGAACAGCCGGCTGGATTGATCGAAGAAAGTCCAGGGCATGGTTAGCGAAACGGCCAGGGATATGACCTGCTTGCGCACCCAGTTGTACTGGGTTTTCTCGAACTGCTGTCCGCCGGTCGATCCCGTGAGGTACCCGATCAGACGCCCGCTGGGCTTGTGAACGGCGACGTGGATATTCTCGGACTCGTGTCGTATGTAAGGGCTGAGAACGACATCGCAGAACCATTGTTTGGAGGGGCCAATGGCGTCAATCGGCTGGCCCAGGAAGGCGTTGTTGAACACCAGATCGCGCATCTGCGCTTCATCATCCCCGTCGGGACGGAAGTTGCGAAAAAGTATCTCTTCAGAATCCGACAGCTCGGAGTTTTGCTCGTTCTTAACCCTTAGCGTGTTATCCGCAGCTAAATTCGAGTACATATTGAACTACTCCTAAGCAGCTTTTGCCTGTTGCGTGCTATCCGCGGTTGCGTTGAGGTAGGTCGCCGCAAGCGCTTCGGCGACCGCCGCGCCTCTCTCCCGCAGAACGTGGATAAGCAACGCAGTTAGGGAGGTCCGGTCCAACACCAAGAGCAGCTCCCCTGCGGATACCGTATCGCCGGCATCAAGCAGCGGGTCTACCTGCTCCAGGACTTCCTGGGTGATCTCCAACATCGAAGCACCTCCTCTTTTAGGGTTGGGTTCGACAATACCGTATTACAGATGCGGTTAATGTGCGCTGCAGCAAATTTTCGGGGTTGCAGGACTCTCGGAGGTTGTCTCAGCAGCGCCCCCTGGACTGTCTCGCGTTGACGACGAGACGGCAGGAAGCGCGCCGGCGCGCGGGAGCTGGGGGAGTGATTCGATTGAGCCGGTTCGGGTTATGAAGACCCAACACATAATCGTCGCTCACCCTCAAGCTAAGGATCGGCGGAATGACGATCGTCAACCTGAAATTTGATGTGGAAATTATAAAGTAAATTCTAAATTATTGCCACAACCATTTATTCTTGAAGAATATTGCTGACTGATTTTCCTGGTTTCGTGCCCGCCGTCTCGGTTTGTTCGCTGCGCAGGTTCCGAGAGATTGGGCAGGTTGACGGGCAACGTCGAAGGCTCAAACCGCCCACAAGGGTCCTTCCTCCATGGTCGCGATCTGCTCTCTTAGCTCCAGGATGCGGTCCTGCCAATAGCGTTGGGTGTCGAACCAGGTGAAGGCGGCGGGGAAGGCGGGGTCGTTCCAGCGGCGGGCAATCCATGCGGAGTAATGGAGCAGGCGTAGGGTGCGCAGCGCCTCCACCAGGTGCAGCTCGCGCCGATCCAGTATGCGGAAGTCCTCATAGCCCGCCAGGATGTGGCCGAGTTGCGCGACCATCTCGGTGCGCTCGCCGGACAGCAGCATCCAGAGGTCCTGTATCGCGGGACCCATGCGGGTGTCGTCGAAGTCCACAAAGTGGGGCCCCTCATCGGTCCAGAGCATGTTGCCCACGTGGCAGTCCCCATGCAGGCGCAGCCGCCGGATCTCTCCGGCTCGTTCGAAGCAATGGCGGACGCCGGTGAGGGCGTGCTCGGAGACGCTGCGGTAAGCGGCCTCCAAGTCCATCGGAATCCAGCTGTTGGTGAGCAGGTACTCGCGGGACTCCTCGCCGAAGCTGGCGATGTCCAGGGTGGGACGCTGCTGGAAGGCCAGCGCCTCCCCGACGGCGTGGATGCGCCCGATGAATCGCCCTATCCACTCCAGCACGTGCGGGTCACTCAGCTCGGGGGTCCGTCCGCCGCGGCGAGGGGTCACGGAGAAACGGAAGCCCTCGTGGTCGTGTAGGGTGCCGCCGGCGATGCGTGCGGGAGGTACCGCCGGGATCTCTCGATTCGCCAGCTCCCAGGTGAAGCTGTGCTCCTCCAGGATCGCGGCATCCGACCAGCGGGCGGGTCGGTAGAACTTGACGATTACCGGAGCGCCTTCGTCGAGCCCTACTTGGTAGACTCGGTTCTCGTAGCTGTTCAGTGCCAGCAGGCGCCCGTCGGTTGCGAGTCCAAGGCTCTCCGTCGCATCCAGAACCAGGTCCGGCGAAAGGCTCGCGAATGGGGTTTGTTCATCGATCATGGGGCCATTCTAACGAGAACGGCGCGACAGCACCCTCGATGAGAGCGCACTGCGGGACTATAGGGTCGGGGCGCTTATTCCGGATCGGCCCGCAGTCGGGCGCTCAGGGCCAGCAGCAGCAACTCGCCATCGGAGAGCTTGGACCGCTCGTCGATAACTTGGCGCAGCAGTGCGGGCTCATCCGTGATGATGTTGTTGACCCCGCGCTCGATCATGCGGGCCATGGATGCCTTGTCGTTGACGGTCCAGACGTGGGTGTCCAGGCCCGCGCTCCGATTGCGCCTCACCTGCTCGGGTGTGGCGACGCCGGCGTTGATGCTCAAAAAATCCACATCCAGCTTTACGAAATCGCCGATGGAGACGGTGACGATTTGTCCGATCTCGATATCTGGTGCCACCTCGCGCGTCCGTTGCAGGCCGGCGTTGTGCAGTGACGTGATGACGCATGCCTCGACGAATCCGTTCGCGCGAACCATCTCTGCGGTGCGCTCGGCAAGGCGCACGTCGTGGCCGTTGTACTTGAGCTCGACATTGAGCCGCAGGTGTCCGCGGACAAGGTCGATGGCCTGCTGCAGGGTGGGGATGGGCTCGCCGGCGAACTCGGGGGAGAACCAGCTCCCCGCGTCCAGGTCCTTGATCTGTTGGTACTCGACCTCCCAGATCTTTGCGTTGACGCCGGCAACGCGCATCAGGTCGGTGTCATGGAGCAGCACCAGAGTCCCGTCCGCCGTCTCCTGAACGTCGATTTCGGCGAAATCCGCACCGTCCTCGATGGCTTGACGGATGGCACTCAGGCTGTTCTCCGGGGCCTTCAGGGAGCTGCCCCGGTGGGCGGTGATCTTCACGTCCCGGCCGATGGACAAACTGCTCACGGCGTTGTCGACGATCAGTGCAGAGATGCCGGCGGCCACCAGCAGGGTCGTCGTCACCGCCGGCTTCCCAATCCTCCGCGCCGGCGCTGCCTCATCCGCCGTTGACGCCTCTGACGGGAACCGGCCACCGAGCTCCTGGTAGAGGTGGATGACGATAAAGCTGTAGCCGGCGAAGGCGACGAAGGACAGGGCGGCTCCGGCGACGGTCAGCACCCCGATCGAGAGCGCAGTCATCACGATCAGCGTGCTCACGCTGTCGAACAGGGAGAGCAGCAAACCGACGCCCTGATCGAGCATCAGCATCACTGCCGAGGAAACCAAGACCGCTGCAGTAATCCAACCGAGGACCAGGACGGCGGCGCGCTTCTTGTGCCCGCGTATGAGGTCACTGCTGCGGATCAGGGCCGATCGGTAGGTCAGGCCTTCGTACAGGCACAAGGGCACGGCCAGGGCCCAGCGGACGAGCAGAACACTGAAGACAACGAGTGCCGCGGTCGCCAGCAGGACACCGATGACGACGGCGCCCCAGAAAGCAGGCGGGCGCTCCGTGAGGTACCAGTTGATGTCGTGCTCCGTGAGCAGGGCTAGATAGGCTCCGCCGCCGACTGCCACCAAGGGTAGGATCCAGAGCATCAGGATACCGACCTGGGTGGCGGCCACCGTGAGCAGGCGGGGCAGGGCGGAGATGACCAGCCGAAGCGCGCTTAGCCATCCCTCCTGCTCTGTCCGCGTCGTCTTTGCCGTTATGTGCATCAGGCCGGCCTCTTCGGCAAATAGCGACGTCAGGCTGAAGGACCCGGCAACGAACAGAAACAACAGTCCCCACGGAGAGATCAGAAAGCCTGCGATGTCCGCGTTGGTTACCGAGAGGCGGCCGCTGGTGGCGATAAGGCGCTCCAGGGCCAGAGCGGTCAGCGGTGTCATCACCAGCAGACCGAAGACCTTGAACAGCAGGTCGTAGAGCACGAGAGGCTCGATCGCTCGGCGCACTATCCTGGCGGACTGATGCCAAACTGCGGTCATTCGGCTCATTTGGTGATCTCGCTTTTTAGTGGGTGATCCTGAAAACGGGGATTGCCCGCTTATGAGCGCAAATCTACGCAATTGGTATCGGGAGCGGTTTCGCGGCGAGAAACAGGGTCGCTTTCTCCATTAGAGGTCGTCTACCCAATGGCGGTTTTCCACCGGCGCGGGCTCCCAACTAGGTCGCAAGTCTCCCTCATCTTCCGCTTGCGTGCCCCGTACCCAGTCCCGCCGCCAATCTTGCCCCGAGTCTGCTTTGGGAGACTGCCCGGGTTGCTGGCGCGATTCCGCCCGCCAGCCCATATCTCGTGCCGGTTCCGGTCCGCGTACCCACTCCTGGTTCCAGTTTTCCCGCGGCGCCAGCGGCGGCGGGTCGACCGACTCCTGTCCCCAGTCACGGGAGAAGTCTTGTCGCCAATCCGCGGCGGATTCCTGTTGCCAGCTTCGTTGCGGATCGTGCTCTGGGTCTGATTGCCGCCCCGACCGCCGGTCATCTGCCGTGCGCCGGTCCTCGTTGGGCTCCAGGACGTACTCGCGTGCCCCGGGCTGCACGAATTCACGTCCGTCTGCTTGCTGCCGTTCTCGCTCTGCGGAGGGGTACGGTTGCCATTGTGTTCCCCCTCCTTGTTGCTGAACCCACTCCTCGTAGGGGCGCCAGTTCTCGCTTGGCTCTTCCCAACTTCCGAAAAGCATAGGCGTTTCCTCTCCGCCGCTTGCGATGAACCCTCGGCGGGCGCGTATCCGGTGATTGCCACACCTGACCATCTGTTTGTTGGACTCCCAGGTGTAACACTCCGGCGGCGGTACGTACTTGGCCTCGAAGGCCGCCTCCAGCTCGCGGAGGCTGCCATAAGATCCGGGCCCGGGAACGAGCGGCTTCAGGTCGGCGATGCGCCCCGGAGGACCGAACTGGAATTGCCCCAGCGGACGATCGTCTTCCTTTAACCGCGTGCCGGATTCGGACAGCTCAATTCCCTCTAAACGTCTGGCCAGCAGGCCCGCGTCGTTGCCGCCCCCCAGCAACGACCAGGGCCAATCGGTGGGCGCTTCGGGTAGCTGTCCAAACCATTCGTAGGTGTTCCAGAGGAGGCCGATGGCGAGGAGCATCCCGATGATGTCGGCGATCTTTCGTAACCGAATCCTCGGACGCGGCAACCGCTTGCGCGGTGCCCGCCGCTCGTCAACCTGAACCGGCGGCGCTGAAAGCTCGATCCCGGCGTCCATGTTCCGCTCTTCCCGGATCAACGCGCTCAGTTGTGCCCCGGCTGCTGTTTCGGCGTCCGCCGTAACATGGGGCAATGCGTCCGGGGAGATCGGGACGGGGCCGAGAAATGCGTCCGCCGACGGCGACGCGTCGGCTCGATTTGGTCGCTCCAGGATGTCGGTTTGCGGCTCTTGTCGCCGAAGTCCGCGCGCGATCCGGCCCGCACTTGCCGCGAGCGTAGATACTGGATTGCCCGGCGAGAAATTTGGGTCGTCTTGCGTGGCCCGTGCCTCCGACCGGATGAGCTCCTTGAATTGGCGTCCGTCGATGAGCGCTATGTTCTTGTCGGCGGCGAAATGTTTGGCTTCCGGCGTAAACTGTCCCGATGTGACGGCGAACCCGCCTTGCGCCCCTGTCGTTGTCACGCAATCGCAGAGCTGGCGAACGGCGCCTGCGCCGGCCCTCCATGATCGCCAGTCCGTGCAATCGACCAGATAGAGCCGATTGTTCCTCGTCATCTCCAGCCCATTTCCGCTCTCGGACATGCCTGTGCCCGGCGCTGCAACTTTGTAGCCTTGGCGCCGGAATGCCTCGCCCACCAGAAGCTCAAAGTCCGGCCAGCGCAGGCCGCGGAGCATCGATCCCGACGTGTCCTGTGCCACGGATTCGCGCAAGTCGCCGCGTTTCCAGCGGTCGAAGCCGGAAATCGTTGCGCTTGCCAGGAAAACCAAGGGCAACAGGTACTGCCCGATCTGGGCCAAAAAGATAAAGATCCGGGCTAGGACAGTGGCTGCCACATCCACAACCCCCGATGGTGCCGGCATCTGCAGTATCGCGATGGGGTGCAGGAGCACATAAGTCGCCAGCGCGCACAGCAAAGCGCCCCACCAAGGCAGGCGCGTGGCGAGATAGGAAAGCTTTGCGGAGGCGCTCCGTGAGTGGGTGGGTCTCAAAAGGCCTCCAGGCTAAAAAAGCTCATTTTATTAGATGGTTATCGACGCGTGCGCGTTTAATACGGTGCCGCTGCGGTCGAGCTGTGCGTACCCGGCGCCGGTTCCATCGACGACGCTGGGCACAGGGTATTAGATGAATTCTATCCGTTACTTCGGACCATTTCCGGCTCCATCCCTTGCGGCGGAAAACTTGACTGAGCGCCACAGCGGGTCGGTGGGGAAATACAAATAGGTTGACAAATCAATATTGGGATACTATTAATAAAAACTACAATAAGTTAGCCAATAAACTGAGGAAACTACTTTAAGATGAAGCGCAACAATCTTCTGTCGTTGGGGCTTGGCTTGCTGGGACTCGGACTTCTGCTGCAAGGGTGCGCAGGAACAGGTGGTGGCAAGAGTGAGACGGTATCGAAGGACGATGGAGGGGCGCGGAACAAAGTGGTTATGGCGGCGCTGTCTCAGATCGGCACCCGTTACAAATATGGTGCCGAGTCGCCGGGTAAGGCCTTGGATTGCAGTGCGCTGACGCAACATGCATATGGCGAAGCCGGGGTCCGGATCCCGCGGGTCTCGACGGACCAGCGCAGAGCCGCGACGCCGGTCCATCCGGCGAAGGCGCAAGCCGGCGATCTGGTTTTCTTCAGGATCCGGCGTGGCCTGCATCACGTTGGTTTGATGGTAGACGATAAGCGGTTCGTCCATGCCTCCACTTCGAAAAAGCAGGTACGCCTGTCCAGCATTAACGCTGACTATTGGCAGCGGCGTTTGATCGGAGCCGGAACCTATTTGAATTGACCGGCTCGCGTTTTGCGCATCAATGGTGCAAAATGCCGGCCGGCCTCCGAATCATGGTCGGTGGTCCCAATTTCACCCGTAAAGGAGAAGACAGCCATGTCCGATAAGCCGATGAACAAGAGCCGTCGTGACGCCGTTAAATTGATGATGGGTGGCCTGGCCGCCGTTCCGCTGATGAACCTGGTGGGTATGGCAGCCGCTCAAGCGGAAGATCTGCCGCATGTTGACGAGGCGACCGACCCTACCGCGATCGCGCTCAAATACAAGCACGACGCCGCAGCCGCCGATCGTGCCGGTGCTGCTCGTCCCGGTGCGCCGCCCGAGGAGCAGAACTGCATAAACTGCCAGTTCGTGCAGGCTGCCGAGGGCGAGTGGCGCCCCTGTCAGCTCTTCCCCGGCAAGGCTGTCAATGCCGCCGGCTGGTGCGCTTCCTGGACGCTTAAGGCCGGCTGACCCAAGCAGGCTTTTCGCGGGCTAGAGTAACGCGGGGCTTCGGCCCCGCTTTTTTTTGGGGCGGAGCTGTTTGCGCATCGCGATTGGCGACCCCGTCCGCGCATTGAGGCCGGCCGGGTGCTTTGGCTGTGTTAGCCTAAACTATCGTCAGAAGCCGGTTCATCGCACCGTTGTCGAGGATGGGCTTCCGAGAAGGGATCAACCGCATATCTGGTAATGGCCAAGACTAAGAGCAGCCGGCGTTGGCTCGACCGGCACTTCAACGATGTTTACGTGAAGCGGGCACAACAAGAGGGCTACCGTTCTCGGGCCGCGTACAAGCTGCTGGAGATCCAGGAGAAGGACCAAGTCCTTGCGCCCGGAATGCGGGTGGTGGATTTGGGAGCCGCCCCAGGCGGCTGGAGCCAAGTGGTCTCTCGGGTCGTGGGCCCCCGAGGTCGGGTCGTGGCCCTGGACGTGCTGCCCATGGAGCCCTTGGCGGATGTGACTTTCATCCAAGGAGACTTCCGCGAGGACGAGTCCCTGTCCAGGCTGCGGCAGTTTCTGGGCGGGGATGCGGTCGACGTCATGCTCTCGGATATGGCGCCGAACGTCAGCGGAAACACCGCCGTAGATCAGCCGCGGATGATTTATATTTGCGAGTTGGCCCTGGATCTCGCCCGGCAGGTGTTGAAACCGGGCGGATCTTTGCTGGTCAAAATTTTTCAGGGCGAGGGGTTCGATGCCTTCCACAAGGAGATGCGCCGGTCCTTCAAACGCGTCGCCAGCCGCAAACCCAAATCCTCCCGCGCAAGGAGCCGTGAGGTCTACCTGGTAGCGAGGGGGTACTCTTTATAGTAACTTGACCCCATTTTCCGAGCATATTGCTTGAAAACGGCGCTAGGGCCGATTTTCGCGGAACAAGAGGACTCTTGCCTTGAGCGACATGGCGAAAAATCTAATTCTTTGGGTGGTCATTGCGATCGTCCTGATGTCGGTGTTCAACAATTTCACATCGACTCAGTCCGGTCCGCAGGCAACGGCCTACTCGGACTTTATCGAGCAGGTGCGCCAGGGGCAGGTCAAGGAGGTGACCATTAGCGGGCGCGCCATCGAGGGAACGGACGAGTCCGGCCAGCGTTTCTCCACTTACAGCCCGGGCGACGACGGCCTGGTGGGCGACCTGCTCAACAACAATGTGGTGATCAACGCGGGTCCGCCGGAGAAGCCCTCCATCCTGATGCAGATCCTGATCAACTGGTTCCCGTTGTTCATCCTCATCGGCCTGTGGATCTTCTTCATGCGCCAGATGCAGGGCGGGGCGGGCGGTCGCGGAGCCATGTCCTTCGGCAAGAGCCGGGCGCGCATGCTGTCCGAAGACCAGGTGAAGGTTACCTTCAGCGATGTGGCCGGTGCCGACGAGGCCAAGGACGAGGTCAGCGAGATGGTCGATTTCCTGCGCGATCCGTCCAAGTTCCAGAAGCTCGGCGGCAAGATCCCCAAAGGCGTATTGATGGTCGGGGCGCCCGGTACCGGCAAGACCTTGCTGGCCCGCGCCATCGCCGGCGAGGCCAAGGTGCCCTTCTTCACCATCTCCGGCTCGGACTTCGTGGAGATGTTCGTCGGCGTCGGCGCCTCGCGCGTGCGCGATATGTTCGAGCAGGCCAAGAAGCACGCCCCCTGCATCATCTTCATCGACGAGATCGACGCCGTCGGCCGTCACCGTGGCGCCGGATTGGGCGGCGGGCACGACGAGCGTGAGCAGACCCTGAACCAGCTCCTGGTGGAGATGGACGGCTTCGAGGGCAACGAGGGCGTCATCGTCATCGCCGCCACCAACCGACCCGACGTGCTCGATCCGGCCCTGCTGCGCCCCGGCCGATTCGACCGCCAGGTGGTGGTGCCCCTGCCGGATGTGCGCGGACGCGAGCAGATCCTCAAGGTCCACATGCGCAAGATCCCGGTTGGCAGAGGACGTGAAGGCATCCATCATCGCCCGCGGTACGCCGGGTTTCTCGGGCGCCGACCTGGCCAACCTGGTGAACGAGGCGGCCCTGTTCGCCGCCCGTGCCAACAAGCGCATGGTGGACCAGGAGGAGTTCGAGAAGGCCAAGGACAAGATCATGATGGGCGCCGAGCGCCGCTCCATGGTCATGACGGAGGAGGAGAAGAAGCTCACCGCCTATCACGAGGCCGGTCACGCCATCGTCGGGCGGCTGGTGCCGAACCACGACCCGGTTTACAAGGTCAGCATCATCCCGCGCGGCCGTGCCCTGGGCGTGACCATGTTTCTGCCCGAGGAAGACCGCTACAGCTGTCGCAAGCAGCACCTGGAGAGCCAGATCTCCAGCACTCTTCGGCGGGCGCATCGCCGAGGAGTTGATCTTCGGCGAGGACAAGGTCACCACCGGCGCCACGCAACGACATCGAGCGCGCCACCGATATCGCCCGCAACATGGTCACCAAATGGGGCCTGTCCGAGAAGCTCGGCCCGCTCACCTACAGCGAGGACGAGCAGGAGGTCTTCCTGGGCCACTCGGTGACCCAGCACAAGAACGTCTCCGACGAGACCACGCATCTCATCGACGAGGAGGTACGGCGTTTCATCGACCGCAACTACAAGCGCGCAGGCGGCGTGCTGAACGAGAACATGGACAAGCTGCACGCCATGGCCGAGGCGCTGATCAAGTACGAGACCATCGACAGCGATCAGATCGACGACATCATGGAAGGCAGGCCGCCGCGCGTCCCGAAAGACTGGGAAGACGAGGAGGCGGGCGGCACAGGTGGTGCCGAGGCGAGCGCAAACACCAGCCAAGGTGGCTCCACCGGCGACGGTCACATCGGCGGTCCGGCCGGGGAGCACTGATCAGGAGGCTTTCACGCAAGCAGGCTGCCCCCGGGGAGCGGTTGGGAGCGGCTGCACTCGATGCGTCTTGAAGCTCCCTGCACAAACGCCAAGATGCAAAGGGAAATATTGGCGTGCTCACCGGGTTGGCGCGGGTATTCCGCTCTCCACTTCTTCGTGACGGCTGATGCGTCGCTTTGCCGCGAGTTCGGGTATGGGTCTGCTTGATTGCGCGGGCCGGCCCCTGGACCTGTCTCGACCTTGCGTGATGGGTGTTCTTAACGTCACCCCCGATTCGTTCTCGGACGGGGGTGATTTTTTTGGCGCCGAGGATGCGCTGCGCCATGCGGAGCGAGTTGGTCGAGGAAGGCGCCGACATCATCGACGTCGGCGGTGAATCGACCCGGCCGGGTGCCGCGGCCGTATCAGTCCAGGAAGAGATCGCGCGTGTCGTCCCGGTGATCGAGGCGCTCAGCACCCGGATAGCCATTCCGATCTCGGTGGACACCAGCAAGCCGGAAGTGATGCGCGCCGCGGTCGGCGCCGGGGCAGGAATGATCAACGACGTTCGAGCCCTGCGCGCGCCCGGCGCCCTGAAGGCGGCGGCTCGACGCGGCTGTGCCCGTGTGCCTGATGCATATGCAGGGGCAGCCGAGGACCATGCAGGAGGCGCCGCAGTACGCGGATGTGATCTGCGAGGTCGGGGAGTTTCTGCGCCACCGGATGGACGCTTGCGCCGCCGCGGGTATCGCCGCCGAGCGGCTGGTATTGGATCCGGGCTTTGGGTTCGGAAAGACGCTGGCGCATAATCTTGCGCTTTTGGCGGGGCTCGAGGGGCTTTGCTCACTCGGACGTCCCCTGCTGGTGGGCTTGTCGCGTAAGTCCATGATCGGCGCATTGACCGGCCGGCCGGTGGCTGGGCGCCTGGCCGGTAGCCTGGCGGCCGCGGTGCTCGCCGTCGAGCGCGGCGCGCGGCTGGTGCGGGTGCACGATGTGGCGGCCACGGTGGACGCCCTGCGCCTGGCTTGGGCGTTGCATTGCGAAGGGAAATCCTAAGTCGATTGTCTATTGAGAAAAATGGGGTGAAGGCGTGACGCGGAAGTATTTCGGTACCGATGGCATTCGGGGGCGCGTGGGGGAGGGGAACATCACCCCGGATTTCGCGCTCAAGCTGGGTTGGGCAGCGGGGCGTGTGCTCGGCAAGGGCTTGGGCGGGAAGGCGCTTATCGGCAAGGATACCCGCATCTCGGGGTACATGTTCGAGTCCGCTCTGGAGGCGGGACTGGTCGCCGCGGGTATGGATATCCTTCTGCTCGGGCCGATGCCGACCCCGGCCATTGCCTATTTGACGCACACCTTGCGGGGCGTCGCCGGAATCGTCATCAGCGCTTCCCATAACGCTTACGAAGACAACGGGCTCAAGTTCTTCTCGTCGGACGGGGACAAGCTGCCGGATGAGGTCGAGCTGGCCATTGAGCACGAGATCGACGAGCCGCTGTGCACGGTCGGTCCGGCGGACCTTGGCAAGGTGAAGCGGGTGGACGACGCCCGCGGCCGCTACATCGAGTTTTGCAAGAGCACCATTCCCTCGAGCATGAGCTTCCGGGGCTTGAAGCTGGTGGTGGACTGCGCCAACGGCGCGACCTACCACGTGGCCCCTCATGTATTCGAGGAGCTTGGCGCGACCGTCGTAGCCATCGGCGACGAGCCTGACGGATTCAACATCAACCGGGGCGTGGGCTCCACGAATCCAGGTGCGCTGATGGAAACGGTGGTGAGGGAAGGAGCGGATCTGGGCGTTGCCTTCGACGGGGACGGCGACCGGGTGATGATGGTGGACGCCGAAGGCAACTCTGATCGACGGCGATCAGCTGATCTACATCATCGCCAAGTCGCGGCTACGCAACGAGCAGCTCAGAGGTGACGTGGTGGGTACGCTGATGAGTAATCTGGGATTGGAGCACGCCCTGCATCGGCTCGGCGTGGGCTTCGCGCGCACCAAGGTCGGCGACCGCTATGTCATGGCGCGCCTTAAACAGGAAGACGGCGTCCTGGGTGGCGAGCAGTCGGGACACATCATCTGTAGGGACCGCACCTCCACGGGGGATGGCATAGTCTCTGCGCTTCAGGTGCTGGCGGCCCTGCATGATACGCAACAGAGTCTCGGCGAGCTCGCCGGCGAGATGCAGAAGTATCCGCAGCAGCTGATCAACGTTTGTCTCGACGAGCAACGAGACATCATCGGGTTGGCGCAGGTGCGCGATGCCGTCGAAGTCCGCGGAGCAGGAGCTGAACGGGCGCGGACGGGTACTGTTGCGCCCGTCCGGGACCGAGCCATTGATCCGCGTCATGGTAGAGGGTACGGATGCAGTCCAGGTGGAATCCATCGCCAACCGTCTTGCGGACGTGGTCCGCGCCCAAATCGCCGGTTAGGAAGGAGGGCCGCAGCGCTGCTTGAGCGGTCTTTCCGAATTCCGGACAATAACCACCTTTGCCTTCGACACGAGCTGGTAAGCTCGGCGCGGATAGCCCCCATAGCCTCCACAGCCCTCCCAAGGAGTAATCAATGACGGCGACGACCTCGATCCATGGCATGTGGTCGACCCGGCTGGCGTTCGTGCTAGCGGCGACGGGCTCGGCGGTCGGCCTGGGCAACATCTGGCGTTTTCCCTACACGGCCGGGGAGTACGGTGGTGGTGCTTTCGTTCTGATCTACCTGCTCTGTGTCGCCGGAATCGGAATCCCGATCATGATGGCGGAGATCATGCTCGGGCGACGAGGACGCCGCAGCCCGATCAACACCATGCGCGCCCTGGCAAAGCAGGAGGGCAAGCATCCTGCGTGGCAGTTGCTCGGTTGGATGGGCATAATTACCGGCTTCCTGATATTGTCTTTCTACAGCGTTATCGCCGGTTGGACCATGGCCTATGCCGTGCGCTCCGCGGGCGGGGTTTTCCTGAACATCGACGTGGCCGGGGCCGATGCGGTATTCGGTGCCCTGATCGGGGACGCGGAGCGCCTGCTGGCTTGGCACAGTATTTTCATGACCCTCTGCGTGCTCGTGGTTGCCCGGGGTGTCGCAAGCGGCCTGGAGAAGGCCGTCCGATTCCTCATGCCGGCGCTGTTTCTGCTGCTGGTGTTGATGGTGGTCTACTCGATCAGCACGGGCAATTTCGGTCAGGCACTAAGCTACATGTTCGAGCCTGACTTCAGCAAGCTCTCGGCCGAGGCCGTCCTGAGCGCCATGGGGCAGGCATTTTTCAGCCTGAGCTTGGGCATGGGAGCCATTATGATCTACGGCTCCTATCTGCACAGTGATGCCTCGATCAGCAGCAACAGCGTAATCATCGCCGGCATGGACAGCCTGGTCGCGATCCTCGCGGGACTGGCGATTTTCCCCATCGTTTTCGCCAATGGCCTGCAGCCGGAGCAGGGCCCCGGGCTGGTGTTCAAGGTCCTGCCGATTGCTTTCGGTCAGATGCCCGGCGGTGTCTTGTTCAGCACCCTTTTCTTCGTCCTGCTGGTATTTGCGGCCTGGACCTCCGCCATCTCGCTCTTGGAGCCCATGGTCGCCTGGCTGGTTGAAAACCTGAGCTTCAGCCGCGTACGTGCCGCGGTGCTCGCCGGAGTGTCGGTGTGGCTGTTGGGGATCGCCTGCCTGCTGTCGCTAAACGAGTGGTCCGGCGTAACCCTGTTCGGCAAGGGTTTCCTGGACCTGTTCGACTTCCTGACCGCGAACATCCTGCTACCGCTTGGCGGGTTGCTGATCGCGGCCTTCGCCGGCTGGGTGCTGTCACGGGCGGCTTCGGTGGATGAGCTGGATATGGGCGATGGTGTGGCCTACCGGCTTTGGCGGGTGTTGATTCGCTATGTCGCACCCCTGGCGGTCGCCCTCGTTTTCCTCAACGCAATCGGGCTCCTGTAGGTCCTGAGGTTCGTCAGGTGCCGGTCATTCGCAAGAGCGCGTTGGTTACTTTCTCGGCCGATCAGATGTTCGATCTGGTGGCGGATATGGAGGCCTATCCGAGGTTTCTTCCCTGGTGCGCTTCCGCGCAGATCCTGTCGCGGGAAGAAAACCGGATCTGCGGCCGCATGGAGGTTGCCCGCCTGGGGATCCGCCAGTCTTTCACCACCTGCAACCGGTTCGTCACCGGGGAGCATATGGAGTTGCAGTTGGTGGACGGACCCTTTCGCAAGCTTCATGGTGCTTGGACCTTTTCGCCGCTACGCGAGGATGCCTGCAAGGTCGAGTTGGAGCTGGATTTCGAGTTCTCCGGAAAGCTCATCGATAAGGCCTTCGGCGCGGTCTTCAGTCAGGTTGCCAACACCCTGGTGGATGCCTTCTGCAAGCGGGCCGAGGAGGTATACCGTGGCTGAGGACCGCGTACTGGTCGAGGTGGCATTCGCCAGGGAGAACGAGCAAGCGATCCTCCCGGCCGAGGGCGCCGAGGGCCTCACGGCGAGAGCGGCAATCGAGCGCTCCGGTATCTTGAAACGGTTCCCGGAGATCGACCTTGCCGTAAACAAGATCGGTGTGTTCGGCAAGGTCGTCAAGCTCGACCGGGTACTGGAGACGGGGGATCGGGTAGAGATCTATCGGCCGCTCATCGCCGACCCGAAAGAGGCCCGCAAGAAGCGTGCTGCGGAGGGGAAGGTCATGCGCAAGGGCGCCGGAGAGGCAGGGGGCTGAGCTCGTCCGGTTTGCATGCTTGGGTTTCCTGGCGCTACTCGGCAGCGTCCAAGCCGAGCTTGGACGCCGCCCTGGCGATTATGCCGCGGTTGTCTTTCCAATCGGGAACTTTCACCAATAGATCGCCTGGCTCGCGCCCGGCGGCCCGGTTTGGATCGGGGCGCAGATCCCCTTGCACCCGCACCAGCGCATCCTCTTGGAACAGCAGGGTCAGTCGCGTAAGTCTCATGTCGTCGTGTCCGCGCCGAATCGTGTAGGTGTAGTCCCAACGATCTTCGTGGAACAGGTCGGTAAGCATCGGAGTTCCGAGCAGGAACCGAACCTGGCTCTTGGTCATGCCCGGCTCCAGGCGGTCCACCATCTCGTCCGTCACGATGTTTCCCTGCTGTATCGTCATCTTGTAGACGAAGGGCAGCTTCTCCAGGGCGGAAGATCTGTACTGGGGCTCTTTTTTCTTCGTTGTAGAGCAGCCCCCAATGGCCAGGCTTGCGCCGACCATGAAATAAATGAGAACCTTTTGCATCTTGACATGGTACCGGGACTACAATGCAGTTGCGAATGATAACGCAGAGCCTCGGCTCATTGTCGACTAAAGTGGGTAGAGGGAGAAGAGGTTGGACAACTCACAGATCAAGCAGGCGGGCCTGAAGGTAACGCTGCCGCGCGTCAAGATCCTCGGTGTGCTCGAGACCAGCGACACGAGGCATATGAGCGCCGAGGACGTATACAAATCATTGCTGGCGAACGGAGAGGAGATCGGCCTTGCAACCGTGTACCGGGTCCTGACCCAGTTCGAGGGAGCGGGTCTGGTGTGTCGGCACCACTTCGAAGGCGTGCAGTCAGTTTTCGAGCTCAACCGAGGCGGGCATCACGATCATTTAGTGTGCGTAAGGTGCGGCAAGGTCGTGGAGTTCTTGGAAGAGACCATCGAGGAGCGCCAGCGCGACATCGCCCGCGATTACGGCTTCACACTGGTGGACCACTCGCTCGTGATCTACGGCATGTGCTCAGATTGCCGGAATTAGGCACGAAGTTCGGGTCGGGAGCGGGAAGCTACAAACTAATTTTATTCGTTTAATTCGTAGTTAGAATCTCCTCTTCCCGGGAACTCAACGCTGTGAGTGCCCGATCATCTCCCTGGCGTGCGCCAGGGTCTTCTTGGTGATCTCCTGTCCCCCCAGCATGCGCGCGATTTCGCCGACGCGCTCCTCCGGGTCCAGGGGTTCGATAGCTGTATAGGTCTGCCCGTCTCGGGTTAGCTTGCGCACTTGCAGGTGGTTGTGGGCCTGAGCGGCGACCTGGGGCAGGTGGGTGACGCACAGGACCTGCCGTGCCGTGCCCAGGGTACGCAGCAGCTTGCCCACGATCTCCGCCACGCCTCCGCCGATCCCGACGTCGACCTCGTCGAAAACCAGCGAGGGTATGGCGCCGCATTCGGCGGTGGCGACCTGAATCGCGAGACTGATACGCGAGAGTTCGCCGCCGGAAGCCACCTTCGCCAAGGGCTGCAGGGGCTGGCCCGGATTGGCGCTGACCAGGAGCTCGACCCGGTCGAGGCCATGAACGCCCGCGGATTCGAGCTCGATCCGTGAGACGTCCACCGCGAAGCGTCCGCCCGCCATGCCAAGCTCCTGCATGGCCGAGCCGACCGTTTCTGCCAGATCCGCGGCGGCCCGCGTGCGTTCACCGCTGAGGCGTTTCCCGGCTGCGATGAAGGCACCGCGTGCTTCGTCACGCTCCCGTGCCAGCGTATCGAGCGCCGTGTCGTCTCGCTCCAACGATTCCAGCTCCTCGCGCATGGCCTCCAGGGTCTCAGGGATCTGCTCAGGGAGCACGCGGTACTTGCGGGACAGCTCGTGAAGCCGCGCCAGACCTGTCTCGACTTGGTCCAGCAGGCCCGGGTCCAAATCCAGTCCGTCCAGGTACTGACGCAGGTCGCCCGCCGCTTCTTCGACCTGAATCGCGGCGCCTTCCACCAGCTCACGCGTTTCGGCCAGCCCCTCGTCGAAACCGATCAGCGTGTCCAGATCCGTTACTGCATGGCTGAGCCCGGCGTGCAGCGACGGCTCCCCGTCGTAGAGCTGGTCGAGCAGGCGCGCGGTCGTACCCTGCAGCTCGCCCAGGTTGGCGAGGCGCTTCTGCTCTTGGTCCAGATCGTGGATCTCGGCGGCGGTCATGCCCAAAGCGGTCAGCTCCTCGACTTGGTAGCGCAACAGGTCCAGCCGAGCGGCACGATCGGCGCTCTCCGCCCGAATGCGGCGGAGCCGATCGTCGTGCTCGCGGTATCCTCGGTATAGATCGGCGACCTGCGCCGCCAGTGCGCTGATGCCGCCATATCGGTCGAGCAGATCCCGCTGGGCGGACGCGCGCAGCAGTGACTGATGGGCGTGCTGGCCATGGATGTCGACCAGGCGCTCGCCCAGTCCCTGGAGCTGTGCGGCCGTTGCCGGCCGTCCGTTGACGTACGCTCGTGAGCGTCCCCCGCGCACCAGCAGACGGCGAACCAGGCACTCGTCGCCGTCGTGCAGATCCTGGTCCTCCAGCCAGCTGCGGGCGTCCGGGCACGCCTCGAGGTCGAAGCCGGCCGTGACCTCCGCTCGCTCGCATCCGGCGCGGATCATGTCCGCGTCGGGCTTGTCTCCCAGCGCCAGTCCCAAGGCGTCGATGAGTATGGACTTGCCTGCGCCCGTCTCACCGGTCAGTGCGGTCATTCCGGCTTCCAGGTCGAGCTCGAGGCTGCTGACAATCGCCAGGTCCTTGACGAAGATGTGGCTCAGCATGATCCGGTGTCCTGTTATCGGGAAACGCGAAGGAAGCGAAATCTATGCTGGCTTCAGGATGCAGCCGTTCCTGACTGGCCCCAGCCCAGCTTGGCGCGGAGGATCTTGTAGTGATCGTGTCCCTTGGGGTGGAGTAGACGAATGGGGCGCGGTGCCTGCTCCACGAAAACGCGGACCGGGGACTGTACGATTGCGGTCGTGCGCCCGTCGCAGGTGACGTGCACATGGTCGCGGTCGCGCTCGCGGATGTGAATCTCTATGTGGCTGGCACCGGCGACGACCAAAGGGCGGTTACTCAGGGTATGGGGAGAGATGGGGACGAGAACCACCGCGTTCAGAGCTGGATGCAGCAAGGGTCCGCCTCCGGACAGGGCGTAGCCGGTGGAGCCGGTCGGGGTGGAGACGATGATGCCGTCGGAGCTCTGGGCGTTCACGAAGATGCCGTCGATATAGGTCTCCAGCTCGATCATGCGCGCCGTGTTCCACTTGTGGACCACCACGTCGTTGAGGGCCAGGCAGCCGTCTTCGCAGGAGACGTGGCCCTCCACCCGCGCGATCAGCATGTTGCGGGGCTCCTCGTCGTATTCCCCGTCGAGGATCGGGTCCAGGCGGGTCTCGATGTCCTCGGGGGAGACGTCCACCAGGAAGCCGAGACGCCCCAGGTTGATTCCGACCAGCGGAACGCCGAAGCTCACCATCGACCGGGCGGCATGCAGAAAGGTGCCGTCGCCGCCGACCACCACGACCAAGGCGCAGCGTTCGCCCATCTCCGGGAGACTGAGAATGCGGTCGTCCGGCGCCGAAACCTTGGGGCCGCTGCTGGCGTCGAAAAAGACCTCGCAGTCCCGGAAGCTGAGATATGCCACCAGGCGCTCGAGGGTCGCCCGAACCAGGGAAGTCTCGACTTGCTTGCCGATGATGCCGACTGTCGTGAAGTTGGACATGGCCGGGTGATTGAGTAGTGGATCGCGCCGAGTTGCCGTTAGGTGCCCGGATGCCTGCTTGGCTCGGGTCGGCACAAAGTAGCACGCCCCCGCACCGCAGCCAACCGCATGGCGGGGATGTTTCGTGTCGTGAATCCGGACGGTGGGGGAAGATCTTGACAGCCCGGTCTGCAAACTCTAAATTGCGGCTGTTAGCACTCGCGGCTCTTGAGTGCTAAGTTCTTCATGGCATCCGCGGATCGCAATACAGAAACGCTCTTGTTATGAAAGGGTTACCCGGACTATTTGCCCTCTCTCCAGGGGCGCGAGGGGGTTGAGGGGCGCCGTCGGCGCTGTTTTTTTCGGATCGTGCCCCTACAGACGATCCATCGATTTCCCGCGAGAGAACCTTGACGACGAGTACCGCCGGCGGCGAGAACCAGGTCAGCGAGCGCGCCCAGCATTTTCTCAAGGCCCTGATCGAGCGCTACATCAGGGACGGCCATCCCGTGGGCTCGCGCACCCTGTCCAAGGATACGGGTCTGGATCTCAGCGCAGCGACGGTGCGAAACGTAATGGCGGACCTGGAGGAAATGGGGCTGGTCTCCTCTCCCCATACCTCCGCCGGCCGAATCCCAACCGTCTCGGGCTACCGGTTGTTCATCGATTCCCTGCTCACGGTCAAGCCGTTGGCGGAGCAGGAGGTAGAGGCGATGCGGCGGCAGATGGACAATCTCGAGGATGGCTCCCGGCTGATCAAGAACGCATCCCAGATCCTGTCCGGCGTAACCCACTTGGCTGGCGTCGTAATGTTGCCCCGCCATGAACGCAACGGCTTTCGTCAGATCGAGTTTCTTCCCCTGTCGGGCAATCGGGTGCTCGCGATCCTGGTTACCAGCGAGGGGGAGGTCCACAACCGGATCATCAATACGGGTCGTGGCTACTCGCCGGCCCAGCTCGAGCAGGCTGCCAACTTTCTCAACAGCATGTTCACCGGGCAGGACATACAGGATGTTCGACAGCGTCTGCTCGCGGACTTAAAGAGCACCCACGCGCACATGGACCAGATCATGATGCGGGCTGTGGAGATGGCGCAGCGGGTCGTTTCGGCGGCAGAGTCCGCCGACGATTGTTTTATCGCTGGTCAGACCAATCTGATGGAGTTCAACGAGCTGGCGAACATGGAACGGCTCAAGCAGCTGTTCGATGCCTTCACCGAGAAGAACGAGATACTGCACCTGCTCGATCGCTGTATCGAGGCCGATGGGGTGCAGATTTTCGTCGGCGAGGAGTCCGGCTACCAGCTGCTGGACGACTGCAGCCTGGTCACCGCGCCTTACCAGGTCGATGATCAGGTAATCGGTGTGCTCGGGGTGATTGGTCCGACGCGGATGGATTACCAGCGGGTCATTCCCATAGTGGACGTGACCGCACGGCTGTTGAGTGCGGCCCTCAGGCATCAATAGCTGCGTCGAGACCTTTTGATTGCAGGTCGGGCTGCAGGCGGGACTTTAGCCGGCCACTCGGATCAGCAGTGGCGACTTCGGTCCGACCGAAAAGGCTTTTCCTACAGTCGGAAAATGTTTGGATCAGACATAGCAAAGATCAAAGCGGCCGCGGCCGTGCGGTGGCCGATTAAGAGCGCAGCCACCCGGGCACGTGGCTAACGAAATTACGGAGGCTCAGATGGTACAGGAGCGGCAGACAGACATGCCCGAAGAGCAGCCCCAATGGCAGGGCGAGGCGGCGCAAGATGCGGCCGAAACGGCGCAAGGCTTGGAGAAAGCCGACGAGGCGCAGGGCGCGGATGGGGGGGAGCCGGTGGAAACCCCGCCCGAATCCCCGGAGCAGTTGACCGTTCTGTTGGAAGATGCGCGGTCGAAGGCGGACGAGAACTGGGACCAGCTGCTGCGGGCCCGGGCGGAGATGGAGAATCTCAAGCGGCGGCAGACCAACGAGCTGGAGAAGGCCCACAAGTACGCCCTCGACGGCTTCGTGCGCGAGCTGCTTCAGGTGCGCGATAGTCTGGAGCTGGGTCACAACGCGGCCCTGGAAGAGAGTGCGGACGTCGAGAAGCTGCGCGAAGGAACCGAGCTGACCCTGAAGCTGCTCACGGACGTGATGGGCAAATTCGGCGTCGAGCAGATCGACCCGAAAGGCGAGCCCTTCGATCCGGAATACCATCAGGCCATGACCATGCAGCCGCGAGACGACTTGCCACCGGAACACGGTGGTTACGGTGGTCCAGAAGGGCTACCTGCTCAACGGCCGGCTGGTGCGTCCGGCCATGGTCATCGTGTCCGCCGCAGCATCTTGAAAACAGTCTTGAAAACAGCAGGGTTTTGCCCCAACTGAGACTGCAGAGTAGGCGCTCGAAGCGCCAAGAATTCAACCCGGAGAAAGAGAATCATGGGAAAAATAATCGGCATCGACCTGGGTACCACCAACTCCTGCGTCGCCGTCATGGAAGGCGACAAGGTCAAGGTCATCGAGAACGCGGAAGGCGACCGCACGACCCCGTCCATCGTGGCCTTCAGCGGCGACGGCGAGGTGCTGGTCGGCCAGTCCGCCAAGCGTCAGGCGGTTACCAACCCGCAGAATACCCTGTTCGCCATCAAGCGCCTGATTGGACGCCGTTTCGACGATCATGTGGTCGGCAAGGACAAGGACATGGTCCCCTACAACATCGTCAAGGCGGACAACGGCGACGCCTGGGTCGAGGTCAACGGCAAGAAGATGGCGCCGCCGGAGATTTCCGCCAAGGTTCTGCAGAAGATGAAGAAGACCGCCGAGGACTACCTCGGCGAAGAGGTCAAGGAGGCGGTCATCACGGTGCCCGCCTACTTCAACGACTCCCAGCGTCAGGCCACCAAGGACGCCGGGCGCATCGCCGGCCTCGACGTCAAGCGCATCATCAACGAGCCCACCGCCGCGGCCCTGGCCTACGGCATGGACAAGCAGCGCGGCGACCAGAAGATCGCGGTCTACGACCTGGGCGGCGGCACCTTCGACATCTCCATCATCGAGATCGCCGAGATCGAGGGTGAGCACCAGTTCGAGGTGCTCTCCACCAACGGGGACACCTTCCTCGGCGGCGAGGACTTCGACCTGCGCATCATCGATTTCCTGGCCGGCGAGTTCAAGAAAGCAGCAGGGCGTCGACCTGCACAACGACCCGCTGGCCCTGCAGCGCCTCAAGGAGGCGGCGGAGAAGGCCAAGATCGAGCTCAGCTCCAGCCAGCAGACCGACATCAATCTGCCCTACATCACGGCGGACGCCACCGGTCCCAAGCACCTGAACGTCAAGCTGACCCGGGCCAAGCTCGAGTCCCTGGTCGAAGACCTGGTGGACCGCACCATCGATCCCTGCCGTATCGCGCTGAAGGATGCCGGCGTGACCGCGGGCGACATCGACGAGGTCATCCTGGTGGGCGGCCAGACGCGCATGCCCAAGGTACAGGAGAAGGTGCAGGCCTTCTTCGGCAAGAGCCCCGCGCAAGGACGTCAACCCTGACGAGGCGGTGGCCGTCGGCGCCGCCATCCAGGGCGGCGTGCTCGGCGGCGAGGTCAAGGACGTGCTCCTGCTCGATGTGACCCCGCTGACTCTGGGTATCGAGACCCTGGGCGGCGTCATGACCAAGCTCATCGAGAAGAACACCACCATCCCGACCTCGGCCCAGCAGGTGTTCTCCACCGCCGACGACAACCAGACCGCTGTGACCGTGCACGTGCTGCAGGGTGAACGCGAGCGCGCCGGCGACAACAAGTCGCTGGGCCGCTTCGATCTGACGGACATCCCGCCGTCACCCCGCGGCGTGCCCCAGATCGAGGTCAAGTTCGACATCGACGCCAACGGCATCCTCAATGTCTCGGCCAAGGACAAGGCCACGGGCAAGGAGCAGTCCATCGTCATCAAGGCCTCCTCCGGTCTCGCCGACGACGAGATCGACCGCATGGTCAAGGATGCCGAGGCCCACGCCGACGACGACCGCAGGTTCCACGAGCTGGTGGCGGCGCGCAACCAGGCGGACACCATGATCCACGCCACGCGCAAGTCCATGGAGCAGCTCGGAGACAAGATGGAGTCCGGCGAGAAGGAGTCTATCGAGTCCGCGATCAAGGACCTGGAAGAGGCCATGAAGGGCGAGGACAAGGACGGCATCGAGGCCAAGACCAAGGCCCTCGGGGACGCGTCCGCCAAGATGGCCGAGCGGCTCTACGCCCAGCAGCAAGGCGATGCGGCCGGTGCCGCCGGACCCGGCGCGGGTCCCGGGCCGGAGGCGGCGGCCCGCAGGCCGGGGGCGATCAGGACGATGTGGTGGATGCCGAGTTCGAAGAAGTAAAAGACGATAAGAAGTAACAAATTCGCCGGCTGCCAGGGGCCAGCCTCCAATAGAAACGTGCAGGTGAAATTTGCCTGCGCGTTTCTCGTTTTTGGGGTTGGAGGCTGGAGGCTGGAGGCTGGAAGCTAACAGATGTCCAAACGCGATTACTACGAGGTCCTCGGCGTCAACCGCAACGCCAGTGACTCGGACCTGAAGAAGGCCTACCGGCGTCTCGCCATGAAGTACCACCCGGACCGCAACGCGGGGGCCGAGGCGGAGCAGAAGTTCAAGGAGGCGAAGGAGGCCTACGAGGTCCTGAACGACCCGAAGAAGCGATCCGCCTACGACCAGTTCGGTCACGCCGGCGTGGACGCGAGCGCGGGCTTCGGCGGGGCGCGGGGACTTCGGTGGCGGCTCCTTCTCGGACATCTTCGGCGACGTATTCGGCGACATCTTCGGCGGCGGTGGAGGCCGGGCGGAGGACGGCGGGTGCATCGGGGTGCCGATCTGCGCTACGACCTCTCCTTGACGCTGGAAGAGGCTGTTGCAGGCAAGGAAGTCAAGATACGTATTCCCACGCTGGTCGACTGCCAGTTCTGCGGTGGTAACGGTGCCAAGCCGGGCACCTCCGCGAAGACCTGTCCCACCTGCAGCGGCGCCGGCCAGGTTCGGATGCAGCAGGGCTTTTTCTCGATCCAGCAGACCTGTCCACAGTGCCGCGGAATCGGCACCGTGATCGAGGAGCCCTGCGGCCATTGCCGCGGCAAGGGCAAGGTCCAGGAGCACAAGACGCTGTCGGTGAAGGTCCCGGCGGGGGTCGATACCGGCGACCGCATCCGGTTGTCCGGAGAGGGCGAGGCGGGAGAGCAGGGCGGACCTGCCGGGGATCTCTATGTCCAGGTCGTTGTCAAAGAGCACCCCATATTTACCCGCGAGGACAATCACCTGTTCTGCGAAGTACCCATCGGATTCGTCACCGCCGCGCTTGGCGGCGAGCTGCAGGTTCCGACCCTGAATGGAAAGGTGGTGCTCAAGATCCCGCCCGGGACCCAGACCAGTAAGATGTTTCGCATGCGCGGCAAGGGTGTGAAGCCCGTGCGCGGCGGGGCGGTGGGGGATCTGATCTGCCGGGTGATCGTCGAGACTCCGGTGAATCTCACCGAACACCAAAAAGAGCTGCTTCGCGAGCTTGATGAAGCTGTCCAGGCCGGCGGAAAGAAGCATAGCCCGCACTCCACGTCCTGGCTGGATGGGGTTAAGAGCTTTTTCGAGAAGATGGGGCTCTAATTATTTTGCCGGGGCAAAATAATTAATGAATTCAGACTCTCGGAATTCGAGGATGCGGAGCGAGCCCTTTTACGAGGCCGTCGCAGACCTGCAGATGCGCCTTACATACCAGGACGACGAGATCAGGAACCTGAACCTGGCCGTAGATCGGCAGCGATCGGAAATAGATAGTCTCAAAGGGGAGATCTATCGTCTGAAGAAATTGGTCACCGTTCTGGCGCCCGCGCAAGCGGGCGATCCTCAGGATGAGACACCCCCGCACTATTGAGGCGGCGCTGTTTCCTCATAGTTGATGCGCCGGCGCTGGACTACGGCACGCCGGGCACGGCTCTCCATCCTGAGTGGCGCAGTGGCGCCTCGGCGACCTGCCAACCCGAACAAAGTGAGCCGGCGCTCCTCGGCACTCGATGGGCTGTCGTTGATCTCGGCGGAGCCCTGCCGGATTTCTGCCTACGCTTGCCCGAAAAGGCGCGAGAGCGCAAGATAACTGGTTTTCTGCACCCCCACCCCCATCGGAGAGAAGACGATGTCCGACAAGGCCCCCTGGATCACTTACCGCCCCGAGCTCAAGGTGATGGACTGCACGATCCGCGACGGCGGCCTGGTGAACGCCCACCGCTTCGGCGACGACCTCGTAAGCGCCGTCTACCGCGCATGCGTCGATGCGGGCATCGACTACATGGAGATCGGTTACAAGAACTCGAAGCGTATCTTCCCACAGGACAGGTTCGGCCCCTGGCGGCATTGCGACGAAGCGGATATCCGGCGGGTGGTCGGGGATCACGATGCAGCAACTACCGGGCTCAAGCTCGCGGCCATGGCGGATGCGGGCAAGAGCGATTGGAAGACGGATCTGGTGCCGGCTGCGGAGAGCCCGCTCGATATGATCCGGGTTGCTTTCTACGCACATCAGGTCTCGGAAGCGGTGGACATGATCGCGCACGCGTCCGAGCTCGGTTACGAGACCAGCGCCAATCTCATGGCGGTTTCCAACGTCACCGATGGAGAGATCGACGCGGTCCTGGAGGCCATCAAGCCGACGCAGGTCGGGACCATGGTCATCGTGGATAGCTTCGGCTATCTGTACCGGGAGCAGATCGATCTTCTCTATACCAAGTATTCGAATGCCTTGGAGGGAACCGGAAAGGAGATCGGCATCCATGCCCACAACAACCAGCAGCTCGCCTTCGCCAACACGATCGAGGCGATCATATATGGCTGCAACCGGGTGGACTCGACCATATTTGGGTTCGGGCGCGGGGCGGGCAACTGCCACACCGAGTTGCTGCTCGGCTTCCTGCGCAACCCCAAGTTCGACGTACGCCCCATCATCAAGGTTATCCAGGAGTACATTGCCCCTCTGCGCAGAGAGATCGAGTGGGGGCCGTCCATCCCCTACAACATTACCGGCCAGATGAATCAGCACCCTCGCGCCGCCATCGAGTGGCGGGAGGGGGACACCCCCGACGATTTCCTGAATTTTTATGATCGGGTGGTTGCGGACATATAGGCGGCGGGTGCGCTGCGCGCCAAGAGCGCACCGGAGAGATCTAGATCCAGAAGGATGAGGTCGGGGTCGACGCTGCACGCTCACCGTCCGCCGCCTCACCCACCAGGTGGAGCGCAGGCTCCATGCCGATGAGGTCTGCGACACCCTTTCGGAACGACGGGTGATCGTCGATTGTGAGCAAGGTGGCCAGCAGGCCATTGTCCAGGCCGATGTCCGCTGCACTGCGCACGCGAAATTCCTGCACCGTTGCCTCCAGCGCCCGGTGCAGGCCCCGGTCGTCCATCTTGAGGCGGAAGGTGGTGAGCAGCTCGCGCAGATAACGGTAGGCGCTGTTGATGCCCTCTCGCAGCTCGCCGAGCACCAGGTTGGGTGCTTGCCGATCGTTTGGGTCGTTGAGGGCTGCGCTGAACCGGGTCACCTGAATCTTGAGGCAGGAGAGGGACTGCGCGAGAGAGTCGTGCAGCTCACGGGCGATAATGCTGCGCTCCTCATGCAGGACCAGGCGGCGGCTTTCCCGCACCCGCTGCTGCAGGTTCAGCGCGGCGCCCGGCCTTCCCAACTCGTCGTTGCCGGCGGATTTGGTACGGCCGGAAAAGTCGCCCCGGCGCGCCCGGTGTCTGCGCAGCTCAGGAGCTCCCTTCAGCGGTTGTATGACCCGCCGCAGGACCAGTGCCATGGTGACGACCACGATGATGACGGTCAGCAACAGGGATACGGCCTGTATAACTCGGAGTATATCGATGCGCCTCTCCGCCACCTCCTCGAGCAGCCACACCAGGCGGTCGATCTCTCTGCGACAAAGGCGTCCACGCCCGCTAGAGACTCGGCGCGGGGCATGGTTTGGGTGCCCGGGTCGGGGCCGGGATGCTCTATCGGGGAGTCGGCGGCACCGTTGCGAAGCAGTTTGACTGGGCGCAAGTTCGCGGCGGGGTTTCTTGACTTGAATCAACCTCGCGTCTACCGGAGGGGAATAACTTGATCTCTGTCAAACAGAGGCCTGTGCCGAGGGTGCACTTGCGTTCCGTCTTCGGGGCGGCGGGGCAGGGCGGAAAGTCGGGTGAGTATCCCAGGCTCGCGGGCCTGCCCGAGGGATATCATGCCCGGCAGCTGCGCGCCTTCCGCGACCGCAAGCGCCGGAACAAGCCCATGATTACAATCTTCAAGGCGGGGCGTCTTCAGGAGGCCCATATCGATTCCGTCGCGACTAACCTGAGTGGCTTGCCCGCTCCCTCCGCGTCGGACGTGGAGGTGCCCGCGGAGCCCAAGGGGGACCTGGAGCTCGGCCAAGAGTTGTACGTCACCGACTGCGCACTCTGTCATGGGCACGATGGCGCGGGCAAGGAGGATACGGACAATCCACGGATGGTTCGTCAATTCCCCCGTTATCTCTCTCATCAAACAGATGGTGGATTTCCGCAGCGCAAAGCTGATCAGCGCCCCGGCGAACGCCAGGGCGCGTACCTTCCGGGTCCTGCCCCTGCGCAGGGCGATGCTCCCCAGGAGGATGTAGACGAGAAGCGCGGTCAGCTTGGCCATGAGCCAGGCGTGATCGAGTGGGTTGTGCCGAGCCATCCAGGCCATCGAGATGGCTGCGGTGAGCAGCAGGGTGTCGTTGATGTGGGGCAGGGTGCGGGCCAGTCCGTGATCCAAAAGCGGCGAGCCTCTGAGCATCCAGATCCCGAGTAGCATAAATCCCATCCCAGCGATGGCCGCACAGAGGATGTGGACGGTGCGCAGCGAAAGATAGACCTCCATGTTCGAGAGCCTAGAAGGGCTCCGCAGATATCACCACGAGCACCATTGCCCGGAGGGGATGCTGAGGCGCTCTATCGGGTAGCTCAAGGCAAGGCGGTCCCGACTCAGCCAGGCCGCCCATCGGCCCTTGGCGCGATCAGCATGGGGGCGTGGACCCATAGAAAGAGTACGAAGGCCAGGGTCCAGAGCAGCCCGGAAGCATAGAGCCAGCTCGTGTAGGCCGCCGGGAACAGGAGGGGAAGAAGTACGCGGGTGAAGGCGGCCAGGTTCAGGATCACGAATGCCAGATTGGTCAGCCGCCCCGAGCGCAGTTGGCGGCCCGTGTGTCCGAGGGTGACCCGCGCCATCATCCCGAGGGTAAAGACACCGACGGCGCCGGTGGTCAGGGTGTGGAGGGCGGGGTAGGGCGGCAGGACACCGAGGCCTGCGAGTCCGTCGAGGGCGATACCGGCGATCAGCCACAGATAGCCGGCGTAGAGCACCGCGAGGATGGGGATGCCCCAGGCCCGGTTGTCGTACCATCCGGCGAGCCGGACTGCCTGAACACCCGCCAGCAGCAGCGCAAGGATTCCGCTCGCAGTCGACCAGGGAGCGATTAGATTCACTGCTGCGGCGAGCGGGGCGAGCACGAAGGTGAGACGCTCGACCATAGGGCGCGTGACCGGCTGCAAACCGCGGATCGCGCCCTTGGTAAAGAAGGGCATGATCCTGCCGCTGACGATCAACAGGGTCAGAATCACCAGGTCCAGCATCAGCCGGTCGCCCGGGCGCGCCGTGCCGTCAAGCAGGCCGAGTGCTTGCAAATGCACCAGCAGCGACGCCAGCCACATCCCCGCAATCAGTAGGAGGAAGACCCGGTTCGCACGGTTCTCGCCGCCCCAAAGGGGACGGACCAGGCTTGCGGCCAGGGCGGGGAGGAAGGCCAAGTCAATCAGCGCAACGATTGCGCCGGGAACCGGCAGGAAGGGCGCGATGCGCGCCGCGAGCCACAGCGAGGCCAGCGCACCCAGCCCGGACCCGGTCAGGGTGTTGATGCCGGTCCAGTTGCGCGTCGCCGTGAGCAGAAACCCGGCGATCACGGCCACGGCATAGCCGAAGAGCATCTCGTGGGCATGCCAGTTGGTGGTGCCGTAGTAATGCTCGGCGGGAATCCAGCCGCCGAGCATTCCAAGCCAGACGCCCATCAGCAGGGCTCCTGAAGCTCCGGCGGCCAGAAAGAAGGGGCGAAACCCGAGGGCGAGCAGGCTATTTCGCTTCGGCGTCACGGAGATGGGGACTTCGGTCACGGTAAGGTACCTCGCAACTGTCTGAGCAGCCTAAAGCCCTGCTCTGTAACGCGTCCTTGACAGGAGTCAAAAATCCGATGGGCACGTCGAATGCCGCCGATCGAATCGCGCCCCACTCCCCCCGGTTTACTTATCGCTACGCAAGGCACTCGGTTCTAGTTTTTGCAGTGCTCAAACGGCGTTGTAGACCGGATTCTCCAAGGACCCGATTCCATCGATCTCGACGCGGACCAGGTCACCGTCGGCGAGAAACACCGGCGGCTTACGGGCGAAGCCGACGCCGGGGGGGGTGCCGGTGAGTATCAGGGTGCCCGGCAGCAAGGTGGTGTCCCGGCTGATGTAGGCGATGAGCTGCGCGACGGTGAAGATCATGTCGCTGGTGTTTCCCGTCTGCATGGTCTTGCCGTTGAGCAGGCATCGAACGTCCAGGGTCTGGGGATCCGGGATCTCGTCGGCGGTCACCAGCACGGGACCCAGGGGGCAAAAGCCATCGAAGCTCTTGCCGCGAATCCACTGCCCGCCGCCGCCATGTTTTTGCCACTTCCGGGCCGAGATGTCGTTGGCGCAGGTGTAGCCAAGCACATGATTCAGGGCCTGCGCCTCCGGTACGTCCTTTGCGGTCCTTCCGATGACCACCGTCAGCTCCGCCTCGTAGTCCACCTCCGGTCCGCGCTCGCAGGCGGCGGGCAGGGGAACGGGATCGCCCGGATTGGTGATCGCTGTCGTCGGTTTCATGAAGATCACGGGATTCTCCGGTATCTTCGCGCCCGTTTCCTGTGCATGCGCCCGGTAGTTGAGTCCGATGCAGAAGATGTTGGGCGGCGCGACGGGGGCCAGCCACTTGCTTACCGACTGTGTGTCGCGCGTCTCTGTCAGGCCCTCGTAGAGGTCGCCCTCCAGAGGGCGTGCGTGGGTCTCATCGATCGGGATTCCGTAGCAAACGACCCCCGAGGGGTCATGAAAACGTGCGATTTTCATGCTGGTCGCTCCTGTGGTTCTTGTGCTTGTCGTTAACCTTCACGCACGCGCGCGCCGTTTCTCCCGGTGGATCTCAATATGGCCCCTGAGGATGATGGGCGAGGGATGGAGCATGGCGCTTGGGCGGTCACGGCTCCGCGCGTTGCGTTTTCGGGAAGGCCATAGTACCGGTACGCGGGAGAAAACCATAGGCTGTTTGGGGCACTTGTGGTCCGATGTCTTCGGACGGAACGCCTGGAAATAGTGCTGCCGTCGTTGTATAAGCTGTGCGAAATACCTACAAATCGAGTCAACTTTATGCGCATGAGATTCTTGCTTACGATTGCCGGTCTGCTCTTTGCCACCTCTGTTCTTGCCGCGCGCGGTGCGGACCTCCCCGATCATCCTGCCGACGAGGTGACCCCCGGAGTCTTCGTCATTCACGGGCCGCTGGACTACCCGAACCCGCAGAACCAGGGATTCATGAATAACCCGGCCTTTCTGGTTACGGATGCCGGGGTGGTGGTCGTTGATCCGGGCTCCAGCGTTCAGACCGGTGAGATGGTGCTGCGCCAGATCCGCAAGGTCACGGATAAGCCCCTGTTGGCGGTGCTCAACACCCATGTGCACGGGGACCATTGGCTCGGCAATCAGGCGATACGGGCTCAGTTTCCGGAGGTACCCATCTATGGGCATCCAAAGATGCTCGCGGCGATCGAGGCTGGAGCCGGTGTCGAGTGGGTCGAGCGCATGATGCGGGCCACCGAGGGCGCCACCGAGGGGACGGAAGTCGTAGGTCCGAACCAGTCTCTGGATCAGGGCGATGAGGTCCAGCACGGCGGTCTGACCTTTCGCATTCATCACTACGGGCAGGTCCACACCCACACGGACCTGATGATCGAGGTGCCGGAAAAGGGGCTGCTCTTCCTCGGCGACAACGCGAACAACAAGCGGATCGTGCGCATGGACGACGGCTCCTTCGCCGGTACCGTCACCGCGCTGGAGAAGGTGAAGCAGGATGCGGCATCGGCCAAGGTGTTGGTGCCGGGGCACGGGCGCACCGGGAGTTGGGAGATCGTCGATGCCAACCGGGACTACATGGCGACCCTTTACGCTGCGGTGGAGGTCCTTTTCGAAGAGGGTCTGAGCGACTTCGAGATGAAGCCGCAGATCGCCGAGAAGCTGGCTGCCTTCAAGGATTGGGCGGGCTTCGAGGATGAGCTCGGCAAGCACATCTCACTCGCTTACCTGCAGGTGGAGGAGGCGGCCTTCTAACTGCAGCACGGCGGTGCGTTTGCGCACCGCCAGGGCGGGGAGAATGGGACGTACTCCCGTCTACTTATGGTTACTTCGCAGTGCCGGTCTCAGGCGGGGTGTTGGCCGTCTTTGCGTCCAGGATAGGCGCTGAGCGCTTTGTATCCGCCCTTCAGGATGAACACCTTGTCGAACCCAACGTGCCTGAGCGCGGTACCGGCGGCGGTCGCCCGGGTCCCGGACTGCACAACACGACGACGTCCTTATCCGTCGGGATACGCGCAAGGTTCTCCGGCGTAAACAGCTCGCTGATGGGAATCGTCAGGTTGCCGGGCAAAGCCGATGTGAAAACGGACATCTCGGCCGGTGTCCGGACGTCCAGGGTAACGATCGGCGCCCCTGTCTTCAGCTTGTCGAGAAACATTTGGGGCCCCATCAGGTGAAGAGCCTTGCCTGCCTTCGCACCCGCCACCGGCTCGAACAGCTTGGCGTAACTCTCCGCCAAGTCTTGGTCATAGGCCCATGCGGCCCCAGCCGTTGTAAACAGGACCAGGGCCGTTGCAGTAACGAAAAGTCGACGTAACATGTCGCACCTCCTGTATCTACTCCTTCCCTATCTATAAGCATATTAAGTTCTTCTGAATTCGCTACCTCTCTACTGGGGATTTTCCGAGAAGCGTTGAACAGGTCCGTCGATCCGGCGCCCAGGCGAGCTTGGATGAAGCGCCTCAGTCGCCGGCGTCTTTCGCATCGATCTCGGCTTCGAGCTTGGGGTAGAGAAAGTGCTCCTCCCGGTCGATTCGGACGGTGAGGCTCTCAAGCAGCTCGTTCGTTTCTTCGATGAGCTCATCGCTGTGCTCGAAGTCGTTGCTCTTGAGCCATTTCTTGCTGTAGCCCGCGAACGCCTGGCGCAGGGCGTGCTCGCCGCTGATGAATTTCCAGGCGGTGGATCTGACATCCAAGTCGCTGTGCGTCAGCAAGACCGGGTACAGGTCCTTGTCTTCCTCGGCCAAGTGGCCCTTGACCTTGTCGGTCAGCTCCACCAGCAATGTCTGCGCAGTTCTTGCCACCAGTCGAACTTGAAGCTGCTCCTTGTGCAGCAGAGGGCGTAGCTCCTCCACCATTTGCAGGATCTGGGCGTGTTGGCCGCGAAAGTAGTTGACGGGATGCATGGGTAGTTATCTCCAATTCGGCTCGCGTGACAGGCACAAAACGCTTCAAGCAGGTGCCCTGTGGTCTGATAAAAAAACTCGCCTAATACTTGGTCAGGCTCGGCGATTCGTCAAAGTGTTTTTTTCGGGGAAGCGGCCGCTCGGTCCGAGCCAGTGTTGCCACAGGTTTAGAAGCAAACTTGGGAGAAGGCACCGGGAAGAGGTATCGACGCATGCTCCTTTCAATCCGATCGGGCTTACCGGGGATGAGGGGTTAACTGGTCCGCCCCGGTCTCGCCGATCTGGTGAAGCACGAAGATGGATACAGTCAACAGCAAGAGCGCACCGCCCTGATGTGCCGCTGCCAGCGGTGTGGGGACCACGAGCAGCAGGGTGGAGATCCCTAAGGTGACCTGAAGGGAGGCGGCGGCCAGGAGCAGGTGTAGGCCAACGCGCAGCCGAGGAGGCGAGGACCGGTGCCGCGTGGTCCACCAAAACCCCAGGATCGAGCAGAAGAGCAGGGTGGCCAGGACTCGGTGATCGAATTGCACAGTGGTTAGGTTCTCGAAGAAGTTGCGCCAAAGGGGATCAACGGCGAAGAGTCCCGCCGGTATCCATTGTCCTGCCATCGTGGGGAACGTGCTGTACGCGAATCCCGCCTTGGTGCCGGCAACGAACCCGCCCGAGAGTGCCGTGACGAAGGCGAGCAGGGTCACAAAGAACGCAAATCCGCGGCTTGGCGCTGGTTCGCCCGCCGGCGATTTCGCGCGTCGTGGGTAGAGCAGGTCCAGGGCCACCCAGAGCATGTAGACGTAGATGGCGAAGGCGAGTCCGAGATGGGCGGTGAGCCGATACTGGCTCACATGGGGATCCTTTACCAGGCCGCTCTTGACCATGTACCAGCCGAGCAGACCCTGCAGGCCGCCGAGCACGAACATGAGCACCAGTTTGGGAACCAGTGGCTTGGGGATGCGGCCGGTGAACATGAAGAAGACCAGGGGGACGAAGAAAATGATGCCGATCAGCCTGCCGAGCAGCCGGTGGGCGTACTCGAGCCAGAAGATGGACTTGAACTCGTCCAGCGTCATGCCGAGGTTCTTCAGCTGGTACTCCGGGTATTGCTGATAGAGCAAGAAGACCTGGCTCCACTGCTCCTGATTGCGCGGGGGAAAGACGCCGGTAACCGGCTCCCACTTAACCATCGAGAGTCCGGACCCGGTCAGGCGCGTAACACCGCCGAGCATGACCATGGCGAAGACGGCAGCGCAGCAGATGAGCAGCCATACGGCGATTGTTTTTTGTCCGCCCGGGTTTGTCATGAGTCTCTCGTGCACTCGGCCAGTCCTTTCAGCACCAGAGAGACCATCATTGGGACATGGGGCGTCTCGAACAGCTCGCGATTCTCGGCCTCGCTCAAGCCGTTGCTCAGGCCAGCGATTCCCGCCTTTTCTAGCTCCGCCACCATTGCCGGATAGTCGATGGAGAATGCAACCGGCTGCTTCTTCACGTAATCGAGAAACTTGTCGTAGTCTTTCTGCCGGGACTGGAATTTCTTGGTCAGCTCCGCCGGACGGCGGCCTTCTACCGAATCGATGATCGCCCGGGCACAGCCCCCCATGCCGCCGAGCAGGAACACCGGTTGTGAACGGCGCAACGCCAACAGCACCTCTTCGACCAGCCCGGGGATACCGCCCGCATAGCCGAGGACCTGCCCGCCAAGGACCACCCGCGCGTCTATTTCGGTCACCATCTGCTCGCGCATGGCCGTCAGGCTGCGATACCACCAGTAGCGGTGCTCCGGGGTATCCGGTGGGGTGAGCTTGGCCTCTTGCCCCTTGGGTAGGTTCAGGTCCGGGGGCGGGTCGATGAATTTGAAAACGCCCTTCAGGTGATGTTGTGCCAGGATGGCTTGCGAGTAGCTCAAGTGGACGGGCCAAGCGACGTAGTTGGCCAAGCGCCGGCTGGCCAGATCGGTCTTGCGTTCCGGGGAGAGGGTAGGGTCGCGCTCTTGCTGCTGGCTGTCGTATGCCCGGACCAGCTCCAGCAACCTCTCGGTGAAGCCCCCCGGACGCAGATCCCCGCCGTAAGCCAGCAATGCGCCCCTGGCCAACAGGAACCGGGCCAGCTCCAGCATGGCGTCATCGAGGTGCGACTGGCCCATGCCGCAGCTCGCCAGGTCCGGACTGTTGGAGATGGAAAGGCCTATGCGGCAGCCTTCCAATGGCAGCACCTTCTCACCCTTGGGGTTCCGGCCGGCGCAGCTCATGGGGGTGGTGATTGTTATGCTCGGCGCGACCTGTGACAAGAGTACGCGCTCCTCTGCGCCAAGGGGTGGGTCGGGATAGACCAGGGAGGCGTCCGGCGTTTTCCTCGAGTGAGCCAGAAGGGTGAGTAGCTCCGGTGGGCATGGGGTGGACCCCATGCCGTCCGGTACCAATCCGGCCCGCACGAGGTCGTCCAGATTCCTTCGGAACCAGCTGTACCGGAGCATTTCCCGCAACGCTAGATCCACTGTGCGTGAGCACCAGCCGGGATCCGCATTCTCCAGGTCCACCCTGAGCGTGGGGGCGTTTCCCAGGTAGGGGAAGCCCCGCTCTTCGCGCTCGCGCACCGCGTTTACGATGACCAGGGGGCAGCCCTTGGTCTTGGCCCAGAGCACCTCGCGGCGGCACCAGGTGCGCGAAGCGTAGCGGTCGGTCTGCAACACCACCAGCACGCTGCGCTCGATATTTCCTTCCAGCTCCGTTCGGAAGTCGAAGCCCGGGGCGATGTCGTTGGCGTCGAAGAAGCTCTGCACCGAGGTGGTGGATTCGACGTGGTCACGCAGGGTCTCCGCCAGCTCCTCGCCGTCCGCCTTGGCGTGGCTGAGAAACAGCATGACCGGTGCGGGACTCAGCCGGGTGCGTGCCCGAACCGCCCCTTGCTCCGAGCGCTCCCCGGAAAGGAGCAGGCGACATAGCTCGTGGGTCAGGGTGCTGGAGAGCCGTTGTGCGTGCTCTGCTACAGGTACCCGATGGAGTCGGATAAAGTTGGTCACCGACACGGCCGGGCCGAGATTGAAGGCGTTGGGGCTCAGGGAGACGGGATAGAAGCGGTGCCTGTAGCCCGATTCGCTTAACGTCTCTCCGAGTGCGCTGAGGCCTTCGTTCCATTCCGGGCTGATGACCATTGGGTCGTCTACCAAGGCCACCAGGATGCAGTTTTCGCTTTGCTCCAGTACTGCCGGGTCGGGCGGACGATCCCTGTGGAAGAAGACCGGAATCCCCATGCCCCGGTCCAGCGGCTCCTCGGTAGAGCCGCTGAATGTGATGTACAGCGACTCGGCCAGCTGGTCCAGGGGGCCGGGAATGGTCTTGGATTGATCCTCGGGGTCCGATGTGGAATCCGAGATCCATAGTACGCGGATGGTCAGTGTCGGACGGTATCTGTCGGGTTTCGCCATGGGCAAGGCCCTGCTTTGGTTCTCATCAGCCGGGGTGAGCGATACCCATCGCGCCGCCGGAGCCTGGATACAATGATGCTACCGTCGACGGATTTGCTCCAGTTGTTTGATCGCCTGGCC
>CAWDLA010000035.1:0-14241 GCA_963802975.1 uncultured Gammaproteobacteria bacterium
CGTATTTGGCTTGGAAAGACCGGCATAACCGCAGGAACTGAACCGTAATTGCGTCCCGTATCCGCGCTCGGCGATGGACGATACGCGCTAGAATCGGACGAAGGGCCTGCGGATTGATCGCAGCCATCGCGAAGCGACGCCGAAGGAGAAAAAAATGTTGAGTGTCCGTATCCATGGCCGTGGCGGGCAGGGAGTGGTCTCCGCCGCGGAGATGCTGTCCGTTGCCGCTTTCCTCGAGGGCAAGCACGCCCAGGCCGTTCCCAGCTTCGGCTCCGAACGCATGGGCGCTCCGGTGGTCGCCTTCTGCCGCATCGACGACAAGCCCATCCGGCTGCGCGAGCCGGTGCTCGAGCCGGATGCCCTGATCGTTCAGGACCCGACGCTGTTTCACGCCATCGACGTATTCGACGGTCTGGCGTCCGATGGCTATCTGCTGGTCAATACCGGACGCAATATCGAGGATCTGGGAATCGAGAAGGCGGTCGAGCACCTGCCCCAGACGCATGTTCTTACGGTGGCGGCTACCGAGATCGCCATGAAGTACGTCAAGCGCCCGGTTCCCAATGCGGTGCTGCTCGGCGCCCTTTGCGCCGAGACCGGGGTCATCGGTATCGACTCCGTGGTAAAGGCCATCGAGGCCAAATTTCCCGGCCCGTTGGGCCAGGCGAATATCACCGCCGCGAAGGCGGCTTACGAGCTGGCCGCGATGGCCTGACCCTTCATGACAACCCTGTTACGCGGAGAATTTGAAAACAGGGATGCAAAGAGGGATTTCCCCTCAACTCCGACCCTCTCCCCGGAGGGGCGAGGGTGGCTTAAGGAGCGCCTTCGGCGCAGATCTATTCGATAGATCGGAGATACGAACATGCTAAAACAAATCGAAGGTTCTCGCGGCGTAGCCGAGGCCGTGGCCCTGTGCCGCCCGGAGGTCATCTGCGCCTACCCGATCACGCCCCAGACCCACATCGTGGAAGACCTGGGCGCCATGGTGAAGGGCGGGCAGCTGAAGAGCTGCGAGTTCATCAACGTGGAGTCCGAGTTCGCCGCCCTGTCCGTGGCCATCGGCTCTTGCGCGGCCGGCGCCCGTTCCTATACGGCAACCGCCAGCCAGGGCCTGCTGTTCATGGCCGAGGCGGTGTACAACGCCTCCGGGTTGGGTCTGCCCATCGTCATGACCGTGGGCAATCGGGCCATCGGTGCGCCGATCAATATCTGGAACGATCAGTCGGACTCCATGTCCATGCGCGACGCCGGTTGGATTCAGCTCTACGCCGAGACCAACCAGCAGGCGGTGGACCTGCACATCCAGGCGTTCCGCATCGCCGAGGCCCTGAGCCTGCCGGTGATGGTGTGCATGGACGGATTCATTCTCACCCACGCCTTCGAGCGCATCGACGTGCCGACACAGGCGCAGGTGGATCGGTTTCTTGCCGCCGTTCGAGCCGCGCCAGGTCCTGGACCCGGCCGACCCCATCTCCCTGGGCGCCATGGTCGGGCCCGAGGCCTTCACCGAGGTGCGCTATCTCGCCCATCACAAGCAGATGCAGGCCCTGGATCTGATTCCGCGGTGGCCGCGGAGTTCACCGAGGTGTTCGGCCGCAACGTCCGGCGGACTGATTCGGCCCTACCGGAGCACCGATGCCGAGACGATGGTGATCACGCTCGGCTCGGTGATGGGCACCATCGAGGAGGTCATCGACGAGATGCGCGAGGACGGCCACTCCATCGGCGCCGTGACGCTTCGCTCCTTCCGGCCCTTTCCCCATTCGGCCCTGCGCATGGAGCTTGCCAACGCCAAGCGCGTCGTGGTGCTGGAGAAGAGCCTGGCGGTCGGTATGGGCGGCATCGTCTCGAACAACGTGCACATGACCCTGCACGGCTCGAGCCTTCCGATCTACTCGGTCATCGCCGGTCTCGGCGGGCGTCCCATCACCAGATCGGCCCTGCAGGAGCTGTTCCTCAAGGCCATGGACGACGACCTGGAGGAGACCGAGTTTCTCGACCTCAAGGTCGACGTGGTGGAGCGGGAGCTGGAGCGCGAGAAGAAGCTGACCCGCCCCGGCTCCATCGCCGAGAACATCCTTCGGGACATGGGCGTCGTCGACGCCGCCAAGACGGCCTAAGCGGGAGCAGAAAATGGCCTTTCAGCAAGTCAAGTTTTACCAGACCGGCACCCTCACCGTCGGCAACCGGCTCTTGGACGAGGCGATGCGCACGGTGCAGGCGACCATGGACCGCTCCAACTCTCTGGACTCGGGCCACCGCGCCTGCCAGGGCTGCGGCGAGGCGTTGGGCGCACGCTACGCCCTGGACGCGGCGATGCGCGTCACCAACAACCAGCTCATCGCGACCAACGCCACCGGTTGCCTGGAGGTGTTCACGACGCCCTATCCGGAGTCGGCCTGGCGCCTGCCCTGGATCCATTCCCTGTTCGGCAACGCCCCTGCGGTCGCCACCGGCATCGCCGCGGCCATGCGGGTGAAGGGCAGGAAGGACGTGCGCGTCATCGCCCAGGGTGGAGACGGCGGCACCACGGATATCGGGTTCGGCTGCCTGTCGGGCATGTTCGAGCGCAACGACGACGTGCTCTATATCTGCTACGACAACCAGGCCTATATGAACACCGGCGTGCAGCGCTCGTCCGCCACGCCCGGCGCGGCCCGCACCGCCACCACCCAGGCATTGGGGGACGAGCCGGGCGCCGAGTTCGACAAGGGCAAGAACGTCCCCCTGATCGCCATGGCCCATAACATTCCATACGTGGCCACGGCGAGCGTGGACCGGCTTCACGACCTGGAGGCAAAGGTTGAGAAGGCCATGAGCATGCACGGGGCGCGCTATATTCAGGTCTTCGTACCCTGTCCCCTCGGTTGGGGCTCCAAGCCTGCCGATACCATCAAGGTCGCGCGCCTTGCGGTGGAGAGCGGCCTCTACCCGTTGTTCGAAGCGGAGCACGGCGAGATCACCAGGGTGGCGGAGATACGCCGGCAGGTCCCGGTCGCGGATTACCTGAAGCTGCAAAAGCGCTTCGCCCACGTACTCAAGAACGAGCACCAACTGGCCCGTATACAGGCCATCGCCGACGCGAATATCCGCAAGTTCGGCCTGATCAAGGCGCAGGAGGACTGATCATGAAGAGCAAGCCATTCGCCATCACCCTCGACGTCGGCAGCAGCCTGCTCAACAAGACGGGCTCCTGGCGCACCGAGCGTCCGGTCTATCTGGACCGACTGCCCCCCTGCAACAACGCCTGCCCGGCGGGCGAGAACATTCAGCATTGGCTGTTCCTGTCCGAAGAGGGCCGGTACGAGGAGGCCTGGCGCCAGATCATGGAGGACAATCCCTTCCCGGCGGTCATGGGCCGGGTTTGCTACATGCCCTGCGAGGGCGCCTGCAACCGCGGGCATCTCGACGAGTCTGTGGGCATCAACTCGGTGGAGCGGTTCCTGGGCGACCAGGGGCTCATGTACCAATGGACGGTGGAGCCGGGCGAGGATACCGGCAAGAAGGTCATGATCATCGGGGCCGGACCCGGAGGGCTGGCCGCGGCCTATCACCTGCGCCGCATGGGGCACCAGGTCACCGTTTTCGAGTCCGACGCCAAGCCGGGCGGCTTGATTCGCTACGGCATACCCAAATACCGCATGCCCCGCGAGAAGCTGAACGGCGAGATCACGGCGTATCGAGGAGATGGGCGTCGAGATCCACTGCAACGCCCGCATCGACGATATATCGAAGGCGAGGGAGGAAGGCGGCTTCGACGCGGTTATCCTCGCGCTGGGCGCCCCGGTTCCCAGGCGTGCGACCGTCCCGCAGGAGGACGAGGATGTCGTGGTGCTGGACGCCCTGGACGTGCTGCGCGAGGTCGAGCTCGAAGAGCCAACCGCCATGCGCGGACACGTGGTGGTCCAAGGAGGAGGCAACACCGCCATGGACGTGGCACGCAGCGCCGTGCGTCTGGGCTGTCCCGCGGTGACCGTACTGGTGCGGCGGGACAAATCAGACATGACCGCACACCCGATGGAGATCCACGAGGCGGTCGAGGAGGGCGTCGACATCAAGCCCCTGCGCGTCATCCAGAAGATCGACGGCAGGACCCTGCACCTGGAAAAGAACCTCATCGGCGAGGACCGCCGTCCCGTTGCCACGGGTGAGGTCGAGACCATGGAGGCGGACGTGGTGGTCCAGGCCATGGGGCAGGTGGTGGAGGCGGATCTGCTGTCGAAGGTAGCGGGTCTTCAGATCCGCGACGGCGTGGCAATGATCGACCGCTACATGATGACAGGCGCCGAAGGCGTCTTTGCCTTGGGCGACATGGTACCTTCCGCGCGGACCGTAACCGTCTCCATCGGGCAGGGCAAGAAGACCGCGCGCAACGTCGACGCCTGGCTTCGGGGCGAGAGCTACAAGACAGCGCTCAAGCACGAGGTGGCGGACTACGGGATGCTGAACGACTGGTACTACAGCGATGCGCCGCGCACCGTGCGGCCCATGCTCGATCTGATGCGCCGCCAATCCGGATTCGCCGAGGTGGTCGGAAATCTCAACGAGGAGAACGCCAAGTTCGAAGCCCGCCGGTGCCTGTCCTGCGGCAATTGTTTCGAGTGCGACAACTGCTACGGTATCTGCCCGGACAACGCCATCACCAAGCTGGGACCCGGCAAGCGCTTCGAGTTCAAGTACGACTACTGCAAGGGCTGCGGAATGTGCGCGTCCGAGTGTCCCTGCGGTGCCATCCGGATGGAGCCGGAGGAGATTTAGTTATGGAAACAGAAGCAGTAGCGAAGCTGATCCGCGATGGGATGTCCGGCGCCGAGGTCAGGGTAACCGGCGATGGGAGTCACTTCGAAGCCGTCGTGATCAGCGACGCCTTCGCGGGGAAGAATCCCATTGAAAAGCAACGCCTGGTCATGGCCACCGTCAAGCCCCAGATCGAGAGCGGCGATCTGCACGCCTTGTCGATTAAGACCTTCACCCCGGAGCAATGGGGCGAGGAAGGCGCTTGAGTCGGCTTGTTCCGTTACTGACGGCGGATTGTAAATGCGTCATCGCGGGCCATACTGAAAGCAGGGAGACAAACGCGAACCAACGAGGAGGCCAACCATGTTTCTGAAAAAAAGGGATACCGGAAAGCTGGTGGAGGTCCTGGGAATGCCGGATCTCTTCAACCCGAATCATCCGGCCCTGGTGGGTCGTTTCCACGCCGGCGAGGAAGTACAGGATCCAGAAAAGTTCGATAAGGCCGACTTGGTCTTCTGCTCCGGTGAGGACCTGCCCAAGTGCTGGACTGACGTCCATTACCGCGACGACGAGGCCCACCATTACTATCGGTTGCACCCGTGAAGAAGGAAGTACGCAGGGAATAGGGCGTAGGGCCGAGGGTCGCGCGGTGGAGGCTTTTTAGGATCGTTGCATCCGCCTTGGGCCTGGCTCCTGTTCCCGGATTCCTCTTCTTGCGTATTCCGCCTGTTTCGACTCGTAGTGTGCCGCACGCTGGTGGTTTCCGCGCTTGCGCGCACCGGCGGCCAGTATCCGGGCTTTTCGGGCGAGAATCTCACACGCGGCTTCTCGATCCTTTGCACCCAAGCGATCCGAGCCGATGATCTTTTCCAACGCCTTGATGCGGAAGCGGTCCATGCCCCAGTGACAGCGTGAGAGCTGATCCTCATGGCCCCCGTATTTTCGAATCTGGGGTTGCGGGACGAAGGCGACCGGCTCCTTTGCGCAGATACGCAGCCACAGGTCATAGTCCTCGCAGGCAGGCAAGTCCCCGTCGAACGTGCCCACTTCCTCGATGACGGACCGATGCAGGACCGCCGCCGAGGGTGAGATCACGCAGCGGGGGAGGCAGGCCCGGAAGATGTGCCCACCCGATTTGGCGTGCCTGTCTTTCTGGTTTACCCGTCGGCCGTTGCGGATCCAGATCTCCTGCGTGTGGCAGAGCCGCATGCCCGGATGCTCGCGGAGCGTTTCGCGTTGGGCCGCCAGTTTCGTCGGCAGCCAGGCATCGTCGGAGTCGAGAAACGCGATCCAGTCACCCCGTGCGGCGGCGATACCCAGGTTGCGCGCCCGGCTCACGCCGCCGTTGGCTTGGTGCAGGTAACGCACCTGCGGGTATTGCTGCCTGACCAGCGCCTCGGTGCCGTCCTGTGAGCCGTCGTCCACCAGGATGATTTCCCGGGCTTCAAGGGTTTGGTCCAGGACCGAATCCAGCGCCCGCGACAGGGTGTGGGCACGGTTGTAAGTTGGAATTACAACGGAAAATCTCATGCAGGGGTCACCCGTGCCCGATGAGCTCATCCACGTGCGTGCTCACGCAGCGTCCGAGGGCGGAAAGATCGTAGCCGCCCTCCAGGCAGGAGACGATGCGCTCCGTTGGAGTGCTTAGCCGCCAGGTCGTGGAGTTGGCGCGTAATCCAGGCGTAATCGGGCTCGCGCAGATTGAAGTGGGCCATGTCGTCTTCCATGTGCCCGTCGAAACCGGCGGAGATCAGGATGAGCTGGGGCGCGAAGGCGTCGATGCGCGGGAGCCAGCCTTTCTCAACGGCGGCTCTGAATTCGTCGCCTCCGGTGAGCTTGGGCAGGGGGATGTCGATTACGTTGGGGGCGTCGCAATCGGCCCCGGTGCCGGGATAGAAGGGGTGCTGGAAGCTGGAGCAGAAGAGCACGCGCTCATCGTCCCTGAAGATGTCCTCGGTGCCGTTGCCGTGATGCACGTCGAAATCCACGATGGCTACACGCTCCAGCCCATGCTCTTCGATAGCATGGGCGGCGCCGACGGCGACATTGTTGAAGAAGCAGAACCCCATCGCGCGGGCGCGCTCGGCGTGATGGCCCGGCGGGCGGACACTGCAGAACGCCGCGTGGTGCTTGTCGCTCATGACCAGATCCACGGCCAGGACAGCGGCGCCCGCAGAGCGCCGGGCGGCCTGCAGGCGTTCCCTTGCTCATGGCGGTATCGCCGTCGATCCAGGCCAGCACGTCGTCCGCCTTGGGTGCCGCCTCCTCGATCATGCGTACATAGTCCGGATCATGGACGCGGGTCAATTGTTCAAAGGTCGCCAGGGGCGCATCATAGTGGGTGACCAGCATCTCCATGCCCGAGGCGATGAGCCGGTCCTGAATGGCGTGCAGTCGCTCGGGCGTCTCGGGGTGGTGCGCACCCATGCGATGGTCCTGGCAGTCGTGGTGGCTGATGAAAGCGAGGTTCATTGTCGTTTTCTCTTCCGCATGGATCGCGAGACGATAGCAAAAATCAAATCCTTTTTCTCCCTGGAGCGCAGTACCCATGCGATTGTCTGATGTTGACCAACTCTTCACGCCCAGCGCCGTGGCGGTATTCGGCGCCAGTGACCGCGAGGGCTCTGTCGGCGGCATGGTGTACCGCAACCTGTTGGCCGGCGGATGCAAGGGCGCCTGTTACGCCATCAATCCGAAGTATGACCAAGTGGCGGACAAGCCCTGCTACAAGAGTCTGCAGGATCTGAACAAGCATGTGGATCTGGTTCTGATCGCCACCCCCGCACCGACGGTCCCGGAGATTCTGGATCAGTGCGGAGAGTATGGTGTGAAGGCGGCCGTCGTTCATTCGGCGGGATTCGGCGAGCAGGGGGATCGAGGAAGCGCCCTTCAGGAGAAGCTGGTTGAGGCGGCGCGGCGCAACCGCATCCGGGTGCTGGGTCCCAATACCCTGGGGGTGATGCGCCCGCCACACGGACTCAACGCCAGCTTCGGAAGCGAGCAGGCGCTGCGCGGGAACGTTGCTCTGGTGTCCCAGTCCGGTGCGGTCTGCACCGCCATGCTCGATTGGTCGGGACCGCGTCAGCTCGGGTTCTCGGCGGTGGTCTCCCTGGGGGCGGCGGCGGACGTGGACTTCGGGGACGTACTCGATTTTCTGGCGCTGGACAGCCACACCCAGAGCATCCTGCTTTACGTCGAGGGTATCCGTGACGCACGGCGCTTCATGAGCGGCCTGCGGGCGGCGGCGCGGCTCAAGCCCGTGATCGTGGTCAAAGCCGGGCGGCATCAGGCCGGCTCCCGCGCTGCCAAGTCGCATACCGGGGCATGGGTCGGATCGGTGGAGGTCTTTCACGCGGTCATGGAGCGCGCCGGTGCGGTGCAGGTGGACGCCATGGACCAGCTCTTCGCCGCCGCCCAGGTGTTCGGCAGCCGCAAGCGTTTGACCGGGGACCGATTGGCCATCGTGACCAATGGCGGCGGCCCCGGGGTGTTGGCGGCGGATTGGACGGTGGAGCGGAGCCTGCGCTTGTCCCAGTTCTGCAAGGAGACCGAACGAAAGCTTGAGGCAGCTCTGCCGGACCAATGGTCGCACGACAACCCGGTGGACGTGATCGGCGATACCACGCCTGAGCGATACCACGCGGCGGTGGAGGCTTGTCTCGCCGATCCGAACGTGGACGGTCTGCTCGCCATACTCGCACCCCTGGCCCTGACTGATTCGACCAAAGTCGCGGAGAAGGTGATCGAGTCGGCGAAGAACAGCCGCAAGCCACTCGTCGCCTGCTGGATGGGAGACCCGAAGGTGACCGAGGCCAGGGCCCTGTTCTCCGAGCACGGCGTGCCCAACTTCAGCTTCCCCGGCGTTTCCGTGGACGCCATGTCCTTTCTTGCGACCTATCAGCGAAATCAGAAGCTGCTCATGCAGGTTCCCGGTCCTTTGTCGGAGCGACGCCGCAGCCCTGACGTGGAGGGCGCGCGGCTCATCATCGAGGGGGTCATGGCGGAAGGGCGCAAGACCCTGGGGGGCATCGAGGCCAAGGCCATTCTCTCCGCTTTCCACATCCCGACCATGCAGGCGGTCCTGGCCCGCACCCCCAACGAGGCCCTGATGGCGGCGCAGGTGCTGGGCTTTCCGGTGGTGATGAAGATCAGCTCCCAGCAGATCGAGCACAAGTCGGAGGTGGACGGAGTGCGGCTCAACATCACCGACGCCCAGTCGGTGCGGCGCGCTTTCACCGAGATCGTGGAGCGGGCCCGCAAGCTAAGGCCTGAGGCCGATATCGAAGGCGTCACGGTGGAGCACATGGTCTCCGCCCGGGCGGCGCGCGAGCTCATGATCGGCGTCATGCGCGACCCGATCTTCGGCCCCATCATCAGCTTCGGTGCCGGTGGCCTCGAGGTGGAGGTCCTGGAGGACCATGCCGTCGGCCTGCCGCCGCTGAACGACTTCATTATCGAGACCATGATCAATCACACCCGGGTCGCACGCCTCATGGGGGCCTTCCGGCACATGCCGCCCATGAACCGGCAGGCCCTGGCCCGGATCCTGCAGCGGGTTTCCGAGATGGTGTGCGAGCTACCGGAGATCATCAACATGGATATCAACCCCTTGATCGGAAACGACATGGACGTGGTGGCGGTGGATGCCCGCATCCGAGTCAACTATCGTCCTCCCCAGATGCCGCCCTACGGCCACATGGCCATCCATCCCTATCCGACCAACCTCATCGAACGGGCTCAGCTTCCGTCCGGGACGGACCTGGTCATCCGCCCGATTCGCCCGGAGGACGCCCAGATGGAGCAGGATTTCGTGCGCGGACTGTCGGAGCAGACCAAGTATTTCCGTTTCATGCAGGCCATCAAGGAGCTCACCCCCGAGATGCTGGTGCGATTCACTCAGATCGACTACGACCGGGAGATGGCACTGATCGGCGTGGTCGCGCAGGATGACGGGGACGTTGAGGTGGGTGTGGCCCGCTACATATCACGCCCCGGAGGCGAGGCCTGTGAATTTGCCATCGTGGTTTCGGACCAGTGGCGGGGACGGGGCATCGGTGCACGGCTCATGCGCTCGCTGATGCAGAACGCGCGCGAGCGCGGCTTTCGGGTCATGGACGGGGAGGTGCTCACCGCCAACACGCGCATGCTTGCCCTGATGCAGTCCCTCGGTTTCCGCCTGGAGCGCGACCGCCAGGACCCGGGGATCAAGCTGGTCACCAAGGTGCTCTAGCCCCATCCCGCCTTCCGGCTCTTTGCCACTGCCAACACCGTTGGACTCGGTGATGTGACGGGCCTGAACCATGGCACTCAGCCCATCAACCAATGCCAGATGGATCGCTGGAATATCGTGGTCGCGCTGAACTACCTGGATTTTTCTTTCCGGGTCACTTCTCTCAACAAATGCGACGAGCTGGAGCACCCGATCATCGCCGAGTACTACCAGCGCTGTTTCGCCACTGAGCTGCCGGAATCGGGCATGGCGGCAATAGGAGTGCGCTGGCCTTGCGCCACAAGTATCAGGATCCTCTCATCCGTGCTGTAGGCAGGACTCTGCCGGTACCGGCACGTCAGATCTTCTCTCCTAGGTGCCGGCGGCACGCGTAAGTCGTTCCGCTTCGCGCTCCACCTGCGCGAGCTCGTGCGCGATTCGATCCCGGTTTCCCGCCTTAGCCGCTCGCTCCAGCTCTTGGAGGCGATTGTCCAGGGCGGGTACCCCGCAGTAGCTGGTGGCGCCCCGCATGCGGTGAGCCGCCTCGGCCAGTGCCGACCAGTCGCTCGCCCCGAACCGGCGTTGCAGGCTGGCAAGCTCGTCCGGAAGACCTGCCGTAAGCGTCGCTACCAGCTCGCGGGCGAGGTTTGAATCGCCGCCTGCGGCCGCCAAGGCCGCTGTCTCGTCCCTCGATGGGAGCTCTGTGACCGCGTTCGCGGTGCCGGCTTTGTAGTTTTCCACCCCAGGCTCCTTCGCTGCTCTATTTATGCACATATCGAAAACTCTAACATTCGGCGCGCCCGGATTCAGCATCCGGCGCGAAGCTTGTGCCGGAAACGAGTACTGCTCCGCGTTTGCGGCCTTTCTAAGGCGTGCGTCCTGTTGCACAATCGCTTAGACCAACAGCGAGCCCGTCGCCGGGAGGCGGAAACCCTTGGAAAATCCCACCATAGAAGGATTCGTCGGCAACACGCCTCTGGTGCGCCTGCAGCGCCTGTCCGCGGCGAGACGGATAATCTGCGTTCTGGCCAAGCTCGAGGGCAACAATCCGGCCGGATCGGTCAAGGACCGTCCCGCGCTGAGCATGATCCGCCGCGCCGAGGAGCGGGGCGAGATCAAGCCCGGGGACACCCTGATCGAGGCCACCAGCGGCAACACGGGTATCGCGCTGGCCATGGCGGCGGCCATCCGGGGTTACCGGATGATCCTGATCATGCCCGAGCACATGAGCCTGGAGCGGCGTGCGGTCATGACGAGCTTCGGGGCCGAGATCCTGCTGACTCCCGAAGACGGCAGCATGGAGGCGGCCATCGATCTCGGCGCGGGAGATGCAGGACAGGGGCGAAGGCAGGATCCTGGACCAGTTCTCCAACCCGGACAATCCGCGCGCCCACTACGAGGGCACGGGTCCGGAGATCTGGCGCGACACCCGGGGCACCGTCACCCACTTCGTCAGCTCCATGGGCACCACCGGCACCATCATGGGCACCGGGCGCTATCTCAAGGAGCAGAATCCCGTCGGTGCAGATCGTCGGTGTGCAGCCCCGGAGGGGGCCAGCATCCCCGGCATACGCCGCTGGCCGGAGGCGTATCTGCCCAAGATCTACGACCCGTCCGGCGTGGATCGCATCATCGACGTCTCCCAGGAGCAGGCGGAGCAGACGACACGCGCGCTTGCTGCGCGGGAGGGCATCTTCGGCGGCATTTCCTCGGGCGGTGCAGTGGCCGCCGCGCTTCAGCTCTCCGCTGAGCTCAACGGCGCCGTCATCGTGGTCATCGTCTGCGATCGGGGGGATCGGTATCTCTCCACCGGGGTCTTTTCGGCCTGATGTTGACTGCGACGGTTCACCTGAATAGACCGGTTGAGCCGCAGCTTGGTTCATCTCGAAGAGAGCGGTCGGCCCTTGGCTAAGAAAAAACGCAAACCCCTCCCGCAAGAACCGGTCGAGGCCCGGATTGAGCTCCTGACTCACGAGGGCAGGGGCCTTACGCATGTGGACGGCAAGGAGGTGTTGGTTCACGGCGCCTTGCAGGGCGAACGGGTGAAGTTTCGATACACCAGGCTTCAGAAGACCCAGGACGAGGGAACCGCCACGGAGGTGCTGGAGCCGTCGCCCCTGCGCGCCGAGCCGCGCTGCGCCCATGCGGGCATCTGCGGCGGCTGCAGCCTGCAGCACATGGATCCCGCGGCCCAGATCCGCATGAAGCAGGAGATCTTGGAAGAGGTGCTGCAAACTGTCGGCAAGCTGCGGCCCGAGCGATGGCTGGAGCCGCTTGCCGCCGGTCATCTGGGGCTATAGGCGCAAGGCCCGCCTCGGGGTGCGCTTTGTGGCGAAGAAGGGGCGCACCTTGGTTGGGTTCCGGGAGCGCGGGACCTCCTACATCGCTGAGCTCTCCCGTTGTGAAATTCTCCATCCGGTGGTCGGTGAAAGGCTCCAGAATATCGGTGCGCTTCTCGACGGACTGTCGATCCGGGAGCGGGTGCCGCAGATCGAGATGGCGATGGGGGACGGTCCCTGCGTTCTGGTCTTTCGGGTTCTGGATCCCCCCACCGACGCGGATTTGGCTCGTCTGCAGTCCTTCGCCGAGGCCGAGGGGCTTCGCATTTACTTGCAGGAGGGAGGTGCCGAGACCATCCGTCCCCTCCCGGGACAGGCCGTAGACCTGCACTACAGTCTGCCCGACCACAATGTCCGGGTGTACTTCCAGCCGACGGACTTTACCCAGGTCAACCTGGAGCTTAACCGGGCAATGGTGGAGCGGGCTTTGGACCTGCTCGATCCCGGCCCCGACGAGCGCGTGTTGGACCTGTTCTGCGGGCTCGGCAATTTCACGCTGCCCATTGCACGCCAGGCCGCGGAGGTGGTGGGTGTGGAGGGAGACGAGGGGCTGGTCGCGCGTGCTCGGGCAAACGCGGAGCGCAATGGGATCGCCAACGCGGTTTTTCATGCAGCCGACCTCTACCGTGAACAGGACCTCGCGCCCTGGAAGCGGGAGCCGTTCCACAAGGCACTGCTGGACCCGCCGCGCAGCGGAGCGCTCCAGGTGTTGGATCTCCTTTCCGCAATGGGGGTCGAGCGTATCCTGTACGTGTCCTGTTATCCTTCGACCCTTGCGCGTGATGCGGACCGGCTGGTGAACGGGCATGGATACCGGCTGCTGGCGGCCGGGGCCATGGACATGTTCCCGCATACGGCGCATCTGGAGTCGATGGCGGTGTTCGAGCGAGGTTAGGCGGTTTCTCTCAAATTCCGGCAATCGCCTTAACATGAGAGCTTCTATAAATGGCTTTAGAAATCGAACGTAAGTTTCTGGTTAAGAACGATTCCTGGCGGGATAACGTCGAGTCTCAAGCGCATATCATGCAGGGCTACCTGGCGAACAACGACAACGCGGTGGTCCGTGTCCGGGTAAAAGGCGATGCCGCCTATATCACCATCAAAGGGGCCACGACAGGCGTCAGCCGCAGCGAGTACGAGTACCGGATCCCGGTCGAGGACGCAAAGGCGATGTTGCGCGATCTGGCGGTGCTTCCGGTGATCGACAAGGTGCGACACAATGTCCGCTCCGGCGAGCATCTGTGGGAGCTGGATATCTTCGCGGGTGAGAATGAGGGCCTGGTGATGGCGGAGGTGGAGCTTCAGGCCGACGATGAGGTCTTCGAGATGCCCGAGTGGGCCGGGGAAGAGGTGAGCGGCGATCCTCGCTACTACAACGTCAACTTGGCGCTGCATCCCTACAAAAACTGGTAACGAGCACTAGCTACGATTGCTTGCCCGGGATGAATGGCGCAAAGACGCAAAGGCGCAAAGCACTTTTTATAACGGCTTGCTTGGGTTTAAAGACAAGCTCGTTTGCCGATGTCACCTTGAGGCCGGGCATCGTCGGCTGCTTAGCTGTCTTGCTCTCCTGCCTACTCGCAGCCTGTAGTGCTCAGGGAACGGACGAGACGCTGCGCATGGGGCTGGCCAATGCGCCGCGTAACCTGGACCCGAGGTTTGCGACGGACGCGACCTCGGAGCGCATCAACCGCCTGCTCTACCGGCGCTTGGTAGAATTCGACGCCCGGAGTCTGCCGGTCCCGTCGCTGGCAAGTTGGGAAGCGGTTACGCCGACCCGTTTTCTGTTCACCTTGGGTGAGGAGGGGCGCAGCTTCAGCGACGGCTCCCGGCTCAGCTCAGAGGACGTCGAGGCGACGTATGCCTCGATCCTGGACCTGGGCGAATGCCTCCCCCCACCGCGCCTTGCTCGGCATCATTAGCAATACGGTACCGGTACCAGGCCAGCCACAT
>CAWDLA010000036.1:0-93651 GCA_963802975.1 uncultured Gammaproteobacteria bacterium
CGCCCTGGCGGGCAATCCGTCCCCCTATCTTGCCATGCACGGTCAGGACCCTGTCGAGTGGCGAGCTTGGGGCCCCGAGGCCCTGGCAGAGGCGCGGCGCGAGAACAGGCCCCTGTTCGTCTCCAGCGGCTATTTCGCCTGTCACTGGTGCCATGTCATGCAGCGCGAGAGTTACCGGAATCCGCAGATCGCGGCCCGGCTCAACCGGGATTTTATTCCGGTGAAGCTGGACCGGGAGCTGCACCCGGCACTGGATGACTACCTGATTGGCTTCGTCGAGCGCACCGCCGGCCAGGCGGGCTGGCCCCTGAACGTCTTTCTGACCCCGGGGGGTTATCCGCTCGTGGGCTTGACTTACGCCCCCCCCGAGCGGTTCGAGGCCCTTCTGCAGAAGGTATCGACTGTCTGGTCTCAGGACAGAGAGACCCTCGTCGACCTGGCCCGCCGCGGTGCCGAAGAGCGCGCCCGTGACCGTGAGGCTTCGTCGCCGTCTGCCGAGCCTGTCTCCATACCCCCGGCGGAGCTGGCCGAGCCGGTTGCGGCGTCAGGCCCTGCTGAACGCGGACGAGCTCGCCGGCGGCTTCGGGCGCCAGACCCGGTTTCCCATGGCGCCGAATCTGTCCGCCCTGCTGGAGCTCCAGGCCCGGTCCCCGAGCAAGGAGCTGGGTGCCTTTTTGCGCCTGACCCTCGATGCCTTGGGGCGCAAGGGAATGCGCGACCATCTCGGCGGCGGCTTCTTCCGTTATACGGTGGACCCGGATTGGCAGACCCCGCACTTCGAGAAGATGCTTTACACGCAGGCGCTTTTGGTGCCCCTGTTCCTGCGAGCCGCCGAGGTCCTGGAGGTGCCTGCTTACCGCGAGGTCGCCCGCGATACCTTGGCGTTCCTGCTGGCGGTCATGCAGGGTAAGGATGGCGCCTTCATCGCCAGCCTCTCGGCGGTGGACGCTTCGGGCGTCGAGGGCGGCTACTATTTGTGGCGGCCCGAGGAGCTCGAGTCCCTGCTGGATCTTAACGAGCGCCGCCTGCTGGCCCTGGCTTGGGGCGTGGAGGGGCCGCCGCCGCACGAGCCCGGTTATCTGCCTATGGGCGAGCGCGATCCCGCCCGGGTGTCTGCGGAGCTTGGTCTCCCGGTGCAGGAGGGCGAGCGTCTGCTTGCGTCCGCCAGGACCAAGCTGCTGGCCGCCCGGTCGGGACGCAGTCTGCCGCGGGACGACAAGCAGCTCGCCGCGTGGAACGGGTTGATCCTTTCGGCGCTGGCGGCGGGACTCGATGCATTTTCAGACGATTCCTACCGCGCTGCAGGCTCCGCCTTGAGTGCCTACTTGCGCGAACGCCTTTGGGACGGCGAGACCCTTCACCGCGCGGTCTCGGATCTTGGCTGGATCGGCGAGGCCACCCTGGAGGACTACGCCTTCGTGGCCAAGGGGCTTCGGGACTGGGGACTTGCCGCCGGCTCGCAGGCGGATCAGGAGCTTTCCAGGCGCCTGATTGCGCTCGCATGGGAACGTTTCTACGGGCAAGGCGGTTGGCGGCTCTCCGCGAAGTCCCTGTTGCCCCTGGTCCCCGCAGAGCCCGTCCTCTCCGACGCCCCGTTGCCGTCGCCTTCCGCTGTACTCATCGGTTTGACCCTTGCGGGTGGAGACAAGGGCCTGACGGCAAAGGCGCGCGAGGCAATGGATCTCGGCTTGGCGCAGGTCGCGCGCAGTCCCTTCACGTTCGCCAGTCAGGCGCTGTTGCACCTGCAATCCCCGCCGGAACCCTGAGACGCGATCTGTTTCACTGCAGAGTATTGATCTATTATTGGGTGACCACCGAAGCATCATAGAAAAATACAATGCCATCCGGTCCTCAGATCCACTACAAGCAGAATCGGTTGAAGCAGCTGCGCGCCTTTTGTCACGCGGCGCGCACCGGCAGCGTCAGCGCCGCGGCCGAGCAGATCTTCCTGAGTCAACCGACCGTTTCTCTGCAGATTCAGGCCTTGGAGAGGGAGTTCGACACCATGCTGTTCGAGCGCCGTGGCCCTAAGATCAAGCTGACGCCGGAAGGCGATTTGCTCTACCAGCTGGCCCAGCCGCTGGTGGAGGGTATGGACAAGCTTCACGAGACCTTCGCCACCCATTGCGGGCGGGTCGATCAGGGCATGCTGAACATCGCGGCGGGCGAGTCCACCATTCTGTACATCCTGCCCGATCCGGTGCGGCGATTCACCGCCCAGTTTCCGGGAATCGAGCTCAAGCTCCACAATGTGACGGGGCGGGACGGTCTGGCCATGTTGCGGGCGGACGAGGCGGACCTGGCCATCGGCTCCATGCTCGAGGTCCCGGACGACATCACCTACCGCCCGGTAGTCACCTTTTTCCCCAAGCTGATCACGCCGAAGGACCATCCCCTCGCGAGCAAGGAATCGGTCACCCTGGAGGACATAGCACCTTACGGGCTCATCCTGCCGCCGCGCCACCTGAGCACTTGGCGCATCGTGGATCTGGTCTTTCGCCAGCACAACGTCAATTACCAGGTCTCCTTGGAGGCGGGGGGCTGGGAGGTCATCAAGAAATACGTGGAGCTGGGTATGGGCATCTCCATCGTCACCGACGTCTGTCTCGCCGGCGACGACAACCTGGCGTGCATTCCCCTGGTGGAATTTTTTCCGAAACGCAGCTACGGGATCGTTCTGCGCCGGGGTAAGTTCCTCTCGCCCCAGGCCAAGCGCTTCCTCGATGTCGTGGACGAAGCCTTCGCCGACCGGGACGTGGAGCCTCACCAGCAGACCATCGGTGAGCCCGAGTGGGAGGATACTTACCTTGGGTGACGCCGCATCCGTCGCTTAATCCTGTAACGCCGCCTGCGGGCGGGAAGGCAGCTCGAGATCGACATGGAACAGACTGAACTTTCCACACTTTCCCATCGCACCCTGGAGTATCTGCGCAGGGGCTGGAGCGGTATCACGGAGGCGGCGCGCGTGCACCTCACCGGGACCGTGCGCGACGACCTGCCGGAAGAGGACCAAAAACGCCTCGCCAAACAGATCGACGAGTGCCTGAAGGGCGCAGGCGGAGAGGTATCCCAGCGGGCGCGGGCCGCGGATATCGGACGGACCTACCTGGGCCTCAACGCGGAAGGACGGCACAACTTCTTCGAGCTTTTGGCGAGGGATTACGGGACAAACGAGGAAGAGCTGGCGCGCACCATGCAAGACTGGCAGAAGCTGTATCCGGACGGTGACGCGCTCTCGCGGCAGGGAGGTCGAAACCCGCATGTGCGAGGTGCTGTTTTCCCCGAGAATCCGGTTGCTTTCCCGGTTCAACGCCCTGCCGGAAGGGGTGAAGTTTCTGGTGGACATGCGCGCGGAGCTGATCTCGCTGGCGCGGGAGGACCCGCGGCTCAAGTGTCTCGACAACGACCTGCGGCGGTTGCTGGCGTCCTGGTTCGATGTGGGCTTCCTCGAATTGAAATCCATCAGCTGGGACGCCCCTGCCTCGTTGCTCGAGAAGCTCGCTCAATACGAGGCCGTGCACGCGGTGCGGCACTGGATCGATATCAAGAACCGGTTGGCGGCAGATCGGCGCTGTTATGCCTTCTTTCACCCACAGATGCCGGATGAGCCGATCATCTATGTGTGGGTTGCTCTTGTGAAAGGCATTTCCGGCAATGTCCAGGCCCTGCTGGATTCCCGGCATAGGACGGTGGAAGACCCGGCCGCCGCGGACACCGCCATCTTCTACTCCATATCCAATGCCCAGGCAGGCCTGCGAAGCATCAGCTTCGGAAACTTTCTCATCAAGCGGGTCGTAAACGACTTGGCGGCGGATTTCAGCAACATCAAGACCTTCGCCACACTTTCGCCTATCCCGGGGTTTTGCGCCTGGCTGCAGAAGCGCGTTGCCGAGGAAGGGGTAAGCCTTCTGCTACCAAACGAGAGAAAGGCTCTGGAATCGGTACTTGAGCAGCCGCTAGAAGAGGAGTTCCCGCTCATGTGTAAGGATCACGCTCGGTGGTACCGCAATGAGTCCAGGGAAGAGGCCATACGGGGTCCGATGATGCGCTTGTGCGCGATCTACCTGAGCGAGGCCAAGCGCGACAATCACGCCCTCGATCCCGTTGCCCATTTCCATTTGTCAAACGGGGCAAGTATGAAGCAGATCAATTGGCTTGCGGATACCTCGTCCAAGGGCTTCCGGCAATCCGCGGGTATGATGATCAACTACCTGTATAGATCCGGTCAGATCGAGAAGAACCACGAGGCATATTCGGCTGAAGGCGAGATCAGAAAGTCCGGTACCTTCAAGGCGTTGCTGAAGACCTGAGTCGTTTAGCCGTCCGATACCTCGCTCGGGGCCCGGCATCGGCCCTTGCCCGGGCATTGCACGAACGACGGCGCGTACGAGCCCTGCATCGTCGATTCTTCAACTCTTGCTCCATTTGCGTTAACGTGCACTCCTTCGCGGCTGAATGCGGTTTCCAGGGACAAGGGCTGACATCCTCATGAGCCAGCGGCACCTCGATTCTCTCTTCCGGCCCAAGTCGATCGCCTTCATCGGGGCCTCTCAGGAGCCGGGCCGCATCGGCACCGTGGTCACGCAGAATCTACTGCATGGTGGCTTCAACGGACCCATCATGCCGGTTACCCGAAGATTCAAGTCCGTGGGCGGCGTGTTGGCTTATCCGAACGTGGCCGGCCTGCCCATGACGCCGGAGCTCGCCATCATCGGTACGCCCCCGGAGCCCGTGCCTTCGCTGGTGCGCGAGCTCGGCGAGCAGGGGACGAGGGCGGCGATCGTTCTGACAACCGGCATGTCCCGCGTAGCGGACGATCTGGGCGGAACTGCCGCGGAGGCCATGCTGGAGGCAGCGCGGCCTTATAACCTCCGGATTCTGGGGCCGAATTCCTTTGGCGTTCTGGTTCCGGGACGTCGGCCTCAACGCCAGCTTTTCCCACCGCCCGGCCCTTCCCGGCAAGATCGCCTTCGTCTCCCAGTCGGGGGGTATGTGTACGGGCGTCCTCGACTGGGCGCGCGCAAAGGGCATCGGTTTCTCGCACTTCATCGCGTTGGGCGAATGTGCCGATGTGGGATTTGCCGAGGTGATCGATTATCTGAGCATGGAGCCGTCCACCCGGGCGATATTGCTTTACATGAACAGGCTGATCCATCCGCGCGGGTTCATGTCGGCGGCCCGGGCGGCGGCGCGAAATAAGCCGGTACTCATCATCAAGGCCGTACGCGATCCGGATGCCGTCCTGTGTTTCGGCTTCAAAGGCGCGTACCGTCATCGGATCTGATGCCGTCTACGACGCAGCCTTTCGTCGTGCAGGCATGCTCCGGGTGATGGACACGGAAGAGCTGTTCGCCGCAGTGGAGACACTGGCTCGCTCCAGGCCCCTGCGCAGTGACAACCTGACGATCATGACCAACAGCGACGGAATAGGGAACATGGCCGTCGATGCCCTGGTCCAGGGCGGTGGAAGCCTCTCGCATCTCGGCGACGAGACCCTGGACAAGCTCGACGCAGTGCTCCCGGCGGCCTGGTCCCGCGCCAATCCGGTGAACATCAGGGCGGACGCTGCGGCGGAGCGTTACTCCGATGTGTTGCGCATTCTGTTTGCGGCCAAGGAGGTCGACACGGTTCTGGTCCTGCACGCCCCGACCGCAGTGGCGTCCAGCGTCGCGGCCGCTGATGCGGTTGCCCGGACCGCGGTGGAATCGGGCGGCAACATACTGACCTGCTGGATTGGCGAGGAGGCGGTGTCCCCGGCGCGCGAGCTGTTCGCGCAGGCCGGCATCCCGAGCTACGGATCGCCGGGAATCGCTGTGCGCGCATTCCTGCACCGGGTCCGCTACCGCCGAAACCAGGAGCTGCTGATACAGACGCCCCGTTCGGTGCCCGACGAGTTCATTCCTTCCATGGACGTGGCGCGAAACGCCGTGCGCAAGGCGCTGGCCGAAAGAAGGGAGGTCATGAGCGACCCCGAGGCCAAGGTCGTGCTGGAGGCGTACGGCGTGCCCACGGTCCCGACCCGATTCGCCAGATCGCCTGCGCAGGCGGTCCAGATGGCGGAGGCCGTCGGCTTTCCGGTCGCCGTCAAGCTGCTCTCTCCCAACATCGCGAACCGGTTGGACGTCGGCGGCGTCGTGCTCGACTTGGGAACGCCTCAGGCGGTGGAGGATGCGGCAAAGCGTATCGCCTCACGGTTGCTGCGGGTCTGCCCCATCGCCCATCTCGATGGTTTCGCGGTGCAGAAGATGGTGCAGCGGCCGGGAATCCACGAGCTGATGACCAAGGTTATCGCGGACCCGGTTTTCGGCCCCGTCATCCTGTTCGGCCAAGGCGGCTCAGCGGCCGATATCATTTGCGACGTGGCAGTGGCCTTGCCGCCGCTGAATATGCACCTGGCGCGGGAGCTGATGTCCAGGACCAGGATCTTCGATGTGCTCCGGGGCTATCGTGGCCACAAGGCGGCGGACATCGACGCGATCTGCCTGACCCTGGTCAAGCTCTCGCACCTTGTCATCGATGTCCCGCAAATCGCGGAGGTTCACATCAATCCGCTTTTCGCGGACGAGAAAAGCGTGCTGGCCATCGAGACACGCATCCGCCTGCGCGCGGAGCCTCTGCCTCCCGACAAGCGCTTGGCGATTCGCCCCTATCCCCAGGAGCTCGAAGAAGACTTTCATCCTCAAGACCGGGCGTGTGGTACGCTTGCGACCCATCCGCCCGGAGGACGAGCCCGAGCACCTGGTCTTCTTCTCCAAGCTGCGTCCCGAGGACATCCAGCTGCGCTTTTTCGGATCTCTGGTCGACGTCCAGCACCGGAGCGATGGCCCGCTTCACCCAGATCGATTACGACCGGGAGATGGCGTTCATCGCGACCGCTCCCGATGAGAGCGGGAAATCGGAGACCCTGGGCGAGGTCCGAACGATCGCCGACCCGGACAACAGGGTCGCCGAATACTCCATCATCGTGCGTTCGGACCTGAAAGGCTCGGGCCTGGGTCGCAAGCTACTGGCCAAGATGATCGACTATTGCCGCTCCCGCGGGACCCGGAGGCTTGAAGGGCAGGTGCTGCGCAGGAACCAGGCGATGTTGGCCATGAGCGCCTCCATGGGGTTTCGTCGCAAGACATCAGCGGAAGACATGGAGGTCTTCGAAACCTGGCTTGATTTGGGGAAGGAGTAACGGTCGAGTTGTTCGCCCGGGAAACGACCATTTTCCCGCTCACTACTGTCTGCCAACGCGCTGCATGGTGACCTACGCGGCGACTGCCCCCGAGCTCATTCTTGCCGACGGCACCAGATCGCGATAGGCGTGCCAGGTTCCGTGGCCGACCAGCGGCAAGGCGACGATCAGGCCGATGTAGAAAGTGATCAGTCCGAGCCCTACGATGAACACGATCAAGGCGGCCCACAAGGTCATTGCGGGCATGTTCTGCATGACCGCCTTGACGCTGATGCGCACCGCCGTGAATCCGTCCACTTTGCGGTCCATCAACATCGGGACCGAAACCGCGCTGATGGCGAAAGCGCACCAGGCGAACATGAATCCGACCGCAACGCTGGCGATGGCGAACAACCTGCCTTCCTCGGACAGGAAGGCGTTGCTGAAGAAGTTGTCCAGAGGCGGTGAGATACCGGAGTAGAGCAGGGCGAAGAGCACATAGTTCGAGGCAATCCATAGCTGCATGATGATCAGAAAACCCGCGCTGACGATGCTGAGCTGGGATTGATTGCGCTTCCATGCCTCCAAGGCGTTGCAGGATTTCAACGGTTCCCCCCTCTCCAGGTGAGCGCTCATCTGGTACAGACCGAGCCCGATGGCCGGTGCGACCAGGAAGAACCCGGCGACCAGAAAGGGCACCAGAAAGAAGTTTCCGGTCGCAGCCAATCCCCAAGTCAGCAAGCCGCTGATCAGCACGACGCCGGCACCGTACCGCAAGCTGTAGATTCCCGCGTCGCGCATGTCCTTCCAGCCCTTCGCCAGCCATCTCCACGGCCGGGCGTAGCTGACACGGTTGACGACGAGCTCGTCCCAACGGGTACTGCCGGTGTAGGTGGTGGTTTCCATTCATGTCCTCCGGATAGCATTTGTTATCGTTTGCACGAAGCAGCGTGCCCCGTTAGATTCGCGCACCGAGCATCCGTAGCGCAACAACTTCGTGGTCGCGGGGTCCGAATCCGGCCACGCAATTCCACGGCTCAATGCGTCGACCCTTTCGGCGCTGGGGCGGCGTTGAATTCTATGCCGACTCCGAGCGAAAAGAGCAGGAAGCGGCTCCCTCGCACGTCATGAGTCGATCTTGACATCGCCAGGGTCCCTCCATATACTTCCGCGTCTCAGTTGAGCCGGCATCGTCTGCCGGCTCGCTTTGTTTCCAAACCGGGCGTGTCAACGCTCGGGCACCGCTAAGGTCAACCGCGAGAGGCGTGATCCCGTCGCCGCTGAGGCGGATCGACGGCAAAAGCACGTTTGCCTCGCGATTTTTTTGCGTGTAAGGCGCTCTGGCGCCGGTGGAGATGGTTACGAATGGCGACAATCAACCAGTTGGTGCGCAAGCCGCGAAAGCGCAAAGTTGCGAAGAGCAATGTGCCGGCGTTGGAGGCGTGCCCGCAGAAGCGCGGCGTTTGCACGCGCGTCTACACCACGACGCCGAAGAAGCCCAACTCGGCGCTGCGTAAGGTCGCCCGTGTGCGCCTGACCAACGGTTTCGAGGTCACCTCCTACATCGGTGGCGAGGGCCACAATCTGCAGGAGCACTCGGTGGTGCTGATCCGCGGCGGTCGCGTCAAGGACCTGCCCGGTGTGCGTTACCACACGGTGCGCGGCACCCTGGATACCTCCGGGTGTCGAGAGCCGCCGTCAGGGGCGCTCCAAGTACGGCGCCAAGCGTCCGAAAAGCTGAGTCAAGATTTAAAGTTAAGGGTCGGAGCCTTCAGTCATGCCAAGAAGACGCGTAGTCGCCCGCCGCGAGGTCCTGCCGGATCCCAAGTTCGGAAGCGACCTGCTGGCCAAGTTCATCAACATGCTCATGGAAGACGGCAAGAAGTCGGTTGCCGAGCGCATCATCTACGGCGCCCTGGATCAGGTCGCCGACAAGAAGGGCGCAGAACCGCTCGAGCTGTTCGACCAGGCGCTGGAGAACGTGCGCCCGATGGTGGAGGTGAAGTCCCGCCGTGTCGGTGGCGCCACCTACCAGGTGCCGGTCGAGGTGCGCCCGACGCGCCGCAACTCGCTGGCCATGCGCTGGCTGATCGACGCCGCGCGCAAGCGCTCGGAGAAGTCCATGGCCCTGCGCCTGGCCGGCGAGCTGATGGATGCGGCGGAGTCCCGCGGCACCGCGGTGAAGAAGAATGAAGACACCCATCGCATGGCGGAGGCCAACAAGGCCTTCTCTCATTATCGCTGGTGAGCTCGCTGGCAAGTTCTGGATTCATTTAGGGCGGATAGACTCGTGGCACGTAGTACACCAATCGACCGGTATCGCAATCTCGGCATCATGGCGCACATCGATGCCGGCAAGACCACGACGACCGAGCGCATCCTGTTCTACACCGGCATCTCCCACAAGATCGGCGAGGTGCACGACGGCGCCGCCACCATGGACTGGATGGAGCAGGAGCAGGAGCGCGGCATCACCATCACCTCCGCGGCCACCACCTGCTTCTGGAAGGGCATGGACAGCAGCATCCGGAGCACCGCATCAACATCATCGACACGCCCGGGCACGTGGATTTCACCATCGAGGTGGAGCGCTCCCTGCGCGTGCTCGACGGCGCCTGTGCCGTGTTCTGCGCCGTCGGCGGTGTGGAGCCCCAGTCCGAGACCGTCTGGCGTCAGGCCAACAAGTACGGCGTGCCGCGCATGGCCTTCGTCAACAAGATGGACCGCATGGGCGCCAACTTCCTGCGCGTGGTCGAGCAGGTCAAGGAGCGTCTGGGCGGCAACGCGGTGCCGATCCAGCTGCCCATCGGCGCCGAGGAGGATTTCAAGGGCGTCGTCGACCTGATCAAGATGAAGGCCATCATCTGGGACGAGGAGTCCCGGGGCATGAAGTACGAGCTGCAGGACATCCCGACGGATATGGTGGACCAGTGCAACGAGTGGCGCGAGACCATGATCGAGGCCGCCGCCGAGGCCAACGACGAGTTCATGGAGAAGTACCTCGAGGGCGAGGAGCTGACCAACGAGGAGATCAAGGCGGGTCTGCGCACCCGCACCCTGAACAACGAGATCGTCCCGATCATGTGCGGCTCCGCGTTCAAGAACAAGGGCGTGCAGGCGATGCTGGACGCGGTGATCGAGTACATGCCGTCGCCGATCGACGTGCCGGCGATCAAGGGCATTGCTGGACGATGCGGCCGAGACCGAGGCGGAGCGCCCGTCCAGCGACGACGAGCCGTTCGCCGCCCTGGCGTTCAAGATCGCGACCGATCCCTTCGTCGGCACCCTGACCTTTTTCCGGGTCTACTCCGGGGTGCTGAAGTCCGGCGACACCGTGTACAACCCGGTCAAGAGCAAGCGCGAGCGTATCGGCCGTATCCTGCAGATGCACTCCAACAACCGCGAGGAGATCAAGGAAGTGCGCGCCGGCGACATCGCCGCTGCGTCGGCCTGAAGGACGTCACCACCGGTGACACCCTGTGCGACCCAGGACACGGTCATCACCCTGGAGCGTATGGAGTTCCCGGAGCCGGTGATCTCGGTGGCGGTGGAGCCCAAGACCAAGAGCCGACCAGGAAAAGATGGGCATCGCCCTGTCCAAGCTGGCCCAGGAGGATCCGTCGTTCCGGGTGCACACCGACGAGGAGTCCGGCCAGACCATCATCTCCGGCATGGGCGAGCTGCACCTGGAGATCATCGTCGACCGCATGAAGCGCGAGTTCAGCGTCGAGGCCAACGTGGGCGCGCCCCAGGTCAGCCTACCGCGAGACCATCCGCAAGACGGTCGAGCAGGAAGGCAAGTTCGTCCGCCAGTCCGGTGGTCGCGGCCAGTACGGCCACGTCTATCTGCGCATCGAGCCCCAGGAAGCCGGGCGCGGGCTTCGAGTTCGTCAACGAGATCGTCGGCGGTGTCGTGCCCAAGGAGTACATTCCGGCGGTGGACAAGGGCGTCCAGGAGCCATGACCAACGGCATCATCGCCGGCTTTCCGGTGGTGGACGTCAAGGTCACCCTGTACGACGGCTCCTACCACGACGTGGACTCCAGCGAGATGGCCTTCAAGATCGCCGGCTCCATGTGCTTCAAGGAGGGCGCCGCGAAGGCCAAGCCGGTCTGCTCGAGCCGATCATGAAGGTGGAGGTGGTCACCCCCGAGGATTACATGGGTGACGTCATGGGCGACCTGAACAGCCGTCGCGGCATGGTGCAGGGCATGGAAGACGCGCCGGCGGGGAAAGTGATTCGCGCCGAAGTGCCGCTGGCCGAGATGTTCGGTTACGCGACCGACCTGCGTTCGGCCACCCAGGGCCGCGCCACCTACAGCATGGAATTTGCCAAGTACAACGAAGTCCCGGCCAGCATCGCCGAGGCCATCATCCAAGAAACAGTAATCAGCGTCATAGGGGTAGTAGCGGGATGTCCAAAGAAAAATTCGAACGCACAAAGCCGCACGTCAACGTGGGCACGATCGGTCACGTCGACCACGGCAAGACCACGCTGACGGCGGCGATCACCAAGGTGCTGGCCGCGAAGCACGGCGGCGAGGTCAAGGCCTTCGACCAGATCGACAACGCCCCGGAAGAGCGCGAGCGCGGCATCACGATCGCCACCGCGCACGTGGAGTACGAGACCGACAAGCGCCACTACGCCCACGTCGACTGCCCGGGCCACGCCGACTACGTGAAGAACATGATCACCGGTGCGGCGCAGATGGACGGCGCCATCCTGGTGGTGTCCGCGGCCGACGGCCCGATGCCGCAGACGCGCGAGCACATCCTGCTGTCGCGCCAGGTCGGCGTGCCCTACATCGTCGTGTACCTGAACAAGGCCGACATGGTCGACGACGAGGAGCTGCTCGAGCTGGTGGAGATGGAAGTGCGCGAGCTGCTCGACAGCTACGACTTCCCGGGCGACGACACCCCGATCATCACCGGCTCGGCGCTCAAGGCGCTCGAAGGCGACGAGCGGCGAGATCGGCGCGCCGTCGATCGACAAGCTGGTCGAGGCGCTGGACAGCTACATCCCGGAGCCCGAGCGCGCCATCGACCAGCCCTTCCTGATGCCGATCGAGGACGTGTTCTCCATCTCCGGTCGCGGCACCGTGGTGACCGGGCGCATCGAGCGCGGCATCGTCAAGGTCGGCGAGGAAATCGAGATCGTCGGCATCAAGGACACCACCAAGACCACCTGCACCGGCGTGGAGATGTTCCGCAAGCTGCTCGACCAGGGCCAGGCCGGCGACAACGTCGGCGTGCTGCTGCGCGGCACCAAGCGCGACGAAGTCGAGCGCGGCCAGGTGCTGGCCAAGCCCGGGACCATCACCCCGCACACCAACTTCGAGGCCGAGGTGTACGTGCTGAGCAAGGAAGAAGGCGGTCGTCACACCCCGTTCTTCAACGGCTACCGCCCGCAGTTCTACTTCCGCACCACGGACGTGACCGGCGCGTGCGAGCTGCCCGAAGGCATCGAGATGGTCATGCCCGGCGACAACGTCAAGATGACCGTCGAAGCTGATCGCACCCGATCGCCATGGAAGAGGGGCTGCGCTTCGCCATCCGCGAAGGCGGCCGTACCGTCGGCGCCGGCGTGGTCGCCAAGATCATCGAGTAGAGCTAAATGGCAAACCAGAGAATTCGCATCCGCCTCAAGGCGTTCGATCATCGTCTGATCGATCAGTCGGCGCGGGAGATCGTCGACACCGCCAAGCGCACCGGCGCGCAGGTGCGCGGCCCGATCCCGCTGCCGTCGAAGAAAGAGCGCTTTACCGTGCTGGTCTCGCCGCACGTCAACAAGGACGCGCGCGACCAGTACGAGCTGCGCACCCACAAGCGGCTGATGGACATCGTCGATCCCACGGACAAGACGGTGGATGCGCTGATGAAACTGGATCTGGCCGCCGGCGTGGACGTTCAGATCAAGCTGAGCTGAGGAAACGACGATGACGATCGGAGTGATCGGACGCAAGGCCGGCATGACCCGGGTCTTCACCGAAGACGGTGCTACCGTCCCGGTGACGGTCATCGAGGTGCAGCCGAACCGCGTGACCCAGGTCAAGACCGGCGACACCGACGGCTACCGAGCGGTGCAGGTGACCGCAGGCGCGCGCAAGGCGTCCCGGGTCAACAAGCCCGAGGCGGGCCATTTCCGCAAGGCCGGGGTCGAGGCCGGAGACCTGCTCGGGAGTTTCGACTCGACGATGGCGAGGGTGCGGAGCTCGCAGATGGCCAGGAGATCACCATCGGTATCTTCGAGGTCGGGCAGAAGGTCGATGTGCGCGGCGTGACCAAGGGGCGCGGATTTGCCGGTGGTATTCGCCGCCACAATTTCCGCGGTCAGGACAACACCCACGGCAACTCCCTCTCTCACCGCGCGCCGGGCTCCATCGGTCAGTGCCAGACACCGGGCCGTGTCTTCAAGGGCAAGCGTATGGCCGGTCAGATGGGCAACGTGAATCGTTGCCAGCAGAACCTGGAAGTGGTGCGCGTCGACACCGACCGCAACCTGCTGCTGGTCAAGGGCGGAGTGCCGGGACCGGCCGGCGGACGGCTGGTGGTCCTGCCGTCTGTTAAGCAGAAGAACAAGGGTTGATCGGTATGGATCTCTCATTGCACAGCGACAGTGGAGGCAGCCTTCAGGTCTCCGACGAGGTGTTCGGCGCCGAGTACAAGCCAGGTCTCATCCACCAGGTGGTCACCGCTTACATGGCGGGCGGGCGCGCCGGCACCAAGGCGCAGAAGAACCGCTCGGCCGTCAATGGCGGCGGCAGCAAGCCTTTTCGGCAGAAGGGCACGGGCCGGGCGCGTGCCGGCACCAGCCGCAGCCCCATTTGGCGCAGCGGCGGCGTGACCTTCGCGGCCCAGCCCAAGGGCTACTCTCAGAAGGTGAACCGTAAGATGTACCGCGGTGCCGTGCGTTCGATCCTCTCCGAGCTGGCGCGGCAGGAGCGCTTGGTGGTGCTGCCCGAGCTCAAGATCTCGGCGCCCAAGACCAAGGAGCTGGCGCAAAAGCTGCGCGAGCTTGGCGTTTCGGACGTGCTGATCGTGACCGAGGGCTTCGAAGAACCCCTGTTTCTCGCCGCGCGCAACCTCACGAACGTCGACGTTATGGCGGCGCAAGAGGTCGACCCGGTGAGCATGATCGCCTTCGATAATCTGATCGTCACCGAAGGTGCGGTCCGCAAGCTTCGAGGAGCGGCTGGCATGAACCAGGAACGGCTGATGAAGGTTCTCCTGAGCCCGGTGATCTCCGAGAAGGCGGCATTGGCCGCGGAAGACAGCGGCCAGTACGCGTTCCGCGTTGCCCCGGATGCCACGAAGCGAGAGATCGGTCGTGCCGTCGAGCTGATGTTCGACGTGAAGGTCGACCGCGTTCAGGTGATCAACATGAAGGGCAAGAACAAGCGTTTCGGACAGCGGCTGGGTAGGCGACCCGAATTGGCGGAAGGCCTATGTGCGTCTGCAGCCGGGTCACGATATCGATTTTGGTGGCGGCGCCTGATCGGAGCCCCTTACCCCAAGCTCTCTTCCCGAGGGGAGAGGGGATCTGGAGCGCAATTAGCGCATCATGAATAGATTGGACGAAAGATGGCAATCGTAAAGACTAACCCCACGTCTCCGGGGCGGCGCTTCGTCGTCAAGGTCGTGACGCCCGACGTGCACAAGGGTGCCCCTTACGAGCCGCTGCTCGACAAAAAGAGCAAGTCCGGCGGACGAAACAACAAGGGACGTATCACAGTACGTCACCGCGGTGGCGGGCATAAGCAGCGTTATCGCATCGTCGATTTCAAGCGCAACAAGGAAGGCGTGCCCGCGGTGGTTGAGCGGATCGAGTACGACCCGAACCGCAGTGCCAATCTCGCCCTGCTGAAGTACCTGGACGGGGAGCGTACCTACATCATCGCGCCCAAGGGTTTGAACGCAGGCGACCGGGTACAGGCGGGCGAGGATGCACCCATCAGCCCGGGCAACTGCCTGCCGCTGCGCAACATACCGCTCGGGACGCAGGTGCACTGCATCGAGATGCACCCCGGCAAGGGCGCGCAGCTCGCGCGTGCGGCCGGCGCCTCGGCCCAGCTGATTGCCCGTGAGGGACAGCACGCCACCCTGCGCCTGCGCTCCGGTGAGATGCGCAAGATCTTCGCCGAGTGCCGTGCCGTGGTCGGCGAGGTGGGAAACTCCGAGCACAGTCTGCGCAAGCTGGGCAAGGCCGGCGCCACGCGCTGGCGCGGCGAGCGTCCCACGGTGCGCGGCGTGGTCATGAACCCGGTGGATCATCCCCACGGCGGCGGCGAGGGCCGTACATCCGGCGGCCGCCATCCGGTTACGCCTTGGGGTGTACCCACCAAGGGCTACAAGACCCGTAAGAACAAGCGCACCGACAAGATGATCGTGCGCCGTCGCGGGCGTAAGTAAGGCCATTCTTGAGTGGCGATGGTGGGGCGGGGCGTTTCCCCCTCACCCCGGCCCTCTTCCCGAGGGGAGAGGGAGATTAAAAGCGCGATATGCGCCGTTCATTCTGAATTGAGGTTGAGCAAGTGCCACGTTCGATTCGAAAGGGACCCTTTGTGGACCACCACCTGCAGAAGAAGGTGGACGAGGCGGTAGCCCAGAACAGCAAGCGGCCGATCAAGACCTGGTCGCGCCGTTCCATGGTGCTGCCGGAGATGGTCGGCCTGACCATCGCCGTGCACAACGGGCGGCAGCACGTCCCGGTCCTGGTCAATGAGAACATGGTCGGGCACAAGCTCGGTGAGTTTGCCCTGACCCGGACCTACCGTGGTCACGCGGCGGACCGGAAAGCGAAGAAGTAGGCGAGGAAGCGCAAATGCAGGCTGAAGCAAGAATTAAGCACGCACGCATCTCGGCTCAGAAGGCGCGTCTGGTGGCCGACCAGATCCGCGGGTTGCCCGTGGAGCAGGCACTGAACCTGCTTTCGTTCAGCCCGAAGAAGGGCTCCGGGATCATCAAGAAGATCCTCGAGTCGGCCATCGCCAATGCGGAGCACAACGAGGGCGCGGACATCGACGAGCTGAAGGTCGCAACGGTCAGGTCGACGAGGGCCCGACCATGAAGCGCATTCGCGCCCGGGCCAAGGGCCGGGCGAGCCGCATTTTGAAGCGCACCAGCCACATCACCGTGACTGTCGCCGAGAGCTAAGCAGACAACGAGAAGCCAGCATGGGTCAGAAAGTACATCCAACCGGCATTCGCTTGGGGATCGTCAAAGACTGGACATCCAAGTGGTATGCCGACACCAAAGACTACGCGGATCTGCTGAACACGGATCTGGAGGTGCGCGGCTTCCTGAAGAAGCGGCTCTCCCAGGCTTCGGTCAGCCGCATCCAGATCGACCGTCCGGCGAAGAATGCCCACATCACCATCCACACGGCGCGCCCCGGCGTGGTGATCGGCAAGAAGGGCGAGGACATCGACAAGCTGCGCAAGGTCGTGTCCGAGAAGATGGGGATCCCGGTGCACATCAGCATCGAGGAGATCCGCAAGCCGGAGCTGGATGCGCAGCTGGTCGCCGAGAACATCGCCCAGCAGCTCGAGCGACGCATCATGTTCCGCCGCGCCATGAAGCGCGCGGTGCAGAACAGCCATGCGCCTGGGTGCCGAAGGCATCCAGATCAATATCGCCGGGCGCCTGAACGGCGCGGAGATCGCCCGCAGCGAGTGGTATCGCGAAGGCCGCGTGCCGCTGCATACGCTGCGTGCGGATATCGACTACGGATTCGCCGAGGCCAAGACGACCTACGGCGTGATCGGCGTCAAGGTCTGGATCTTCAAGGGCGAGGTGTTCGCCGGAGCAGGAAGCGGAAGAGGCGCCTGCCAAGACCGCCAGCAGGGAGGGGATGATCCATGCTGCAACCGAAGAGAACAAAGTTTCGCAAGCAGCAGAAGGGCCGTAACCGCGGCCTGGCGCAGTCGGGTAGCCAGGTGAGCTTCGGCGAGTATGGGCTGAAGGCCACCACTCGCGGACGCCTCACCGCGCGTCAGATCGAGGCGGCCCGCCGCACCATCACCCGCAAGGTCAAGCGTGGCGGTAAGCTGTGGATTCGCGTGTTTCCCGACAAGCCGATCACCAAGAAGCCCTTGGAAGTGCGCATGGGTAAGGGCAAGGGCAACGTCGAGTACTGGGTCGCCCAGATCCAGCCGGGCAAGGTGCTGTATGAGATCGAAGGCGTTTCCGAAGAGCTGGCGCGCGAGGCCTTCAGCCTGGCCGCAGCCAAGCTGCCGGTACAGACAACCTTTGCAAAGCGGACGGTGATGTGATGAAGGCCAACGAGCTTCGTGGCAGCAGCGCGGAAGAGCTTCAAAAGCAGCTCGAAGAGCTGTTCAAAGAGCAGTTCAACCTGCGCATGCAGAAGGGCACCGGGCAGCTGTCGCGGCCCTCGCAGATGCGGGCGGTGCGGCGAGACATCGCCCGGATCAAGACGGTAATGACTGAAATGAAGGCGGGCAACGGGAAATGAGCGAGGAAGCGAAGAGCAACCGAACGCTGACCGGGCGCGTCGTAAGCGACACGATGGACAAGACCATCACCGTCCTGGTGGAGCGGCGCGTCAAGCATCCGCTGTACGGCAAGTTCATGCGCCGCTCGACCAAGATCCATGCCCACGACGAAGAGAACAGCTGTGGCAGCGGCGACTTGGTGACCGTGGAACAGTGCCGCCCCTTGTCCAAGACCAAGACCTGGCGCCTGCTGGAGGTCGTGGAGACGCGCACGGCTGACGGGCTGCCGAGCGGTTGGCAAAGCGACTAGACAGGAAAAGACAATGATTCAGATGCAGACAAATCTGAACGTTGCCGACAACAGCGGTGCCAAGCGCGTGCAGTGCATCAAGGTGCTGGGCGGCTCGCATCGGCGTTATGCCGGCATCGGTGATGTGATCAAGGTGACGGTGAAGGACGCCATTCCCCGCGGCAAGGTAAAGAAAGGGGACGTGTTCAACGCGGTGGTCGTTCGCACCAAGAAGGGTGTTCGCCGCCCCGATGGGTCCGCGATCCGCTTCGACGGCAATGCCGCGGTTCTGCTGAACAACCAGTTGCAGCCCATCGGTACCCGTATCTTCGGGCCGGTGACCAGAGAGCTGCGCAGCGAGCGGTTCATGAAGATCATCTCGCTGGCACCGGAAGTCCTTTGAGGGGTATGCCGATGCGCAAGATCAGACAAGGTGACGACGTCGTCGTCCTCACCGGAAGAGACAAGGGCAAGCGCGGAACCGTGCTGCGTATCCTCGAGAACGACCGCGTCGTCGTCGAGAACGTCAACATGGCCAAGAAGCACCAGAAGCCCAATCCGCAGCGCGGCGAGCCGGGCGGGATCGTGGACAAGGAGATGCCGCTGCATCTTTCGAACCTGGGCTTGTACAACCCGGAGAAGGACGGCCCTGACCGGGTGGGTATCAAGATCCTCGAGGACGGCCGCAAGGTACGGGTGTTCAAGTCCAACGGCGAAGTCGTCGACGTTTGAGTAAGTCAGTCATGTCCAGATTACAGACAGAGTACCGCGAGAACATCGTCGGGCAGCTCATGGAGCGCTTCAGCTACGCCACGGTCATGCAGGTGCCGCGGATCAAGAAGATCACGCTCAACATGGGTGTCGGCGAGGCGATTGCAGACAAGAAGGTGATGGATAACGCCGTCGCCGATCTGCGTATGATTGCCGGGCAGAAGCCTATCGTGACCAAGGCGCGCAAGTCGGTCGCCGCCTTCAAGATTCGCGAAGGCTGGCCCATCGGCTGCAAGGTGACTCTGCGCCGCGAGCGCATGTACGAGTTTCTCGATCGCCTGATCAATATTGCCATTCCGCGTATTCGTGACTTCCGCGGACTGAACGCGAAGGCGTTCGATGGGCGCGGAAACTACAGCATGGGCGTGAAGGAGCAGATCATGTTCCCGGAGATCGATTACGACAAGATCGATACCCTGCGCGGCCTGGATATCACGATCACGACCAGCGCGCGCAGCGACGAAGAGGGGCGGGCACTGCTCGCGGCATTCAAGTTTCCCTTCAGGACCTGAGAACGAATCATGGCGAAAAAGAGCATGGTGGCGCGTGAGGTAAAGCGCGCAAAGATCGCAGCGAAGTACGCGGCCAAGCGCGTTGCGCTTAAGGCAGTCATCAACGACCGCAGCGCGAGTCAGGAACAGATCGACGATGCGCTTGCGCAGATACAGATGCTGCCTCGGGACGCCAGCCCCACACGCCGGCAGCGGCGTTGCCGCCTGAGCGGGCGTCCGCACGGCGTCTACCGCAAGTTCGGCCTGAGCCGCAACAAGCTGCGCGAAGCCACCATGCGCGGAGATGTTCCCGGTCTCGTCAAGGCGAGTTGGTAGAGAGAAAGTTCTAAGGTTTGAGCACTCAGTTTTAAGCGTTAGCTGGTCGGGTGTCGGTACCGAATTGCGCGGTAGGCCATTTAACCGATAGTGCGAACAGCGTCTTAATTAAACACTTAAAACTTAGTACAGAAAACTTCTTCAAGGGTATCGCGCCTCAACGGCGGACTGACCCGAGGTATCGTGTATGAGTATGTCGGATCCCATTGCGGATTTGCTGACCCGCATCCGCAACGGCCAGGCGCGCGGCAAGGTCACAATCGCCATGCCGTCTTCCAAGCAGAAGGTGGCCATCGCCAACCTGCTCAAGGACGAGGGTTACCTCTCCGAGGTGAGCGTGGAGGCGGACGGCACCAAGCCGCAGCTGGTCATCAAGCTGAAGTACCACCGCGGCAAGCCGGTCATCGAGCACCTCAAGCGCGTATCCCGTCCCGGGCTGCGCATCTATAGGGGTAAGGACGAGGTTGCCCAACGTCATGGGCGGTTTGGGCGTGGCCATCGTGTCCACTTCCAAAGGGCTGATGTCAGACCGGGCGGCGCGAGCGGCCGGCCACGGCGGCGAAATTCTCGCCTTTGTTGCCTGACGGTAAGGAGGCGAGATATGTCACGAATAGCTAAAGCACCCATCACCGTCCCGAAAGGGATCACGGTGGAGATCGCCGGCCAAACGGTCAAGGTCAAGGGCTCCAAGGGCAATCTGTCCTGGTCTGTTCATCCGAAGGTGAAGATTGCCCAGGACAACGGCGAGCTCAAGGTCGGCCCGGTCGTCGAGAGCAAAGAATCCTGGGCCCTGGCCGGAACTACGCGTGCCCTGGTGAACAACATGGTTGTCGGTTGCGGGACCGGTTTCGAGCGTAAGCTGGCCTTGGTCGGCGTCGGCTACCGCGCACAGGCAAAGGGTAAGGTACTGAACCTGAGCCTGGGCTTCTCGCACCCGATCGATTATCCGGTGCCCGATGGTGTCGAGGTCGCAACGCCTTCGCCGACGGAGATCATCGTGAGCGGTGCCGACAAGCAGAAGGTCGGGCAGGTTGCGTCCGAGATCCGCGGCTTCCGCCCGCCGGAGCCCTACAAGGGTAAGGGCGTTCGTTACGCGGACGAGCAAGTCCTGCGTAAAGAAGCGAAGAAGAAGTAGGGGGTATACGGATGGACAAGAAACAAGCTCGTATGCGTCGCGCCATGCGCGCCCGCGCCAAGATTCGGGAGCTGGGCGCCTATCGGCTGTGCGTTTACCGCACCCCCCGCCACATGTATGCCCAGGTGATCGGCCCGGACGGCGGCAAGGTGGTCGCCAGCGCCTCGACCGTCGAGAAGGAGCTGCGCCAGTCCATCGATGGACAGCGGGTAACGCGTCCGCAGCCGCGGCCATCGGTAAGAGCATTGCCGAGCGTGCCAAGTCGGCCGGAGTTGAGAAGGTGGCATTCGATCGCTCCGGCTTCCGCTACCACGGCCGGGTCAAGGCCCTGGCCGATGCGGCACGGGAAAACGGACTGGAGTTCTAAAAGGCTGAATGATGGCTAACTACAATCCCAAGCCGGAAGGCGACGACTTACTCGAAAAGCTGGTGGCGGTGAACCGCGTCGCCAAGGTGGTCAAGGGCGGCCGGCAGTTCGGCTTCTCGGCTCTCACCGTGGTCGGCGACGGCAAGGGCCGCGTCGGCTTCGGCACCGGCAAGGCGCGCGAGGTCCCGGTGGCCATCCAGAAGGCCATGGAGAGCGCGCGCAAGAACATGGTCGAGGTCAAGCTCAAGGGCACGACTCTCCAGTACCCGATGATGGGCCGTCATGGCGCAGCCAAGGTATTCATGAAGCCGGCCTCCGACGGTACCGGCATCATCGCCGGCGGCGCCATGCGTGCCGTGTTCGAGGTGCTCGGCGTGCAGAACGTGCTGGCCAAGTGCATCGGCACCAACAACCCGATCAACGTGGTCCAGGCCACCATCAACGGCCTGGAGATCATGACGGACGCGGAGAACGTGGCCGCCAAGCGCGGCAAGACGGTCGAAGAGATCCTGGGGTAAGCGATGACGGACAAAAAGACGATGAAGGTCACTCTGGTGCGCGGCATCGGTGGTCGTCTGGCGACGCACAAGGCGTGCGTGCGCGGCCTGGGGCTGCGGCGCATGCACCAGGTGGTGGAAGTCGAGGACACCCCGGCAACGCGCGGCATGGTGAACAAGGTCTCCTATATGGTCAAGGTCGTGGAGGATTCCCCAGATGCGGCTGAATGACATCAAGCCCCCAGAGGGCAGCAAGCGTGACGCAAAACGCGTCGGGCGCGGGATCGGCAGCGGGCTGGGTAAGACCGGCGGGCGCGGTCACAAGGGCCAGAAGTCCCGTTCCGGCGGATTCCACAAGGTGGGTTTCGAGGGCGGGCAGATGCCCTTGCAGCGGCGTCTTGCCGAAGGTCGGCTTCCGCTCGCGCAAGGCATCGGCCAAGGACGAGATCCGGCTCCATGAGCTGGCACGCGTCGAGGGCGACGTCGTCGATCTGGCAGCCCTGCGCAAGGCCCGATCTGATCTCCAAAGAGATCAAGCGCGTCAAGATCATCGCCTCCGGAGAGCTCGATCGTGCAATGACGCTGCGCGGGCTGGGCGTAACCAAGGGCGCCCGCGCTGCCATCGAGGCGGCGGGCGGCAAGGTCGAGGACTAAAGCGCAGGCAGAACCCCGATGGCCGGAAACACCTCTTCCATGGTCGGCGCGCTCGGCGGTATGGGGCGGCTCACGGAGCTGCGCCAGCGGTTGCTGTTCGTGCTCGGTGCGCTGCTCGTGTATCGGATCGGGACCTTCATCCCGGTCCCGGGTGTCAATCCGGAGGCCTTGGCGTTCCTGTTCGATCAGCAGCAGGGCTCGATCCTGGACATGTTCAACATGTTCTCGGGCGGTGCGCTGGAGCGTGCGAGCCTGTTTGCGCTTGGGGATCATGCCCTACATCTCGGCGTCCATCATCATGCAGCTGATGACGGCGGTCATCCCGAAGCTCGAGCAGCTGAAGAAGGAGGGTGAGTCCGGGCGGCGCAAGATCACCCAGTACACGCGCTACGGCACCGTGGTCCTGGCGACCTTCCAGGCGATCGGAATCTCGGTCGCACTGCAAGGCCAGTCTGCCGGTGGGTGCGGATATCGTCGTGCACCTCCGGGTCCGGGTTCGTGTTCACGGCAGCGGTGTCCCTGGTCACCGGCACCATGTTTCTGATGTGGCTGGGCGAGCAGATCACCGAGCGCGGCATCGGCAACGGTATCTCGCTGATCATCTTCGCCGGCATCGTGGCCGGGCTTGCCGTCGGCCATCGGCGGGCACCCTGGAACTGGTGCGCACCGGCGAGATGAATGCGCTCGCGGTGCTGGCCCTGTTCGTGCTGGCCTTGGGCGTGACCGCATTCGTGGTGTTCGTGGAGCGCGGCCAGCGCCGGATTACCGTCAACTACGCCAAGCGCCAGCAGGGGCGTAAGCTGTATGGCGGCCCAGAGCACGCACCTGCCGCTGAAGCTGAACATGGCCGGCGTCATTCCGCCGATCTTCGCCTCCAGCATCATCCTGTTTCCGGCGACGCTGGGACAGTGGTTCGGGCAGTCGGAGGATTTGCGCTGGCTGCCGGACATCACCAGCAAGCTGTCGCCCGGGCGAGCCCGTGTACGTCGATCTTTTACGCGGTGGCGATCATCTTTTTCTGCTTCTTCTACACGGCGCTGGTGTTCAACGCCAAGGAGACGGCGGACAACCTGAAGCGGTCCGGCGCCTTCATCCCCGGCATCCGCCCGGGCGAGCAGACGGCGCGCTACATCGACACCGTGATGACGCGACTGACCGCTGCCGGCGCCATCTACATCACCCTGGTGTGTCTGCTGCCGGAGTTCCTGATCGTAGGGTGGAATGTGCCCTTTTATTTCGGCGGTACGTCGTTGCTGATCATGGTGGTCGTGGTCATGGACTTCATGGCCCAGGTGCAGGCGCACCTGATGTCGCATCAATACGAAGGCCTGATGAAGAAGGCCAATCTCAAAACGCCCGGCGCCGGAATGATTCGTTAAAGAGCCAGGCATCCGCCGCGCGAGCTATTCGGAGAGAAGAAATGAAAGTCAGGGCTTCGGTGAAGAAGATGTGCCGCAACTGCAAGATCATCCGCCGCAACGGCGTCGTACGGGTGATCTGCAAAGACCCGCGGCACAAGCAACGCCAGGGTTGAGTTTCGAGCGTTGACTTATTGGTTCAATCTGGTACCCTGCGCTGTTTTCCCCCGCAGCGCCTAAGCGGAATTGGAGACAGAAAAGCATGGCCCGTATCGCCGGTGTCAACATCCCCGACAGGAAGCACGCCGTGATCGCGTTGACGTCGATCTACGGAATCGGTCGTACCCGCGCGGCGCAGATCTGCGATGCCGCCGGTGTCGCGACGGACATCAAGATCAAGGACCTCACCGAGGAAGAGATCGATAAGCTGCGTGCCGAGGTCACCAAGTTCAGTGTCGAAGGCGACCTGCGGCGTGAGATGTCCATGAACATCAAGCGGCTGATGGATCTGGGCTGTAACCGGGGCATCCGTCACCGTCGCGGCCTGCCGTTGCGGGGCCAGCGAACCCGCACCAACGCGCGTACCCGCAAGGGTCCGCGGCGTCCGATCAAGCGATAGGAAAGTCCCAGGGACAGGCAAGCCAGGAATATAGCTGATGGCAAAACCGACTCGTACAAAGAAGAAGGTGAAGAAGCAGGTGGCGGATGGGGTTGCCCATGTCCACGCCTCGTTCAACAACACCATCATCACCATCACCGACCGCCAGGGCAATGCCCTGGGCTGGGCGACCGCCGGCGGCTCCGGCTTCCGGGGCTCACGCAAGAGCACGCCGTTTGCGGCCCAGGTGGCCGCGGACCGCGTCGGCCAAGCGGTGAAGGAGTTCGGACTGAAGAATCTGGACGTCAACGTCAAGGGACCGGGTCCCGGACGGGAGTCCGCAGTTCGCGCGTTGAACAACGCGGGCTTCAAGATTACCAGCATCACCGACGTCACGCCGATCCCGCACAACGGCTGCCGTCCGCCGAAGAAACGGCGCGTATAAGAGCAGCATAGGCTACTAAAGACATGGCAAGGTACATCGGTCCCACCTGTAAGTTGGCGCGGCGCGAGGGTACGGATCTCTCGCTGAAGAGCCGAGCGCGTTCGCTGGACACCAAGTGCAATCTGGAGAAGGTCCCGGGACAGTCCAGCGACCGTCGCCGCCGGGTTTCCGACTACGGTCTGCAGCTGCGTGAGAAGCAGAAGGTGCGCCGCATCTACGGCGTTCTGGAGAAGCAGTTCCGCAACTATTACAAGACGGCCGCCGGGGCCAAGGGCGCGACGGGCGAGAACCTGTTGCAGCTGCTGGAAACGCGCCTCGACAACGTCGTCTACCGCATGGGCTTCGGCTCGACCCGCTCCGAGGCACGGCAGCTGGTCAGTCACAAGGGAATCCTGGTCAATGGCAAGACCGTCAACGTGCCCTCCTACCAGGTCAAAGAAGACGATCAGGTCGAGGTTCGCGAGAAAGCCAGAAAGCAGGTCCGCATCCAGAACGCGGTCGCCTTGGCGGAGCAGTATGGCTTTGCCGATTGGATCGAGGTCGATACCAACGCCCTGAAGGGGGTCTTCAAGCGTGTCCCTGACCGCGAGGATCTCCCGGCGGACATCAACGAGTCGCTGATCGTGGAGTTGTACTCCAAGTAAAGGGACGGAGAGGATTCTTGCATGGCTGATGCTGTTAGCGACTTTTTAAAGCCGCGTATCGTAAAGGTTGACCCGGTCGACGGAACGCGCAGTCACGCCCGGATTTCACTGGAGCCGCTGGAGCGCGGGTTCGGTCACACCCTGGGTAACGCGCTCCGCCGTATCCTGCTCTCCTCGATGTCCGGTTGCGCGGTCACCGAGGTGGAGATTCAGGGCGTACTGCACGAGTACACCACGTTGGACGGGGTCCAGGAAGATGTGCTGGAGATCCTGCTCAATCTCAAGGAGCTCGCAATCTCCCTGGAAGGAAAGGACGAGGCGACCTTCACGCTCTCCAAGCGTGGACCCGGTCCGGTGACGGCGGCGGATATCGCCCTCGACCACACGGCGGAGATCGCCAATCCCGAGTTGGTCATCGCCAATCTGACCGGTGATGCCGAGCTCAGCATGACCTTGACGGTGCGCCGTGGCCGCGGTTACGAGCCGGCCACGCAGCGCGAGGCCGAGGCCGGCGACGAGCGCCCAATCGGCAAGCTGCCGCTGGATGCCTCCTTCAGCCCGGTACGCCGTGTCGCAATCGATGTCCAGTCCGCCCGCGTGGAGCAGCGGACCAACCTGGACCGTCTGGTCATCGACCTGGAGACCAACGGCACCATCGATCCAAAGGGGGCGATTCAGACGTCTGCGGCCATTCTTCGAGATCAGCTCTCAAGCTTCGTCGCCCTCGAGGGCACCCAACCCCTCGACGTCGGTGCAGAAGAAGAGCCGGATCAGCCGCCGATCGATCCGATTCTGCTGCGTCCGGTAGACGACCTTGAGCTTACGGTGCGCTCCGCAAATTGCCTCAAGGCAGAGAACATTTATTTGATCGGCGACCTGATCCAGCGAACCGAGGTGGAGTTGCTCAAGACGCCGAACCTGGGTAAGAAGTCGCTCACCGAGATCAAGGACGTGCTGGCTACCCGCGGGCTGTCGCTCGGCATGCGGCTGGAGAACTGGCCGCCCGAGAATATCGACGAGTTGGCAGTAAAGTAGATTCGGGACTGATTTCGAGTAGAGAACCATGCGTCATCGCAAATCCGGAAGGCATCTGAACCGCACCAGCTCGCACCGCGACGCCATGTTTCGCAACATGGCCAACTCGCTGTTCCGCCACGAGCTGATCAAGACCACCGTGCCTAAGGCCAAGGAGCTGCGGCGCGTGGCCGAACCCTTGATCACCATGGCCAAGAGCGATTCCGTCCACAAGCGGCGCTTGGCCTTCGCCCGCCTGCGCGACAAGGAGGTAGTCGGAAAGCTCTTCACCGAGCTGGGCCCCAGGTATGAGACCCGCCCGGGTGGTTACCTGAGAATCCTCAAGTGTGGCTTTCGAGCCGGCGACGCGGCACCCATGGCGTACGTGGAGCTGGTCGACCGCCCCTTACCGGACGTTGTTGAGGACGACGACGATTGATCTTTATCCCCGAATGAATGCGGATATACGCAATTTTAAGAAAATGAAAGCCGGGCGCATGCCCGGTTTTGTTTTGGTGCTCGCATAGTTCGCCTGATTCGTAGATCGCCTCTTCCGACGAATGATCAATCGGATAGCACTGGTTACCGACTTTGGCCCCGGCGGTCCCTACGTAGGGCAGATGAAGCTTCGCTTGGCGGAATTGATCCCGGCAATCCCCGTGATCGACCTGGTCTCGGATCTCACGCCCTTCCGGCCCGATCTCGCCGCTTATCTCCTGCCGGCTTTGGTGCGGGATATGCCGGTCGGGACGCTTTATCTCTGCGTGGTGGATCCTGGTGTCGGCGGTGAGCGGGCTGCACTCGCCGTCAAGGCCGACGGGTACTGGTACCTGGGTCCGGACAACGGACTAATGGCTGTCGTCGCAAAGCGTGGGCAAGAGGTACAGGCTCTGCGCGTGGATTGGCGTCCGGAACGGATGTCTGACAGCTTTCACGGCCGTGACCTGTTCGCGCCGGTTGCCGCCATGGTCGGCGGCGGCAAACTTCCGCCCTGCACCGAGATCGAGCCCGAGCAGATGGTCGGAGGCGACTGGCCGTTTGATCTGCCGCGCGTCGTCTATTCGGACCCGTACGGAAACCTAATGACGGGGCTGAGAGCCGCTGCTCTCGACCGGGACGCGATTCTCGAAGTACGAGGCAGAGAGCTGGGCTTTGCTCGCACCTTCTGCGAGGTGCCGCCCGGTACCGCTTTCTGGAACGAGAATTCCTTTGGCCTTGTGGAGCTGGCGGTCAATCGGGGAAGCGCTGGACGCGACCTCGGGCTCGCCGTCGGTGATCCGATCGGCGTTCCGTCCTGTGCAGAGCTGTGCTAATGGCTAGGCAACCCGGGGCGTTGCCTAGGGCTATATGGTTCGACCCTTTGGGGTTGTTCCCGGGTGTTCTTGCTTTTTTGTGTTTTTCGTTTGATTCGTAGCCACATAAACCTTTTGGGGCAAGCCCTTACCACCCTCGCTCCAGGTGGAGCCTGAGAAACCGCCCGGTGTGCGAGCCCTCATCCGCGGCGATCTGCTCCGGCGTGCCGGTGGCGATGATCTCGCCGCCCCGGTCGCCGCCCTCGGGGCCCAGGTCGATGATCCAGTCGGCGGTCTTGATCACGTCCAGGTTGTGCTCGATGACGACCACCGTGTTGCCGTGGTCGCGCAGCCGGTGCAGCACCTCCAGGAGCTGCTCGACGTCGTGGAAGTGCAGGCCCGTGGTCGGCTCGTCCAGGATGTAGAGGGTGCTGCCGGTGTCGCGCTTGCGACAGCTCCCGCGACGAGCTTGACCCGCTGGGCCTCGCCGCCGGACAGGGTGGTCGCGCTCTGGCCCAGGCTGGACGTAGCCCAGGCCCACGTCCATCAGGGTCTGCAGCTTGCGCTTGATGACGGGCACCGGCGGCGAAGAACTCCAGGGCGTCCTCCACCGTCATGTCCAGCACCTCGTCGATGGTCTTGCCCTTGTAGCGGATCTCCAGGGTCTCGCGGTTGTAGCGCCGGCCCTTGCAGACGTCGCACGGGACGTAGACGTCCGGCAGGAAGTGCATCTCCACCTTGATGACGCCGTCGCCCTGGCAGGCCTCGCAGCGCCCGCCCTTGACGTTGAAGCTGAACCGGCCCGGCCGTGTAGCCGCGGGAGCGCGCCTCGGGCACGGCGGCGAACAGCTCCCGGATCGGGGTGAACAGGCCCGTGTAGGTGGCCGGGTTGGAGCGCGGCGTGCGGCCGATGGGGCTCTGGTCGATGTCCACCACCTTGTCGAAGTGGTCCAGGCCCTCGATCGCGTCGTGGGGCGCCGGGTCGCAGGCTGGCGCCGTTGAGCCGGCGCGCCGCGACGGGGTAGAGGGTGTCGTTGATCAGGGTGGACTTGCCCGAGCCGGAGACGCCGGTGACGCAGCAGAAGGTGCCCACCGGGATCGGCGGCGTCGACCTGCTTCAGGTTGTTGCCGCGTGGCGCCCCGCACGCGCAGCTCGCGCTCCGGGTCGAGCGGGGTGCGCTCGGCCGGGATCTCGATGCGCAGGTCGCCGCTGAGATACCGCCCGGTGAGCGACGCCGGGATCGGCGGCGATCTCCTCCGCCGTGCCCTGGGCGACGATCTCGCCGCCGTGCACGCCGGCGCCCGGGCCCATGTCGACCACGTGGTCGGCGCTGCGGATGGCCTCCTCGTCGTGCTCCACCACGATCACCGTGTTGCCCAGGTCGCGCAGGTGGGTGAGGGTGTCGCAGCAGGCGGGCGTTGTCGCGCTGGTGCAGGCCGATGGAGGGCTCGTCCAGGATGTACATGACGCCCACCAGGCCGGCGCCGATCTGGCTGGCCAGGCGGATGCGCTGGGCCTCGCCGCCGGAGAGGGTCTCGGCGCTGCGGTCCAGGGTCAGGTAGTCCAGGCCCACGTCGACCAGGAACCGCAGCCGCTGGGCGATCTCCTTGACGACCTTGGCGGCGATCTCGCCGCGCTTGCCCGGCAGCTCCAGGGCGTCGAAGAAGTGCAGGGCCTCTGCCGACCGGCAGGGCGGCCAGGTCGGGCAGGTTGCGGTCGGCCACGAACACGTGGCGGGCGGCCTCGTTGAGGCGGGTGCCGCCGCAGGCCGGGCAGGGCTGGTGGGAGATGTAGCGGGCCAGCTCCTCGCGCACCGTGTTGGACTCGGTCTCCCGGTAGCGCCGCTCCATGTTGCGGATGATGCCCTCGAAGGGTCGCACCTTGCCGGACCCGCGCTCGTGGGGCAGCTTGAGCTTGATCTTCTCCCTCCCGCAGCCGTACAGGATGACTTCGCGGACCTTCTCCGGCAGCTCCTGCCAGGGGTCCTCCACGTCGAACCCGTAGTGGTTGCCCAGGGCGCGGATCATCTGGAAGTAGTAGGCGTTGCGCCGGTCCCAGCCGCGCACCGCGCCCGCCGGCCAGGCTCAGCTCCGGGTGGAGCACCACCTTGGCCGGATCGAAGAACTGCTCGACCCCCAGGCCGTCGCAGGTGGGGCAGGCACCGGCGGGGTTGTTGAAGGAGAACAGCCGCGGTTCCAGTTCCGGGATGCTGTAGCCGCACACCGGACAGGCGAAGGAGGCGGAGAACACCAGCTCCTCGCGCTCCGGCTCGTCGATCCAGGCCACCCGCGCCACACCCGCCGGAGAGCCCGAGGGCGGTCTCGAAGGACTCGGCCAGGCGCAGCGCCAGGTCCGGGCGCACCCGGAAGCGGTCCACCACCACCTCGATGCTGTGCTTGCGCTTGAGGTCCAGCTCCGGGGGATCGTCGAGCTCGAACAGCTCGCCGTCGATGCGCGCGCGGACGAAGCCCTGGGCGTGCAGCTCCCCGAGCAGGCGGTGGTACTCGCCCTTGCGCTCGGAGACCACGGGCGCCAGCAGCATCAGCTTCTCGCCCTCCGGCAGGGCCAGCACCTGGTCCACCATCTGGCTCACGGTCTGGGCCTCCAGGGGCTCGCCGTGCTCCGGGCAGCGCGGGCTGCCGACCCGGGCGAACAGCAGGCGCAGGTAGTCGTAGATCTCGGTGATGGTGCCGACGGTGGAGCGCGGGTTGTGGGAGGTGGTCTTCTGCTCGATGGAGATGGCCGGCGACAGCCCCTCGATGTGGTCCACGTCCGGCTTCTCCATCACCGACAGGAACTGCCGCGCGTAGGCGGACAGGGACTCCACGTAGCGGCGCTGGCCCTCGGCGTAGATGGTGTCGAAGGCCAGGGACGACTTGCCGGAGCCGGACAGCCCGGTGAGCACGATCAGCCGGTCCCGCGGCAGGTCCAGGTCGACGTTCTTCAGGTTGTGGGTGCGTGCGCCGCGGATGCGGATGGTGTCCATATTCGATCAGCAGTCGAGAAAGCGATTGAATCCGAAAAGGAAAAAAAGAACCACCAAAACGTCAAGGACCCAACGTTTTTCATCGGCTTGAGGAGGTTGCGTACAACACCTGCTTGTTGATTGGTGAGCTGCGCGAAAACTTGGCAATTCTCCGGGTTTCCGTCGCGACTTGGCGGTTCCGTCCTCGGTTTTTTGAGTGAGCGGGTCGCTAGCCGCTCCTTCCCGAGCAAAACGACCGGAACCCGACGCAGGCCAAACTGCTACTATAGTCAGCCTTTTGCGTTGGAGGCAAAGCAAAGTTCATGCGGGGTCCCAGACTGCCCGTATTGCCCATGACCGGGTCCGAAAAGCGGGCCGCGGCTGGTTTAGCCGGGATTTTCGCGTTGCGCATGCTGGGGTTGTTCCTGATCCTGCCGGTGTTCGCCCTGCATGCGCGGGATATGGCCGGGGCGACGCCTATATTGATCGGGCTCGCGATCGGCGCCTACGGGCTTACCCAGGCACTGCTGCAGATCCCCTTCGGCATGCTGTCAGACCGCATCGGGCGCAAGCCGGTGATCTTCGGTGGCCTCATCCTGTTCGCCATCGGGAGTGTTGTCGCTGCGCTTGCGGACGACATCGGGGGCGTGATCGTCGGGCGCGTCCTCCAGGGCAGCGGGGCCATCGCCGCGGCGGTGATGGCCCTCACGGCGGACCTCACACGGGAGGAGGTCAGGACACGGGCCATGGCGGGCATCGGTATCAGCATCGGCATGGCCTTTGCGCTCGCCCTGGTGCTGGGGCCGCTGCTGGGCCACTGGGTAGGACTCGACGGCATCTTCTGGCTTACCGCAGGTTTGGCCGTGGGCGGCATGCTGATCTTGGTCCTGGTGGTACCGACGCCCGAGCACTCGAGCGTTCACCGGGATGCGGAGCCGGTGGCCAGCCAGCTCGGCGGCGTGTTGGCGGACCGAGAACTGGTACGGCTGGATCTCGGGGTGCTCATCCTGCACATGATGATGACGTCGCTGTTCCTGGTGGTCCCCTTGTTCCTGGATGCCTGCGGCCTGGAGGCGGCGCATCATTGGTGGGTCTATCTGCCGGTGCTGGTTCTCTCCATGGCTGCCATGGTGCCCTTCATCATCCAGGCGGAAGGCAAGGGCCACGTGAAGCCGGTCTTCCTGGGGGCCATTCTGACCTTGGCGCTGACGCTGGCCGGTCTTTATCTGTTCAACGCCGGCTTGATGCTGCTGGCGTTTTTCCTGTTTCTGTTCTTCACCGCCTTCAACCTGCTGGAGGCGTCTTTGCCGTCCCTGATCTCCAAGATCGCCCCGGCGGGCGCGAAAGGGACCGCCATGGGTACCTTCTCCACTTCCCAGTTCGCCGGCGCCTTCTTCGGCGGGCTCGTCGGGGGCTGGGTCCACCAGCGCTTCGGGGCGGACACGGTCTTCCTGTTCTGCGCGGTCATGGCGCTCTTGTGGCTCCTGATCGCCTGGTCCATGGGAAGCCCGCGGCGGGTCAGCAGTCAAGTCATCCGCATTGGCGATGGGAGAGATACGGACGGCGCGGGCATCCAACGCCGCCTTCTGGAGATCCCTGGTGTGGAAGAGGCCGTAGTGGCTACCGATGAGGGGCTTGCCTATCTAAAGGTGGACAATCGCCGACTCGATTGGGCAAGATTGCAGGCATTGAGCGCCGGGGGGTAGGTCGTATTTGATCCGCATTTGCGCTGGCCATAACGGTCTGCGCTTGCTCAGATTCATCGTCCTGCGGGGCGGTTCCAACTTCAAGCCGGTTGCTGGCGTTTCCAGCTGGTAGCCGAAACTTTCACAGCAGGAGGAGACCTTGTCCAAAGGAAGCGTCAATAAAGTGATTCTGATCGGGAACCTGGGGGCCGATCCCGAGACCCGTTTCATGCCAAGCGGGAATGCGGTAGTAAACGTCGGCGTCGCTACCAGCGAATCCTGGAAAGACCGCAATACCGGTGAGCCGCAGGAGCGCACTGAATGGCACAGAGTCGTTTTTTTCGGCAAGATCGCCGAGGTCGTGGGGCAGTATCTGAAAAAAGGCTCCAAGGTCTATGTCGAAGGCCGCCTGCAAACCCGCAAGTGGCAGGGACAGGATGGTCAGGATCGCTACACGACGGAGATCGTGGTTGACCAGCGGGGTGTTATGCAGATGCTCGACAGCCGCACCGGAGGCGGCTCCTCGGTGCCCTTCGACAGCCCAGACGGCGGACAGCCTGCGCAAGACGGTGGCGGCGGTGCACCGCCACCGCCTGACAAGCCGGATTTCGACGACGACATCCCCTTCTGAGGCGCCCGATGCAAACTATCCTCGTGACCGGCGGCGCTGGCTTCATCGGCGGCAACTTCGTCCATTTTCTCATCCAAGGGACCGACGCCCAGGTCGTCAATCTGGACAAGCTCACCTACGCCGGCAATCTGGATACCCTGGCCCCGCTTCGAGGCAACGCCAGGCACGTTTTCGTGCAGGGCGACATCGGCGACCGCGATCTGGTTCAACGCCTGCTGTCCGATTACCGGGTGGATGCAGTCGTCAACTTCGCCGCCGAGAGCCACGTGGACCGCTCCATCGACGGGCCGGCCGCCTTCGTCGAGACCAACGTGACCGGGACCTTCAACCTGCTCGACTGCGCCCGCAGCTACTGGGCCGAGCTCGGCCGATCCCGGAAGCGACGCTTTCCGCTTCCTGCACGTCTCCACCGACGAGGTCTACGGCTCGCTCGGGCCCGACCGGCAAGTTCACCGAGACGACGCCCTACGCGCCCAACTCGCCCTATTCGGCCTCGAAGGCGGCCTCGGACCACCTGGTGCGGGCCTGGTACCACACCTACGGCCTGCCGGTGCTCACCACCAACTGCTCGAACAACTACGGGCCCTACCAGTTTCCGGAGAAGCTGATCCCCTTGGTGATCCTGAAGGCGATGGAGGGCAAGCCGCTGCCGATCTACGGCGACGGGCCGCAACGTCCGCGACTGGCTCTACGTGGAGGACCACTGCCGCGCCATCTGGCGGGTGCTGGAGGCGGGGCGTCCGGGCGAGGTCTACAATGTGGGCGGCGACAGCGAGCGCACCAACCTGGAGGTCGTCGATACCCTCTGCGGCCTGCTCGACGAGCTGCTGCCCGATTCTCCCCATCGACCCCACGGCGAGCTCAAGACCTTCGTGGCGGACCGGCCCGGGCACGATCGGCGCTATGCCATCGATTCGCGTAAGCTCCAGACCGAGCTCGGCTGGGAGCCCCTGGAGAGCTTCGAGAGCGGAATGCGCCGGACGGTGGCTTGGTATCTGGAGAACCGGGACTGGTGCCGCCGGGTGACCGACGGCAGCTATCGCGGTGAGCGTCTGGGGCTCCGCGGAGAATTCCTGAATGAACAGAAAAGGCATCATCCTCGCCGGCGGCTCCGGTACCCGCCTCTATCCCCTGACCCACACCATCAGCAAGCAGCTGCTTGCCGGTCTACGACAAGCCGATGATCTACTATCCCGCTGTCGACGCTGATGCTGGCGGGGATCCGCGAGATCCTGGTCATCACCACGCCGCGGGACGAGGCTTCCTTCCGGGACCTGCTGGGGGACGGCAGCCAGTGGGGAATTCGCCTCAGCTATGCGGTGCAGCCGGAGCCGGGCGGCCTCGCGCAGGCCTTCATCATCGGGAGGGATTTCATCGCCGGAGATCCGAGCTGTCTGATTCTCGGCGACAACATCTTCTACGGTCACGGCCTGGTCCAGCAGCTGCGGGCGGCGAGCGAGCGCGAGCGCGGCGCCACCGTATTCGGCTACTGGGTCCGGGACCCGGAGCGCTACGGCGTGGCGGAGTTCGATGCCGACAGGCAATGTCGTGAGCCTGGAGGAGAAACCGGCCGACCCAAAATCCAACTACGCGGTGACCGGCCTCTATTTTTACGACGAGCAGGTGTGCGATCTCGCCGGCGCCCTGCAGCCTTCCGCCCGTGGTGAGTTGGAGATTACGGACCTCAACAACCTGTACTTGAGCGATGGCGCGCTCTTTCTGGAGAAGCTCGGACGGGGAACCGCCTGGCTGGATACGGGGACCCACGAGTCGCTGATGCAGGCGGGCAACTTCATCGAGACCATCGAGCAGCGCCAGGGACTGAAGATCTGTTGCCCGGAAGAGGTTGCGTTCCAGCAGCGCTGGATCGATGCGGATCAGCTTACGCAGATGGCGGCGGCGCTCCGCAAGAGCGGGTACGGAGAGTATCTGCTCGGGCTGATGGAGCGGGGAGCGGAGCCGTGAAGGTCATCGAAACCGAGATTCCAGGCGTCCTGATCATCGAGCCGAAGGTCTTCGGCGATACGCGGGGTTTCTTCATGGAAACCTATCAAAGCGAAAGGTACGCGCACTTCGGCATCCCGGAGAATCTAGTCCAGGACAATTTGTCGCGATCCCGCCTCGGAGTTTTGCGGGGGCTGCACGTGCAGCACCCCCACGCGCAGGGGAAGCTGGTGCAGGTGCTCAGCGGGGAGGTCTTCGACGTGGCCGTGGATATCCGCCGGGGATCGCCCACGTTCGGGCGCTGGGCGGGGGTGCGCCTATCGGGAGAGAACAAGCGCCAGCTCTGGATCCCCCCCGGGTTCGCCCACGGCTTCTGCGTTACCAGCGACGACGCCCTGTTCGGATACAAGTGCTCCGATTTCTACCATCCGGGAACCGAGCTCAGCGTGCGTTGGAACGATCCGGAGATCGGAATCCGAGTGGCCAATCGATGGTGAGCCGGATCTGTCTCCCAAAGATTTTGATGCCGCATTACTCCGCGATATCCCTCCTGACAGGCTCCCGCTCTACGAAGGCGCTCCATCCTCATGACGACAAAGACCATGCATCTGCCTCGTATTCTCCTGATCGGTGCCGATGGCCAGGTGGGATGGGAGCTGCGCCGCACGCTGGCGCCCTTGGGTGAAGTCATAGCCGCGTCCCTGGATGGTGCTTACGGTCCCCGCGTGGAGCTTTCCGACCCGCGCTCCTTGAGCAGCTCTTGTGCAGGAGTCTGCGCCGGATGCCGTGGTCAATGCCGCTGCCTACACGGCGGTGGACACGGCGGAGAGCGAGGGCGAGCTGGCGCAGCGAATCAACGCCGAGGCCCCGGGCATGCTCGGCGGTCTGCTGCGGGACCGGGGAGTGCCCGTCGTCCACTACTCGACGGATTTCGTGTTCTCCGGAGAGTCCGATCGCCCCTATCGGGAGGACGACGAGCCCGGTCCCTTGAGCGTCTACGGCGAGACCAAGCTGGGCGGGGAGCAATCGCTCATGGCCACGGGGGCCAATGCAATCATCCTGCGCACCAGCTGGGTTTACGGCGTGCGCGGCAACAATTTTCTACTCACCATGCTGCGGCTGTTCGGAGAGCGCGAAGAGCTTCGCATCGTGGATGATCAGGTAGGTGCGCCCACCTGGAGTCGCATGTTGGCCGAGGTGACGGCACAGATCCTTTGCCGGACCTTGCGCGGTGAGCTGGAGGCCGAACGGGTCAAGGGCATCTATCACGCGACCAACGACGGGGAGACGAGCTGGTTCAATTTTGCCCGCGCCATCCTTGAGATCAGCGGTCGGTGCTGCAGCCTCCTGCCCATACCGTCCACCGAGTACCCCGCGCCTGCGCGCCGTCCGGCCAATTCGGTGCTGGACAACTCCAAGCTGCGGGATACATTCGGCCTTGTCTTGCCGCACTGGGAGGCGTCTTTGAGGCAGTGTATGGACGATCTGTGTACCCGCGACTCCCAATAGGACAGGATCAACAGGATGTCGTTGGATCTGGTGCGATCCTGTTAGCCGGGTCCCGAAGGGGCACTCTCTGCGTTCTCGGCGTCTTTACGGTTCAACCCGGGCCAGTCGCTTTCCCCGAACCCTTCTCGCGAAAGAGCAGGGGCACGACCTCCTCGAAGCGTCGCGCGAAGTGCACCTTAAGGCCCTTGCGCACGTGGTCCGGAACCTCGTCGAAGTCCCCGCGGTTGTCCTCCGGCAGGATGATCTCCTTGATTCCAGCGCGGCGGGCGGCGATGAGCTTCTCGCGTACGCCGCCGATGGGGAACACCTCACCGGTCAGGGTGAGCTCGCCGGTCATGGCGATGCGCCGCACGGGCTTGTTGCGGGCCAGGGACAGCAGGGCGGAGGCCATGGTGATGCCGGCGGACGGGCCGTCCTTGGGCGTGGCGCCGGCAGGCACGTGCAGGTGGATGAAGGCCTTCTCGAAGAATTCCGGATCGGCGCCGAATTCCTCGGCGTGACTCGACGAGATAACCGTAGGCGATCTCCGCCGATTCCTTCATCACGTCGCCGAGCTGGCCGGTGAGCTTGAAGCCGCGGTTGAAGCTGTGGGTGCGTGACCGCCTCGATGCTGAGGGTGGCGCCGCCCATGGCGGTCCAGGCCAGGCCGGTGACCACGCCGGCGCCCGAAAGCCGGCGCTCGTCGCGGAACAGCGGGCTGCCCAGGTACTCTTTCAGCTCGTCTGGCGTCTACCTGGATCGGGGGCTTTTCGCCCTTCGAGCATCTTCACCACTGCTCTTGCGCACGATCTTGCCCAGCTGCTTCTCCAGGCGGCGCACCCCGGCGTCCCGGGCATAGCCTTCGATGATCGCGCGCAGCGTCGCGGTGTCGATCTTGACCGCGCGCTTGTCCAGGCCGGCCCGCTCGATCTGTCGCGGCAGCAGGTACTTCTTGGCGATCTGCAGCTTCTCCTCGGCGATGTAGCCGGACAGGCGGATCACCTCCATGCGGTCCAGCAGCGGCCCCGGGATGGTGTCGAGCTGGTTGGCGGTGCAGACGAACAGCACCTTGGACAGGTCGAAGCGCAGGTCCAGGTAGTGGTCCAGGAAGTCGCTGTTCTGCTCCGGGTCCAGCACCTCCAGCAGGGCCGAGGCCGGATCGCCGTGGTAGGAGGCGCCGATCTTGTCGATCTCGTCGAGCATGATCACCGGGTTGGCCGTGCCCGCGTCCTTCATGGCCTGGATGAACTTGCCGGGCATGGCGCCGATGTAGGTGCGGCGGTGGCCCTTGATCTCCGCCTCGTCGCGCATGCCGCCCACGGAGAAGCGGTAGAAGCGCCGGCCCAGCGCATCGGCGATGGAGCGGCCGATGGAGGTCTTGCCCACGCCGGGCGGCCCCACCAGCAGGATGATGGAGCCGGCGATCTCGCCCTTCATGATGCCCACGGCGAGGAACTCGAGGATGCGCTCCTTGACGTCGTCCAGGCCGTAGTGGTCCCGGTCCAGCATCTGGCGGGCGCGCTTCAGGTCCAGCTTGTCCTGCGAGTGACGCCCCAGGGCAGCAGGGTGATCCAGTCCAGGTAGTTGCGGGTGACGGCGTATTCCGGCGAGCCGGTCTCCAGCATGGAGAGCTTGTCCATCTCCTCGTCGACGCGCTTTTGCGCCTCCTCGGTCAGGGTGCAGGTCTTCGAGGCGCTCCTCGAACTTGTCCAGCTCGGCGGTGCGGTCGTCCTTGGCGATACCCAGCTCCTTCTGGATGACCTTGAGCTGCTCGCGCAGGAAGAACTCGCGCTGCTGGGTCTGCATCCGTTCCTCGACCGACTGGCGGATCTTCTGCTGGGCCCGGGCCAGCTCCAGCTCGTTGTTGCAGCAGCACCAGCACCTTCTCCATGCGCGGCAGCAGCTCCACCGTCTCCAGCACCTCCTGCAGCTGCTCCTTGGTCGAGGTGGTCAGGCTGGCGGCGAAGTCGGCCAGGTGGGAGGGGTCGTCCGGACCGAAGCGGTCGAGGAACATGCGCAGCTCTTCGCCGTACAGCGGGATTGAGCGGCAGCAGCTCCTTGATGGTGTTGATCACGGCCATGGCGTAGGCCTTGACCTGCTCGTCCGGCGGCCCCGCGGACTCCGGGAGGTAGTCGACGCGGGCGGTGAAGGGTGCCTCCGGGCTCACCCAGCTGTTCAGGCGAAAGCGCTGCAGGCATTCCACCAGCACCTGCAGCATGCCGTCTTGCTCGTGCACCCGGTGGACGCGGCAGGCGGTGCCCACCTTGTGGAAGTCGCCAGGGCTTGCTTCCTCTGCCGTCTCGCTGCGGACCAGAATCACACCCAGGACCTTGTGCTCGGTCTCTCCGACGGCCTCCAGGGTAGTGCCCCAGTGCTTCGCGCTCATCAGAAGAGGCACCGCCTGACCTGGGAAAAAGGGGCGTGCGGCGACCGGAAGCAGGGGGATCAAGCCCGGGAGGACTTCGTTGGCGCGGGCCAGACTGCCTGCCTCCGGTTTCTCAACCTGCAAGCTTTCATCGGAGCTATCGTTCATCGTTCGACTGCCGTTTTTGGGGTTAACCCTAGCGCTCCGTCAAAAAGGATTATAGGGAGAGCATCAAAACCCCCTGGATTGAGTACTATTTCCCGTGACCTAGTTCAGGGCGCCATAGGAGATTTGCAAGCCGCGTTTGCCAAGAGAACGAAGGTCTCCACGCTCAGCTCTTCCGCCCGTTGTCCGGGATCCAGTCCTTGCGCCGTCAGCAGCTCCACGCCGACCAGACCCTTGAGGCTGTTGCGCAGGGTTTTGCGGCGCTGCGCGAATGCCTTCGCTACCAGAAGCGACAGGTACGCCGGCTCCAAGACGGCCACGGGCAGGGGCCGCAGCGGCGTCAGGCGCAGAAAGGCGGACTCCACCTTAGGGGGCGGAGTGAATGCCCCGGGTCCGATGCGCAGCAGGGTATCTGCGCGGCAATAGGCCTGGATCATGACCGAGAGTCGGCCGTAGGTCTTGGATCCGGGTGGGGCGGTAATGCGCTCGACAACCTCCTTCTGGAGCATGAAGTGCATGTCGCGGACGCAGTCGGACTGTTCCAGAAAGCGGAACAACAGGGGCGTGGAGACGTTGTAGGGGAGATTGCCGACAAGGCGCAGGCGCTCGTTCGGATAGAGGGAGCACAGATCGAAGTTCAGGGCATCGGCGTTGTGAATCCGCAGATCGCCCAGGCCGGCGCAGCTATGGGCGAGGGGCTCAATCAGGTCACGGTCCAGCTCGACTGCATCCATCCGACCGGTGGCCCGCAGCAGGTCCCTGGTAATGGCGCCGCGGCCGGGTCCGATCTCCACCAGGTGCTCTTCCGGTTTCGGGTGGATGACCGAGACGATGCGCCGGATAGTGCCGGGATCGTGGAGGAAGTTCTGGCCGAAGCGCTTGCGCGGGCGGTGGTGCATCGAGCCAGCTTAGGCGATTTCTGCCAAATCACATACCGGCTGGCTGGGTTGTCGATCTTTCACTGGCTTGGCCGAAAATTGTTAGGTAAGATCGAGAAAAATGTAATAACTCTGTCATATTTATTTCTTTTTTACCTGCTCGTCTAGTGGTTTGAAGGCGGGCGCCAGATCGAAGCAAGAAGCTTTGGAGGATGAACCAGAAAAATCATGAGCGAGATAGCGCAGGAGTACCTCATCCCGGACGGGACGAGCTCTCAGCACATTAAGGATCTAATCCAGGCCCGGCGAAATTTCACCGAAGAGCCCGCGCAGGAAGTAACCAAGCGGTTTCTGGACAGCTTCGATTGGAGCCTCTATCTCGCGGGTGCCTCTGTCGAGGAGCGCTTGGACGGAGGCCGCCGCCAGCTTCTCTGGCATGACCTGCGTTCCGATTCCCCGCCCTGCGCGCAGACCATCGGGCAGGAGCCGGGCTTCGCGTGGGACCTGCCCCAAGGCCCGGTACGCAAGCGGGTCGAGTCGGTGCTTGGCATACGCCGCCTGCTGCCCTTGCTGGAGGTCCATGGTCGGGTGCAGACGCTACGCCTGCTCAACGGCGACGACAAGACGGTCGTGCGGCTGCTGCTGGAAGACAATAGGTTCCGGGACCCGGGCCGGGACCGGGAAGGGCCGCTGGCGGTGCGTCTGCGTCTGTTGCCCGTTAGGGGCTACGAGGATTACCTGCGCGAGACAGCGCAGATGCTGGATCAGGACCTGGGGCTGGAGCCGGCCCACACAACGGTGCTGCCGGAGGCGCTGGCCGCCGCGGGCCGCCGTCCGGGCGATTACTCCTCCAAGCTCGACTACCACCTGGATCCGGACAAGCGGGCGGACGCCAGCGCCAAGGAGATCTTGCTGGGGCTGCTCAATACCCTTGAGGCCAACATCGAGGGTACCAAGGCGAATCTGGATTCAGAGTTCCTGCACGATTTGCGCGTCGCCACCCGCCGCACGCGTTCGGCACTGACCCAGATCAAGGGCGTCTTTTCGCCCGAGCTGGTGGAGGACTATAAGACCCGCTTCGCCTGGCTGCAGCAGATCACAGGTCCGGTGCGGGATCTGGACGTCTATCTCCTGGATTTCGAGGACTACCGGAGCAGTCTGCCGCTTTCCCTGCAACCCCACCTGGAGCCCATGCGCGATTTCCTGACGGGCCACTATGAAGCGACCCAGAAGAAGCTTGTGCGAGCGCTCTGGTCCGCGAGGTTCAAAGGCTTGCTCAAGTCTTGGCGGGCCTTCCTCGAGGCGCCGGTTCCGGAGCGTTCAGCGGTTCCCAACGCTATGCGCCACACCGAGAGAGGTTGCGGATAACCGCATCTGGAGCATGTACCGGCGGGTGCGCAAGGAGGGGCGTGCCATCTCCCCGGACTCCCCTGCGGAGGATCTGCACGAACTGCGCAAGAGCTGCAAGAAGCTGCGTTACCTCCTGGAGTTTTTCAGCAGCCTCTATCCGAAAAAACAGGTCGGCGCACTGATCAAGCTGCTCAAGGTGCTGCTCGATAACCTAGGCAAATTCCAAGACCTGGCTGTGCAGGGGGACCATTTGCGGGAGATGGCACAGACCATGCGCGACGAGGGCGTCGCCGCAACCGATACTCTGCTCGCCATGGGAGTCCTGGTCGGCGAATCTGTTCAACAGGCAGGAGCAGGCCCGGGTCGAGTTCGCGCGGATCTTCGCCGGGTTCGATACCAAAGAGAATCGGGCGCTCTTTCGCGAGCTGTTCGCCGCTGAGAAGAAGCGAGGCTAGCAATCGTGAAGATCATCGGTGTCTACAACATCAAGGGTGGCGTGGGCAAGACGGCCACCGCCATCAACATCGCGTATCTGGCGGCCGAAGAGGGCAACCGGACTCTGGTGTGGGACCTGGATCCCCAGGCCGCGGCGACTTATTACTTCCGTGTAAAGCCCAAGGTCAAGGGCGGCAGCAAGGCCCTGGTGCGGGGCAAGCGCGAGCTCGACTCGGTGGTGAAGGGGACGGATTTCGAGAACCTGGACCTGCTGCCGGCGGACTTCTCGTTCCGCAACATGGACCTGGTGCTGGAGGACGCCAAGAAGCCGACGAAGCAGCTCTCGCGGCTGCTCAAGCCGCTGTCCGAGGAGTACGACTATATCTTCCTGGATTGTCCCCCCAGCATTTCCCTGGTCTCGGAGAACATCTTCCGCGCCTCGGACGCCATCCTGGTTCCCATGATTCCCACCACCCTGTCGGCGCGGACCCTGCACCAGCTCATGGACTTCCTCGACGGACATGGCCAGCTGGGGGATCTGCGCGTGAAGCCTTTCTTCTCCATGGTGGACCGGCGCAAGCGCCTGCATCTGGACCTCATGGAGCAGCTGCCCGAGCAGTACCCCGGAATCCTCCAGACCCATATCCCCTATGCCTCGGAGGTGGAGCGCATGGGGGTCCATCGCATGCCGCTGACCGCTTATGCGCCGTCGAACGTCGCTGCCAAGGCTTACCGCGCCTTATGGCAGGAGGTCAAGACTGGGCTGTAGAATCGGACCCCAGTTGGACTCTGGTCCGGCTCCAAAACCGCGGTTTGCTCAAAACGCCGTCGCCGGTGTGACGCCAGGGCCAAGCCCGGGTTTCGGAGCGATGTCGGCAAGCGTACAACCGGGTCCGGTGTTTTGCGCAATGGTCCGGTTCCCGCCGTCCTTGAGCTTTTCGCGGGCCTCCCCGTAATCTATGGGCTATGCCGTTTTCACCAAACGCCCGCGGCGATCCATAAGAGGCGCCTCCCGATGGAAGATCCAGACATGACGACTCTGTTCCGGGCATTGAGCTTTGCCGCGGAAAAGCACCGGGATCAAAGACGCAAGGACGATCACGGCTCGCCCTACATCAACCACCCGATCGCCGTAGCCCGCGTGCTTTGCGAGGAAGCCGGCGTGACCGATTCTCCGATACTGTGCGCTGCACTCCTGCACGATACGGTGGAAGACACGGACACCTGCGCTGATGAGCTCGAGCTGCTTTTCGGGACCGCAGATACGCAGGGTCGTCTTGGAAGTCACCGACGACAAGAGTCTACCCAAGGCCGAACGCAAGCGGTTGCAGGTCGTGCATGCCGCCGGAATCAGTCACGCGGCGAAGCTGATCAAGATCGCGGACAAGCTCTGCAATCTACGTGATGTAGTCGAAGCACCGCCCGTGAGTTGGGAGCTCGAGAGGCGCCAGGCCTATTTCGATTGGGCGCGGGAAGTAGTGGATCAGGTGCGCGGCACCCACGCGGGCCTGGAGGCATTGTTTGACGATGCGTACCTGCGTCGTCCGCTGGACTGAGGCGATTTCTGTCAAAGCATGAACCATCTGGAGTATGAGTTTCCGGCGGTCGCCGAATCAGCTCCCGGGGAGTATGGGCGTGGTCGCGCCCTGCTCCGATCCCTGCGGGGTTTGGAACCAGCTCAGCTTCTCTCGCAGGCGAACCACCTCCCCGACGATGATCAGGGTCGGGGGCTTCGGACGGTCCTGCTCCAGGGTCTTCAGGATGCTCGACAGGGTGCCGGTGTAGACCTGCTGTTTGTGCGTCGTCCCCTGTTGTACAAGGGCGATGGGCATATCCTGTCGCCACGCCATGCGCGATCAGCTTTTCGACGATGATAGGGAGCCCTACCAGGCCCATGTAGAACACTAGCGTCTGGTTGGGCTGCGCGAGCTGATCCCAGTTGAGGTCTATGGTCCCGTCCTTCAGGTGGCCGGTCACGAAGGTCACCGACTGCGCATAGTCCCGGTGGGTGAGTGGGATCCCGGTATAGGTGGCGCAGCCCGAGGCGGCGGTGATTCCGGGCACGACTTGAAACGGGATCCCCTCGGCTGCCAGGGTGTCGATCTCTTCGCCGCCGCGCCCGAAGATGAAAGGGTCTCCGCCTTTGAGGCGCAGAACGCGGTGACCCTCTTTCGCTAGATCCGCCAACAGACGGTTGATTTCCTCCTGGCGCATGGCGTGGTTGTTGCGCTCCTTGCCGACGTAGATGCGTCGTGCGTCCCTGCGTACCATGTCCAGGATCGGCTTGGCCACGAGGCGGTCGTAGACCACGACGTCGGCCTGCTGCATCAGGCGCAGGGCACGAAAGGTGAGCAGATCCGGATCTCCCGGGCCTGCGCCCACCAGGTAGACCTCGCCCATGCCTTCGCTCGGCTCGCTGACGGCGAGCTCGCGCTCCATGGCTGCGTCCGCCTCTTGCATGTGGCCCGAGAACACACGCTCGGCCACAGCGCCCTGTAGAACCCGATCCCAGAACCGGCGGCGGTCGCGCTGTTCGGCGAATTTGGCCTTTACTGCATCGCGGTAACGTCCGCACAGGTCGCCGAGACGCCCGTAGCCGGAGGGGATCAGGGACTCCAGTCGGACCCGCAGCAGCCGTGCGAGCACCGGCGATGCGGTGGACGTGGACACGGCCACGACCACCGGGGAACGGTCGATGACCGAGGGCATGATGAAGCTGCATTCTTCTGGCTGGTCTACCACGTTTACCGGGATTCCTCGCTCCTTGGCGAGTCGGGACACCCGCGCGTTCACGTCGCGGTCGTCGGTAGCGGCGACCACCAAGCGAACACCGTCCAGATCGTCCTCTTCGAAGCCCCGCATCAGGTGCTTGATGTGGCCCGCTGCGACCAAGTCGTCGAGTTGCTGCTCGAGCCCTGGCGACACGACGCGCACCGCGGCTCCAGCCCGACGCAGGTTGGCGACCTTGCGCGTGGCGGTGGCGCCGCCGCCGACGACCAAACAGGGTTGGCGTTTCACGTCGAGGAAGATGGGAAGAAGTTCCATGATCATTTACTCAGTCGGATTTCGCCTATTTCGAAAGAAACACACTGATACTCAGAGCAATATCCGCGCGACTATGCTCTCTACGTAACCTAGTGGGGAGACGCTGTGCGGCCCCGGGCATTGAGATGGGATTCAAAATCTATTAATATACTTAAATACTTGGGTGCTTGGTAGGGTTTCAGCAGTGGTTAACGAAATCGACTCTGCGGCGCTGCAGTCGAGGCTGGCTGCAGGCGACGATGTTCACTTGGTCGATATTCGAACGCCCGGTGAGATAGCGCAGGGCGTGATTCCGAACGCATCGTATCTACCCATGCACCTGATCCCCGTGCGCATGAGCGAGTTGCCGAAAGACAGGGATGTGATCCTCTATTGCCGTAGCGGGGCCCGGTCTTATCATGCCTGCTCCTATCTAATCCAACAGGGATTCGACAATGTCGTCAATCTGCGCGGTGGCATTATCGGGTGGGCCCGAGGGGGTTTCGAGATCGCGCCCCGAATTGCGGTGTGAAGAGTTCGGCCCATGCGCTCCGGCTCCCGCTCTCCGTGCATGTTGGCTTGCCTTTTTTACGGGTTTCGCCTATAAAGCCGAATTCCTGAGTTTTCTCATATTCTAAAACACCATGAAACCCGGAGATTATGCTATGGCAGACTTCGATCAAGAGCTCGACGCTAGCGGTCTGAATTGCCCCCTACCCATCCTGCGCGCTAAGAAGACCCTGAACGGCATGGATGCGGGGCAGGTCCTGCACATCATCGCTACCGATCCGGGCTCGGTGAAGGACTTCGACGCCTTCTCGAAGCAAACCGGCAACGAGCTGTTGGAGTCCAAGGAAGAGGGCGGTAAGTTCCACTTCCTGATCAAGAAGTCCTGACCTCCGGCGCAACGACCCACCCACTCACCGGTTTCTACAGGAGAGTCTGATGGAAGAAAAAAAGCTGGCGATCATCGCCACAAAAGGTTCGCTGGATTGGGCCTACCCACCGTTCATCCTCGCGTCCACCGCGGCGGCGCTGGGTTATGAGACGCAAATCTTTTTTACCTTCTACGGGCTCCAGCTCCTGAAGAAGAAGCTTTCGCTTCAGGTTACGCCCCTCGGTAATCCGGGGATGCCGATGCCCGCGGGAATGGACAAATGGTTCCCGGTGCTGGGCATGGCGTTGCCCGGAATGCAGGGCATGATCACCTCTATGATGAAGGGGAAGATGAAGTCCAAGGGCGTGGCCAGTATCGACGAGTTGCGCGAGCTGTGCATCGAGGCAGAGGTCAAGCTCATCGCTTGTCAGATGACCGTCGATTTGTTTGACATGGACCATGCGGACTTTATCGACGGCGTCGAGTACGCCGGTGCAGCGGCATTCTTCGAGTTCGCCGGAGAAAGCGACATCTGCCTCTATATCTGATCCAGCCTCTGGTTCTGATCCAGGTAGTTCAGGCAAAAAAAAGACGCCGCCCGATCGGGCGGCGTCTTTTTTTCTTTTTTTGCGGCTCAGTTAAGAGATTCCGTCTCGCATCTGCCGTTGGGCAATAGAGTAGTCGTAAGCCTGACAGTCACCTAAAAGCTCTTCGTCACCTCCAGTGCCGGCAGGTTCGTGTTGCTGCTGTAGTCGCCATTGAGGGCGTCGCTGCCGTTGATATCATCCCCCGGCGCGTAGGCGACGCTGCTGCGGATCTTGCGCTCGTTGACGGAGACGTACATGTAGGCCGCTTCGAGCGCCCACCCCTGTCCCAGGTCCTGGCCGACACCGATCGAGAACAGGTGCCGGTCGTTGTCCGGGACCCGTGCGCTGAAGTGCTTGTCGTCTTGGCCCGTCTCGTCGTAGCTGTAACCGAATCGCAGCTGGGTGCTTGAGTCCGGGATATCGTAGCTGACCCCGAGGCGGTACGCATTGGTGTCGCTCCAATCATTGACGTCGCTGCTGATCAATCCATCCAAAGACCCTTTGACATCGAGCTTCTCGAAGCTGCTCCAGCCGATACGGGTCCAGTCGATCTCCACCGCCAGGTCGTCGTTCACGGCGTAGCGGACGCCGAGCTGAAGGCGCCATGGGAGGTTGAGGTCCAGGCTGGCGCCTTGGCTAGGGGGTAGACCGTTACCGGGACTGAGCCTATTCAGGAGCACAAGCCCTTGGTCCAGCGGCTCATACCAGCCATCGAGGTCAACGGTCACGCCCGAATGAAAGCTGGCACCGAGGCTCCAAGCGTCCCGCCGGAAGAGCGCGCTGACATTCCACCCCAGGGCATCGCCGTCGCCGTCCATCTTGGCGAGTTGGCCGTTCAGCTTGGCCTCTCTGGCAGCGTAGTAATCGAGTCCCGCGGCCAGGCTCAGCTCGTTGTTCACTCTGTAGGCAAGGGTCGGCGTGAAGGCTACGATCTTGAGCTTGCTGCTGGTGGGATGGTTGCCTTTCGGGATATCGATCGGACCCACGGGAAGTGGAAGTGGGAGCGTAGCAGCGGTTCCGGTGAGCGCGGGGAGGGTGCCGACCTTCCAGCGCGTCTCCAGCCCGAACGGGGCGCTTAGCCCGACGCCTACGCGCCATTGGTCGTGGACCTTCAAGGCAGTCTGGAAAACAGGGGCCGCGAACCAGTCGGCGTTGTGGCTGTCGTGGTTCCCGCTCGCCGTCTTGACGTCGAAGCTGGGATTAATCAATACAGTGCCCACTGAGATGCTGGAGTCTTCATGGAAGGCCATGGCGGATGGGTTGTAGCCGAACGCGCCTGTCTCCTCGAAATTGGCCACGACGGCGTTTGACATGCCCGTGCCCAACGCCGAGAGCTCGGGTACGGAGAAGCCCGAGGCCGTCGCGGCACAGTTGGTGAGCAGTAGTGCGCAACCCCCTGTCAGGGCCGTGTAGACAGCGGCGGAAATTTGCTTCTTCATGATGAAAAGCTCCCCAATTTGCCTGAATGTTGCGTAAAAACGACTTCAAGTAATTATGAACTTATTAGCTGTAGGTTAGTTTATTGATAAAGAGTTTTCCAGTAATTGTGGTTAAAATATAGCAACTTTGTATTAAAAAAAATACATCAGTCTCGACTTGTTTCAGTGAGCGGCCATTCTTTGTGTGAGTTTCCTTCGTCCTTGGTAATCTTTCTCGGAATCCGCGCTTTATGGTATAAAGATTTTTTATTTGCCCATCTTCCGAGGCTTGTGCTCATGGCGGACCGGAGATTGCAGGTTTTCCATACGGTCGCGCGGCTCCTCAGCTTCACCAAGGCCGCCGAGTCGCTCCACATGACGCAGCCGGCCGTGACGTTTCAGGTTCGCCAGCTTGAAGAGCACTTCAATACCCGGCTTTTCGACCGCACGCACAACCGAATCAGCCTGACCGACGCCGGCAAGACGGTGTACGGATACGCCGATCGCATTTTCGACCTGTACTCTGAAATGGAGAACGCGGTCCGCGAGATGACCGGGGACATCAGCGGCGCGCTCACCATCGGTGCCAGCACTACGATTGCCGAGTACATGCTTCCCACCCTGCTCGGGGATTTCAAAGAGAAGTACCCGGAGGTCACCATGCACCTGAAGGTGTCCAACAGTGATGGCATCGTCTCCATGGTGGAGAACAACACCATCGACTTGGGGGTCGTGGAATCGCCGGTGGGTAACAAGAACTTGGTGGTGGAGACCTGTAAGCGTGATCAACTGGTGGCGATCGTCCCCCCGGGGCATGCTCTCGAGAAGAAGGAGTCGGTAAAGTTCTCGGAGCTGCTGGAGTTTCCGTTCATCTGCCGGGAAGAGGGCTCGGGAACGCGCGAGGTTATCAACGACTATTTACACAACCTCCCGCACTGCAGCTCCTCAATCAAGATTGCCATGGAGCTTGGAAGTCCGGAGGCCGTGAAGGGGGCCGTGGAGGCTGGTATGGGAGTATCGGTGGTCTCCCGCGCGACAATTCAGAAGGAGCTGCGGTTGAGCACGCTTGTGGAGCTGAATCTGGACCCGCCTCTGGACCGCCCCTTTTCCTTCGTCCACCAGAAGCAGAAATTCCGTTTGCGAGCCATGGAAGAGCTGCTGGAGTTTGCCCGCACGTATTGTGATACGCACGGTACGTGACGGAGGGACGGAAGGTTGATGAGCCGAGGCCCCAACGCTAGCCGTAGCGGTGAGCGGCAGCTGATGAGGTTCTTCCGTTCCCTGCAGCCGGGAGATCGGAGTACAGTGCTTGCTTTCGCCGAGTTTATGGCCGGGCGCGGCGCCGACGTAGCGGCGCAGCCGCCTCCAGGGCCGCGGGAGCCGGAGCAGATCCCGCGCCCGGCAACGGAGAGCGTAGTCGGCGCAATCAAGCGGCTCTCCAAGAGCTATTACATGCTCGATCGCAGTACAATGCTCAACGAGACCTCGTCGTTGATGGGCGCGCATGTCCTCCAGGGCCGGCCGGCCGGCCCTGTGATCGACGAGCTCGAAGCGCTCTTCGCCCGATACTACGAGAAGTATCGGGTAGAGAACGAAAAGAAAGACACTTGACTCGGCGCGACTCCAGGGCTGGACCGACCCGAGCTTCGGTTTTGCCCGAGGGACCTCACCCTTCGCCTCGCTACCCTGTTTGCAATGAAGGTTAAGTGCGGGCATCCGGGGCGAGCGGAGAAGATGAGGGCCCCGAGCGCCACTGTAACGAGTTTTTGGCTCCCGTATGCAGGTCCTCACCGACTGGTTTCGCCGTTATTTCTCTGATCCCCAGGTCGTCTTTCTGGCGGTCGTGCTGCTTGTCGGGTTCGCCGTGGTGCTCACCATGGGGAACATGCTGGCTCCGGTCTTGGCCAGCATCGTTATCGCCTATCTCCTCGAAGGAATCGTCGCCTTTTTTCAGCGACACGGATGGCCGCGTCTGGCGAGCGTTCTAATCGTCTACATCTTCTTCATTGTCTTCGTCAGCCTCATTCTGTTCGGCGTCATGCCGTTGGTGTCCCGCCAGGTTACCGATTTGGTGCAGCAGCTGCCTTTCATGATCTTCGAGGGACAAAAGGCGGTCATGGGTCTCCCGGAGCAGTATCCCGACCTGGTGTCCACGGAGCAGATCCAAGAGATGATGGGCACCATACGCGCGGAAATCGCCAACTTCGGTCAGCAAGTGGTTTCCTGGTCCCTGGCATCGGTCGTGGGTGTCATCACGCTGCTCATCTACATTATCCTTGTACCGCTGCTGGTATTTTTTTTCCTCAAGGACCGGGACCTGATCATCGATTGGTTCAAGCGCTACCTGCCCAAGCACCGCAGGATCGCCGGGACCGTATGGAAGGATGTGGACCTTCAGATTTCCAACTATGTGCGCGGCAAGTTCTGGGAGGTTCTAATTGTTTGGGCCGTGAGCTACGTTACCTTCTACGCCTTCGGGCTCAACTTCGCCATGCTGCTGGGCATGCTCGTGGGGCTGTCGGTCATCGTTCCCTACATCGGCGCCTCGGTGGTGACTCTGCCTGTGCTGCTGATCGCCTGGTTCCAGTGGGGTTGGTCCTCACAATTCGCCTGGCTAGGGGTTGCGTATTTCATCATTCAGGCCCTGGACGGTAATGTGCTGGTGCCCTTACTGTTCTCGGAGGTAGTGGATTTGCACCCGGTGGCAATCATCGTCGCTATTCTGGTGTTTGGAGGGCTATGGGGCTTCTGGGGCATCTTCTTTGCCATACCGCTTGCCACTCTCGTCCAGGCCATCCTCAGCGCTTGGCCGCGGCACGAGCCGCAGCCGGAGCCCGAGACTGCGTGAACGCTGGAGCAGGTTGAGAAGGTGCGGCAATGCACTCGTTCACTCTATCCCGATTCCTGTTCTGGTTTGCGATTTTCTTTCTCGCCGCGCTCGCCCTGAAGCCTTGGGTGGAAGGTATGCTGGAGGGCCGTCAGGCGGTGCCGCGGGAGATTACGCCGCGTGGAAACCTGGCGGCCGATGAGCAGACCACCATCGCCGTGTTCGAGGCCACCAACCCGTCGGTGGTCTATATCACCACCACCCGCCCCGTCTTGCACCGGTGGACACGCAACGTCACCGAGGTACGGCGCGGAACCGGCTCGGGACTCATTTGGGACGAAAAGGGCCACTTGGTGACCAACTACCACGTGATTGAGGGGGTGCAGTCTGCCCACGTGCGCCTGTGGGATCAGCGCAACTACGACGCGATCATCGTTGGGGCCAGTTCCGAGCACGACCTGGCGGTTTTGCGTATCAACGTCCCTATAGACAGACCCCAACCCGTGCCCATTGGAACCAGTCACGACCTGCGTGTCGGGCAAAAGGTATTTGCCATCGGCAACCCGTTCGGCTTGGACTACACGCTGACCACCGGGGTGATCTCTGCCCTGGATCGTTCCATACAGGGCGAAGACGGCCGGACCATCGAGCACCTGATCCAGACCGATGCGGCCATCAACCCCGGAAACTCCGGTGGTCCTCTCATCGACAGTGCGGGGCGGCTCATCGGCATCAACACGGGGATGGTCAGTCCCTCAGGCGCTTTCGCGGGGATCGGTTTTGCCGTTCCCGTGGATACGGTTAACCGCGTTGTGCCCCACCTGATCGATAGCGGCCGTTACATTCCTCCGACCCTGGGCATTACAGCGGACGACGACGTCAGCGAGCCATTGCTGGACGAGATGGGGGTTTCCGGGGTCCTGGTGCTGCGGGTGCTGAGCGGCTCAGCGGCCGACAAGGCCGGTTTGCGCGGGACGCGCGTGACCACCGACGGCGGGGTCATACCGGGTGACGTGATCTTGGCCCTAGAAGGAGTCCCTGTCTCCAGTATTCACGACTTAGTCGACAGACTGGAGAGGTTTAATATCGGCGACCGCGTGGAGCTGCAAATCTACCGCAATGGGTCCACGCAGAAGGTCTCGGCGGTGCTGGGTGCCAGCAGGTCGCGCGCGACCGGCGGAGTACCCGGCTCCGGCATTCTTCCTCATACCTGATCCGGCGCTGCGAGCCTGTCCGGTATCCGCGGTTGGCGGTAGAACAGTAGTATGCCGGACAGGCTCGTGCGACGCTTATTGCGGCGAACAGCCCCTAATCCAGGCCGCACAGGCCGCGCGGGCAGCAAGCGCCGGTGCCGCAGGCCGGCGCGGTGCCGCTGCCCAAGCTGTTGCTGGAAATGACGTTGCCGCCTGTGGCCAGACGATGGACCGGTGCGTCGAGGGGGGTTTCGGCCGGCTCGACACCGGCTCGCTCACACAGCTCCCCCCAGGTGGAAAGGCGCTCGCTCATGCGATGCATGACTTCCAGTGTCCGGCCGTTGGTATCGCAGCGGTAGTCGTAAGTAGGCATTCGGGACCTCCTGATATATCAAGGTTCTCTAATATGGTTGCATTATAATCAGACCACCGATTGAGGCAAGCGCTGGCCAGCGATTTTGCAGATTGATCTGTGGGACGCATAGTGGTTTTCCTCGCGAGAACCAGGCTCCTCTGAGCCGCAGAGCAAAGCTTTTCTAACTCGCTTCTATGGCAACGTGATAGGCGGTCTATCGTGCACTTTGAGTTGATCGTTCTCTTTGGTGCGGGGTTTCTCGGTGGCGTACTCAATTCAATAGCAGGGGGCGGCAGCTTCATTACCTTCCCCATGTTGTTGTTCACCGGAATTCCTCCGATCAGCGCGAACGCGACCAACACCTTTGCCTCTTGTTCCGGTTATATAAGCGGCGCATACGCGTTTCGCGGCGATCTGCTTGCACATAAGAAAGACCTGCGCAAATTTCTCTTGATCAGCCTTTTCGGCGGTATCGCGGGTGCATGGCTGCTGCTGCGGACGCCGAGCACATTGTTTCGCGAGGCGATTCCCTGGCTGCTGCTTTTTGCAGTCCTGCTTTTTGTGTTTGGCGGGTGGTTGAAAAACATCCTTAGAAAGCTCGCTGTCCGTCATAGGCACGCGTCGCGCGTGGGGAGCTTGTTGCTTCTGCTCTTGCTGTTCGGCGTATGTGCTTACGGCGGTTTTTTCAACGCCGGGTTGGGGATTGTAATACTCAGTTACCTGGCTTTGGCAGGCTATACGGATATCAACGCGATGAATGGTTTGAAGTTGTTGGTTTCGTCGTCTGTTTCACTAACTGCTGTAGCCTTATTCAGTTACGAGGGTGTCATTGCGTGGGGTGAAGGAGCCCTGGTCTTTCTCGGAGCGCTCGTCGGTGGTTATGTCGCCGCCCACATTTCCCGGCAAGTACCACAGCCGTACGTGCGGGCATTTGTTATTGTCGTTGGCGTCGGCATGACAGCTTATTTTTTCACCGATGTTTATGGCGGCTAGCGATTCGCGGTTGGGTCGGGAAACCGTCCCTGGTGCATCTCCGGGCCCTTCATCCCTGAAGGGCGTTCGCCGCGCTGCGTCGGCCCACTGGACCGATGGTCGCGGCTCACCCCCCCGTTGTGTTCATGTGGCGGAAAAGGACGGGCTTTGCCTCCAGGTCGAACTCGTGCCCTTCGGGTTTGATCTGCATCGCAGCGAGGATGGCGTTGCCCAGACGGGCCTGATCTCCGGGGTGCTCGCGTAGGATCCGGCGCAGGTCCAGCGAGTGCTCCTGTCCCAGACACAGCAGTAGGCGGCCCTCAGTGGTCACCCGCACCCGGTTGCAGTCGCCGCAGAAGTTGTGGCTGTGCGGGGAGATGAAGCCCACCCGCGTTTCGGTTCCCGGGATGCGGTAGTAGCGTGCCGGTCCGCCGGTGGTCTCTGTGGTGGGGACAAGCTCGAAACTGGACGCGAGATCTGCCTGGATGCGATCGCTGGAGTAGAAGACTTCCCCCCGGTCGTGGTCCCCTATGTGGCCGACGGGCATCTCCTCGATAAAGCTGATATTGACTCCCTTGTCCACCGCGAATCCCACCAGATCCAAGACCTCGTCATGGTTGCGGTTCTTGAGGATGACGGCGTTGAGCTTAATTCGCTCGAAGCCGACATCGAGGGCTGCGTCGATTCCCCGCAGTACTCCGAAGAGATCTCCCCTGCGGGTGATGCGGCGGAATCGCTGGGGCTGCAAACTGTCCAGGCTGATGTTGATGCGCTTGACGCCCGCGGCCCGGATCTTCCCGGCGTTCGCCTCGAGCTGGGAGCCGTTGGTGGTGATCACCAGCTCGTCGAGGCCGGGCAGGGCGGCGATCTCGCCCATCAGCCATGGAAGGTTGCGCCGCACCAGGGGCTCTCCGCCGGTGAGACGGATCTTGCGCACCCCCAGATCTACGAACGTCCGCGCCACCCGAGCGATCTCTTCGAGACTGAGCACTTGATTGCGCGGGGCGAAGCGTTGGTCAGCCTCCATACAATAGACACAGCGGTAGTCGCAACGGTCTGTAACCGAGATACGCAAGTAGGTGATCCGGCGTCCGAATCGGTCGATCAAGGCGCGTGTCTTGGGTTTTATGGTCTCGGCGGTCATCGGGAAGGGTTCTCGCGTGTGTTTTTCTCTCAGCGATGTTTGATAGCAGATCGGCTCCTACCTGCCAAGCGATCGGTGGGTTGTGGATCAAAGGGGCAGCGGTTTTTCACAGGTACTCCGAGCCGAAGTCCGCCAAGCGCGAGCGCTCGCCGCGGATCAACGTGATGTGCCCGCCGTGCCCCCAGTCCTTGAAGCGGTCGACCACGTAGGTAAGCCCAGAGGTGGTTTCGGTGAGATAGGGCGTATCGATCTGGGATATGTTGCCTAGGCAGACGATCTTGGTACCCGGGCCGGCGCGGGTGATGAGAGTTTTCATCTGCTTCGCGGTGAGATTCTGAGCCTCGTCCAGGATAATGTACTTGTGCAGGAACGTGCGCCCGCGCATGAAGTTCAGGGACGAGATGCGGATGCGGTTGCGCAAAAGGTCGTTGGTAGCGGCCCGGCCCCACTCGCCCCCTTCTGTTTGGGTCAGCACCTCCAGGTTATCTATGAGGGCGCCCATCCAGGGTGTCATTTTCTCTTCCTCGGTGCCGGGTAGGAAGCCGATGTCTTCGCCAACGGGGACCGTCACGCGGGTCATGATGATCTCCCGGTATATGTTGCGGTCCAGCACCTGCGTCAAGCCCGCCGCCAGGGCCAGAAGGGTCTTGCCCGTGCCCGCGGACCCGAGCAGGCTGACGAAGTCCAGGTCCGGGTCCATGAGCATATTGAGCGCGAAGTTCTGCTCCCGGTTGCGCGCGGTGATGCCCCACACGTTGTGCCGGGTGGAGCGGAAATCCTCCGCGAGCTCGATAACGGCCTCGGTAGGGGAACGCTTGTCCCGCACAATGGCCTCGAAGCTCTCGTCTCCCTCGATGAATAGACACTGACTCGGATACCAGTCGGCAATATCCGGTCCGTCGATCTTGTAGTAGGTGCGGCCCTCTTCCTTCCAGGATTCGACCTGCTTGTCGTGGTTGCCCCAGAATTCCGCGGTCAGCTCTTCCTGGCCGGTATAGAGCAGGGAGACGTCGTCCAGCACCTGGTCGTTGGAGTAGTCCTCCGCCGGGATGCCCAGGACGGTTGCCTTGATGCGCAGGTTGATGTCCTTCGAGACGATGATGACCGTGCGATTCGGGTATTTCTCCTGCAGTGCCCGGGCTGTTCCGAGGATATTGTTGTCGTTGTTGCTCCCCGGCAATGAGCTGGGTAGGTGGGGGTCCAAAGTCTTGGTCTGGAAGTACAGCCGACCGTTCGCTTGAATCACGTAAGAGCCGGAGCTCTCGGAGAAAGGCTGGATGGGCAGTCCGGCGTCGATCTCGTCCTTGTCTGCGCCGCTCATGAGTTGATCGAGGAATCGGCTGACCTGGCGTACGTTGCGTGCCACTTCGGACATCCCCTTTTTTCCCTTGTCCAGCTCTTCGAGCACGGCCATGGGCAGGAAGATGTCGTGTTCCTGAAAGCGGAAGATGGACGTCGGGTCGTGCATCAGCACATTGGTGTCGAGAATAAACAGGCGGGGTCTGTCGTTTTCGCGCTTGATCATGGGGATTCTTGCTTGGACTCAAGCAGTCAGCTCTTCTGCGGCCTTGAGGACTTCCTCTACGTGGCCTTTCACTTTCACCTTTCGCCACTCACGCCGCAGTGTGCCGTCGGCGTCGATGAGGAAGGTGCTTCGCTCGATTCCCAACGATTCCTTGCCGTACAACTTTTTCAGCTTGATGACGTCGAACAGCTTGCACAGGGATTCGCCCTTGTCCGAGACCAGATCAAAGGGGAATGAGTGCTTGGCCTTGAAGTTCTCCTGGGCCTTCAGGCCGTCGCGAGAAGCGCCGAGGATGTCGGTCGCGGCTGCGTCGAAGGCGGCTGCAGCATCCCGGAAGCCTTGCCCCTCCAGTGTGCAGCCAGGTGTGCTTGCCTTCGGATAGAAGAACAGGACTAGCTTCCTGCCACGGAACTCGGACAGCTTCAGCGTCTTCTCTCCGGTGATCTCAAGCTCGATGTCGGGGACCGTGTCGCCGATGGCTGGGGCCATTGCTTTGTTCTCCAGTTTTTGCTGACGTGGTGCGAGTAAAGCCTGTTATTGCCCTCGTGGGCTGGACTGCAGGTCGGACTGCCACCCGACTCCTAAGATAATTTGTCGTCGGGCTTAAACCCGAATCACGACCGGGGCGTCGGACTTTTTGGCAGTAGGACCGGTTCGGCGGATGACGGGATTTGAAAACGTGGAATGCAGATCTCCCCGCTTACCCCTTCAGGGGCTCGAGTACGGCGTCCAGATTGAGTCCGTCGCAGTAATCCATGAATTCCTCACGCAACGCGGCGATGTGCAGGTCGGCGGGTATACCGATGGTCATGTGCACCGCGAACATGGGCGTTCCGGTGTGTGCGGCGGCGTAAGTGCTGGTGGACATGTCTTCGATATTGATGTTGCGCTCGGCGAAGAACCCGGCCAGGTTGTTGACGATTCCGGGGTGGTCCATCGAGATTACATCCACGGCGTAGGGCAACAGGTTGGCTTCGGCTGTGCGCTCTCCCGTGCGCTTGGACATGATGGTCATGCCCAGCTGGCGTTCAAGCTCCGGGAGCGCGTTCTCCACCTTTGCCAGGGTGTTCCACTTTCCCTCCACCAAGAGGATGGCCGCGAACTCTCCGCCGAGGACCGTCATGCGGCTGTCCTCGATATTGCAACCGTGGTCGAGCACGGCCTTGGATAAGGCGTTTACGATGCCGGGGTGATCCTCGCCCAGGGCGGAGATTACGAGGAAGGTCTTCTGCGTGGCCATGGTCTGAAATCCAGAGGGTCGCGTAGGGCGTTCAGGTTTTGGGCGGAGTTTAGCATGGCGCCCGGCGTGCCTCGAAGGCTCTTGTGCTGATTGTTAAGAGGGAGATAATATACTTGGTTTTTGCACGCTGGAGGCGGGCTCATGTATCGCGGCAGCATCGTTGCTTTGATCACGCCCATGTTCGACGACGGCCGGATCGACGAGGATGCCTTGAGTAGCCTGGTCGATTTTCACGTCGAGGGCGGCACATCGGCGATCGTTGCCGTGGGCACCACGGGAGAATCTGCGACCCTGGACGAGGAGGAGCACTGCGCGGTCATCCGCCGCGTGGTCGAGCTCTCCGCGGGTCGCATACCGGTGATCGGCGGTACCGGTGCCAACTCGACAACCGAGGCCATCACGCTCACTCTATGCGCGAAGCAAGCCGGGGCGGATTCAGCGCTTTTGGTCACCCCGTACTACAATAAGCCGACCCAGAGCGGGTTGTACTTGCATTACAAGGCAATAGCGGAGGCAGTGGACATTCCGCAGATTCTGTACAACGTTCCAGGCCGCACCGCCTGCGATATGCTGCCCGAAACGATAGCGCGCTTGTCCGCAATCCCGAATATCGTGGGTGTCAAAGAGGCAACCGGTGACCTGAGCCGGCTCGCCCGGCTCAAGCTCCTGGTCCCGGACGATTTCGATTTGTACAGCGGAGACGATTCAACTGCCTGTGAGTTTATGCTGCAGGGAGGTCACGGCGACATTTCCGTGACTGCAAACGTGGCGCCACGCCTTATGCAGCAGATGTGCGCAGCGGCACTGTCCGGTAAGCGCGATGAGGCGGAGGCGATCAATGCGCGCCTTGACGCCTTGCATCATGACCTTTTCGTTGAGTCCAACCCGATCCCGGTAAAGTGGGCGGTGGCGGAGATGGGTTTGGCGCCGAGGGGAATAAGATTACCCCTGACCTGGTTGACGCAGGACGCCCAACCAAGGGTGCGAGCCGCCATGACGCGGGCCGGAGTCATTTGAGACCAACGCCCTCGGGGGCATCGGACGATGCGGCCGATTCAACAAGTTGACGAATATGCGAGAGCTACCCTTATGCAGAATGCCAAAGTCCTCGCAGCACTGATCCTAAGTGTGCTGCTGTTGTCTGGGTGCAGCAGCATGCCGGACTTGGACGATTACCTGCCCGACCAGAGTCTGCAGTACAAGAAGCAGCGTGAGGCTTCGGAGAATCTGGAGGTGCCTCCGGATCTGACCTCCGGCAATTTCGATGATGCCATGGACGTTCCTGCGATCGGTGGGGACGGCACCGCCACCTATTCGGAGTATGTGGGCCAGAGTTCCAGGCGGCAACAGATTGCCGGGAGCGGTGATGTCCTGCCTGAGGTGAAGAACGCCAAGCTGCGACGTGAAGGAAACAACCGTTGGCTGGAAATCACGGGGTCGCCTCAGCAGATCTGGCCCAAAGTCGTCGGCTTCTGGCGTTCACAGGGCATACTGCTTCTCGAGCAAGATCCCCTGACCGGCATTATGAAGACCGATTGGCTGGAGAATCGCGCCGAGATTCGCAAGGATTTCGTCACCAACCTCTTCCGGAAAGTGGCGGACGGGCTCTATGCGACCTCCACCCGCGACCAATACCGCGTCCGCATCGAGCCGGGTGTCAACGCTGGAGCCACCGACTTGTTCCTGACTCACCGTGCCATGGAAGAGCGTTTCCGCAGCAACGCCGCGGGTGAGTCCACGAACACGATTTGGGAGCCCGCTCCGTCTGATCCCTCCAAAGAGGCCGCGATGTTGCGCAGGCTTTTGGTCTATTTGGGAATTTCGGAACAGCAAGCGGCCGGGTTGGCTGCGCAGCAGCAACAAGCCGCGGCTGCCACCAAATCACGTCTCAGCAAGGGGCCTGGCGGTCAGAGTGAGCTGATCATCAACGACGAGTTTCGCCGTGCCTGGCGTTTGACGGGCGTAGCCCTTGACCGCGTCGGCTTCGCGGTCGAGGACCGGGACCGTACGCAGGGGATTTACTATGTCCGATACGATGACCCGTCCAAGGGCGAGAAGAAGGGGGGATGGGGGTCGAAGCTCGCATTCTGGCGCAGCGACGACCTAAGCACAGTCGAACAGTATCAGGTCAAGCTGCAGGGAGACGGTGCCCAGACCCGCGTGGTCGTGCGCGACCAGGTGGGACGGCCTGCATCAAACGTCACTTCGGAGCGCATACTGCGGCTGTTGAGCGAGCAAATCCGCTGATTGGGCAGGCTGTCGGCAATCGCGACTGGCCTTGCCTCACCGGTCCCGGTTCGGTCTGCAGACGGCAGATGAATTGCGCCCGTAGCGGGCTGTATTGAGCGTATGCGCTTTCTCTCGCTTGGCAGTGGGAGCAGGGGGAATGCCACCCTGGTGGAGGCCGGCGGGACACGGGTGCTGGTGGACTGCGGCTTTGCCGGTCGCGAGGCGGAACGGCGCCTTGCGGACGTGGGTGTTTCGGCGAAAGATCTGGATGCCATCTTGGTCACCCATGAGCACGGAGATCACGTGCGGGGTGTGGCAACGTTGGCGAGCCGTTTCGATATCGAAGTCTGGACCACCCCCGGTACCTGGCGGCAGGCGGGCGGCACTGAGTTACCGGAATTGCGGTTGTTCTCGGCGCACCGAGGCGGCTTTCGCATTGGCGACATTCGGGTGATACCCTTCCCCGTGCCCCATGATGCCCGGGAGCCTTGTCAGTTCCTCTTTGAGTGCGACGGTTCGCGTATCGGCATTCTGACGGACGCGGGTCATGTGACCAGTCACGCCCGTGATCTTCTTCGAGAGTGTGATGCCTTGATGCTCGAATGCAATCACGACAGGACCATGCTGCGAAATGGTCCCTATCCGCCCCCGCTGCAGGCGCGGGTGGGAGGGATGTTCGGTCATCTCAGTAACGATCAGGCGGCCGCTCTCTTGGACGCCTTACCGCTGGTGCGATTACGTCATTTGCTAGTGGCCCATGTGAGCGAAAAAAACAACCACCCCCGACTCGTACGCGAGACTTTGCTTCGGGTCTCCGACGATCTCGAGCCGCGGCTGACGCTGGCGGACCAGGATCGCCCCGGACCTTGGTTGTCCCTGTGATTCAGAGACACCGGTTCGCTCTCCCCAATGCGCAAAAGGTTTACGAGCTGCCGGCCATGACTCCGCGCCTCGGATAGGTCGCTACCCGCACCCCGCCGATGCCCGAGCGGCTTCAGACCCCTGCAACCTTTTCCCGCCGCTTAAGCCGCTTTCCCGTGGTGGTCGCGGCGAAGACCGTTCGACCAGTCCTCCATGGCCGAGTTGGCCACCGGCATCGGTGCCTCCATGAAAGTGATGGTGAACCCCTCCCTGGTTTCTGCGATACCGATCGAGCGGGGTCTCACGGCAAGCACCTGGGGGTCGGGTAGCGTGATTCCAAAGCAGAAGACCAAGTTTCTAGCCGCACGTATGTCTTCGCCGATCCGGCCCTCCGGCAGCGAGAGGGTGTGAGCGTAGTGATCGAACTCCGCTATGAAGCAGGCCGAGCGGTGGGCTTCGATACACTGTCTGAAGTAACCTGCAATCTCGTCGACGGAGCGGAAGCTGGTCTCGTCGCGGGCGAGCTCGAGGCGGTAGATCGGGTACTTCTCGTGCAGCAGCGTCTGTTTCAATCTTTTTCTCCTTTGGCAGTCCTCGGTGCCTGGCAACGCTTTATGCGGCGGTTGTGCGCTTCTTTTTACCCTCCGAGTGCCCCTAGCCGCCGATCCGGCCGTCGGCGGGGACCGCGCCAGACTCCAGTCTCCGTGGCACAGGCAACTGGTTAGGGTTCCGGGCGGGTTCAGGGGGCTGTTTCGTCATTCCGGTAAACGCGCAAAATACAGAGATCTGGCGCTATCTGTTTAACATCGCGCTCAGGCTGGCGATGGACAGGCTAGCGACCGACCGAAGGTCCGGCATTGAAATCGGTCAATCCTCGGCAATGCGCCGCAGATTCGGGATGTCGAGCAGGAAAAGATTGGGGCTGACTTCCACCAGGAGGCTTTGGCGCTTGAACTCGGCGATGGTGCGGCTGGTGGTTTCGGTGGTGATGCCGAGCATGGCACCCATGTCCTCGCGGCTGAAGAGCTCGCATTCGCTGCTCTCGTGGTCTCGCACCAGGCGCAGCAACAGCCGCGCGACACGCTGGCGGGCCGAGCCGGTGGACAGCTCTGTGAGCCAGGCGTCTGCTTCGGAGAGCGCACGCTGCCAGCGGGCCATGAGCTCGCGGTGCAGCTTCGGATTCTCTTGGGCTAGGGTTCGTACCACCTTCGCGGGAAAGCGGCATACCTCGGTGGGATGGAGCGCCACGGCGTCATGGTGGTACTGCTCCTCCAGCATGGCCTCCAGTCCGATCACATCGGTGGTGCGGGCGAGGCGCACGATGCGCTGGCCGCCATCGGGTAGGTATTGAACCAGCTTGAAAGCGCCGCTTCGGACGGTGAACATGTGGTCCCCGTCGTCGCCTGCGTGATAGAGCGTAGTTCCGGGCTTGATCACGAACTGGTCGATGGGATCGTGAATGCGCTCGAAGTCCTTTTCCTCCAGGCCGGCGAATAGAACGGTCGCGCGCAGCGAGCAGTTGACGCAGTCGGCCTCGCCGGTCCAGGCTTCGCGCAATGTGACGTTCTTCACCATCGGATCTCGGGACGTCGAGGAAATTGGCAACGCGTCGTTCGACGTCGAAGTTTAACCGAAAATTCGCGTCGTCTGTCGAATGGGGTAGACTGCAACCCAAAATAGCCGCTCCTCCTCAGCATCGTGCAAACTTCCAACGCCCTCAACGACAAGACCGACACCCCGCAAGGCTCGGAGCATTCGCTGCTGCAGGACATCTCGGCCGCGTTCCTGGTCTTCGACGAACAGGGGAATCTCGGTTACGCGAATGCACGGGCCGGGGACTTGGTCGGCGTAGAACCTCGTCTCGCCGTAGGACAGCAGGTCAGCTCTTTGTTTCGGCTCGAAGCGCTGGGACGAGACATTTTGACCGCGGACCGGATTTCGGAGTTGTATCGGCGTGAGGTCATGGAAGATGCCTTCGACGATTGTGTGCTCCTGCGGTCGGACGGCCAGCGGGTTCCGGTGACCTGCGAGCTGGCCGCTATCGGCGACGGCGCCGTCCTCATTGTCCTGCGTCAGGAGAGAAACCGTTTAGAGAGTGGCTCGCTTGCCTATCGGGCAAGTCACGATACGCTGACCGGGCTGCCGAACCGTGCCTACATCCAGCAGAGACTGGAGAACCTGCACCGCAGCGCGGAGGCCCAGGGGCTTGTCTACAGTGTTCTCCTGCTGGACTTGGACCACTTCAAGATCGTCAATGACCGCTTCGGGCATGCGACGGGAGATCAGGTCCTGGCGCAGGTAGGACGAAGAATCGCCCACAACGTGCGTGAGCTCGATACCCTCGGCCGCTGGGGTGGCGAGGAGTTCCTTTGTCTTCTGCCAGAGGTGGGTCGCTCTCTGGCAGAAGAGATCGCCGAGCGTATACGTGCCGGACTCGAGGCCCAACCGGTGGAGTTTCAGGGCCGGCAAATACGCGTGACCTCAAGCATCGGTGTGACGACCTATCCCGATGACGGGCTTGACCCCGATGCGCTGTTGGCGAAGGCGGACTCGGCCCTTTACGAGGCCAAGCGCTCAGGGCGCAACCGCATACAGAGTGTCACACGCCAGGCCGGCAACGTCTTTGCACTTGCCCAGATCATCGAAAAATCCCTACGCGAGGGGCGGGTGCGGCCCGCTTATCAGGCGGTGGTCAACCTGGTGTCCGGGGAGGTTTGCGGGGCCGAGGCCCTGGCGAGGATCCAGCTAGACGACCTGCAGGTCATGGACGCGGCTTCCTTCATTCCGGCCGCCGAGCAGTTGCACTTGGTGCATCAGATCGATCACCGAATCATCCAAACCGCCTCCATGCGCTGCGCGGCTCGTCAGCAGGGTGAAGGTCAGATGTCGGCCATGTTCGTCAACTTCTCCGCCGACTTCCTGCGCCACCCGGATCTCGTGGAAGACGTACTGGAAAAGGTCAAGCAGCACTGCGCCTGCGGCGGTGAACGCTCGGAAGAGATCGAGCCGCTAGTTGTTGAGATCACCGAGCGTCAGTTCATGGACGACATTGACGAGGCGAAAGCGGCCCTGCAGCCGTTTCTGGATTTGGGCTTGCGTATCGCTATCGATGACTTCGGTGTCGGCTTTTCGTCCCTCAATTACCTCATCGAGCTGCCGGTTTCCTTCATCAAGCTCGACGGATCGCTGATACGAAGGGTGACCCGTGATCAGCGGGTGCGTGCGGTTCTTCAGGGCCTCCAAGAGCTGGCGGTAGACCTCGGCGTCATCACCGTGGCCGAGGGCGTCGAGGACAAGGAGACCGTAGATGCCTTGCGCGAAATGGGGGTAGATTGGGGGCAGGGCTACTACTTTTCCCGTCCCGCGTTCCAGTTCTGAAAGCGGCCGGAAGCCCGCGGCGGTGGGTATGGTCCTGTGGTCGGCCTTCAGCCCGACAGGCGAGGTTGGGGGCGTCGGACCTAAGTCGGACCTGCAGACCGACGCACGCCGGGCGCGTGAGCTTCAGCCGGACTCGGAAAGGTCCGGCAGCTATTGTTTACCGCCATCGGGAAAACCGTAATAGACCCGGTTGAGATAGCTTGCCACGTCCGCGAGCTCTTCTGCCCGCCAGCCGAGGCCCATCTCCTGTTGCCACATCGACACCGTGTGCAGCAGTTTTCCCCAGGAATCCACCTTGCTGTTGACCCGATAGTGGATCTCCGTCATGTGGCAGTGATAACAGAAATTCTCATACAGCATCTGGCCGCGCATGGGGCTTGCAGCCTCGGCCGTCGTGACAAGGGTTGCTGCGAGAAGCAGAGCGGAAGCGACGGGTGGCGTTATCATGTTAGGTCCTGGAACTGCCCGGTACTGTTTCCTCTATTTTAGCCGTTCGCGAAACCCGTGCCTTCGCTAAAGACACCAAATTCAAGACGCTTCTCATGCCGTTGATCAACCTGCGGTCCGTAACTCTCTCCTATGGCTCTCCGCCTGTGCTCGACGGTGTTACCTTCAGTATCGACAGGGACGAGCGGGTCTGCCTGCTCGGTCGAAACGGGACCGGCAAGTCGACGCTGCTCAAGCTGATCGCGGGGGACATCCAACCGGACGGCGGCGAGCTTGGGGTGGGGGAGGGGGTGAGCGTATCCCGGCTCGTCCAAAACATTCCGGCGGACGTATCCGGCAGTGTCTTCGATCAGGTCGCCGCGGGACTCGGCGAGCTCGGTGACTTGGTGCGCGAGTATCATGATTTGGGCCGGCGCCTGGCGGACGGATCCGACGCGCGCTTGTTGGCGAGGTTGTCCGCTGTTCAGCATCGCTTGGAAGCTGCCGGCGGCTGGGAGATCGAGCAGCGCACGGAGCGCGTCATCTCGCGCCTGCGACTGGACCCGGATGCCACCTTTTCTAAACTCTCCGGCGGGATGCAACGCAGGGTGCTGCTGGCCCGGGCGCTGGTTCGGGAGCCAGATCTGCTGTTGCTGGATGAGCCCACCAACCACCTGGACATCGAGGCCATCGAGTGGCTGGAGGGATTTCTACCGGAGTTCCCAGGGGCGTTGCTGTTCGTCACCCATGACCGAGTGTTTCTGCGCCGGCTTGCCACCCGTATCCTGGAGCTGGACCGTGGAAGGCTCACCGACTGGCCGGGGGACTACGAAAACTACCTTCGGCGGCGCGAGGAACGCCTGCACGCCGAGGCCGTCGCCAATGCCCGCTTCGACCGCAAGCTCTCAGAGGAAGAGGTCTGGATCCGTCAGGGCATCAAGGCGCGACGTACCCGCAACGAGGGGCGGGTACGCGCGTTGGAGGCCATGCGCGAGGAGCACCGCCAGCGGCGCGCGCAGATGGGGCAGGCGCGCATCCGTCTGAGCGAGGCTGAGCGCAGCGGAAAGCTGGTGGTTGAGGCCGAGGGGGCTAGCTATTCTTGGGCCGGAGAGCCGGTCGTTCAGGGCTTGTGACACCCTGATCCTTCGTGGTGACAAGGTGGGCATCATCGGGCCCAACGGTGTGGGCAAGAGCACCTTGCTGAAGCTCTTGCTGGGGGATCTGGAGCCGGATTCCGGGCGCATCCGCCATGGCACCAACTTGCAGGTCGCCTACTTCGACCAGCTTCGCGCCAGCCTGGACGACGGCAAGAGCGTGCAGGACAACGTCGCCGGCGGTAGCGACAAGGTGACCGTCGACGGTCGCAGCAAGCACGTGCTCTCCTACCTCAAGGACTTCCTGTTCACCCCCGAGCGGGCACGTCAGCCGGTGACCGCACTCTCCGGGGGTGAGCGCAACCGGCTGCTGTTGGCCAGGCTCTTCACCCAGCCCGCCAACTTGCTGGTCATGGACGAGCCCACCAACGACCTGGATGCCGAGACTCTGGAGTTGCTCGAGGAGCTGCTGACGGGTTTCTCGGGGACCCTGCTCCTGGTGAGCCATGATCGTGCGCTGCTCAACGCGGTGGTCACCAGCACCCTGGTGTTCGAGGGCGAGGGCAGGGTGCACGAATACGTGGGTGGCTATGACGACTGGCTGCGACAGCGGCCTGCACCGCAGCCGATGGCCGACAAGGAAAAATCGCAGACGCAGTCTCAGCCGAAGACGCGGGCCGCGGCCCGGCGCGCCCCCGCAAAGCTGAGCTACAAGGACCGGCGGGAGCTGGAAGCTCTGCCGGCGCGCATCGAGGCATTGGAGAGGGAGCAGGGGGAGCTTCATGAGCGCATGGCGGACCCCGCCTTCTACCAACAGTCCGGAGAGGCCATCTCCACTGCGAAGGAACGCCTCGCTTCGGTGGAGGCCGATCTGGAGGAGTCCTACGAGCGCTGGGAGGCGCTGGAAGGGCTGCTGACCGATTGAGCCCCGTCGGCGTTCAGGTCGGCAGCGCGGGCTTGGGCTGGATCTGCCTGCGGCTGGAAGGCTTGCGGCCGACCAAGCTCTTCGTGATCTGCCACGACCAGCGTCGTGGCGAGCCGGCCGCTCCCCTGGCCCCTTTCGGCCATGTTCGGGTAGTATCCTGCGACTGACTATCGCCCCTTCGTCCAAGGAGAGCCCGCCTTGAAGTTCACCGTCGACGAGTTCCGCGCCTGGGAGAACAAGTGTGTCACCCTTCTCGGCATGTCCGGGGTGGGCAAGACCTATCTCTCGACCCTGCTGCGGCGTAACGACTGGTTCCATTACTCCGGAGATTACCGCATCGGCACCCGCTACCTGGACGAGCATATTCTCGACCTGATCAAGGCCCAGGCCATGCAGGTGCCCTTTCTCAAGCAGTTGTTGCGGCAGGATTGGATCTTTATCCGCAACAACATCAAGGTGGATGACCTGGGGCCGGTGCTGAGCTTCGTCGGCAAGCTCGGCAACCCGGAGCTCAGCGGCTTGCCTCTCGGGGAATTCAACCGCCGCCAGGCCCTGTACCGGGAGGCGGAGATCAAGGCGATGATGGACCTGCCGAAATTCGTTCACAAGGCGCAGGAGATTTATGGCTACAGCAAGCTGGTCAACGACGTGGGCGGCAGCTTGTGCGAGCTCGATGAGCCCAAGGTCATCGATCTGTCTGGCTCGCCACAGCCTGATCCTCTATATCCGGGTCCCGGCCGAGGATGAGATCAAGCTCATCGAGCGCGCACAGGCTGATCCCAAGCCTCTCTACTACCGGCCCGAGTTTCTGGCCTCTGCGGTCAAGGATTATCTGGCGCTGCGGCGCCTGGAGTTCGTGGCGGAGATCGATCCGGACGACTTCACGCGTTGGGTCTTCCCCAGGCTGTTCAATTCCCGCGTGCCCAGGTACGAGGCCATCGCTCGGCCCCATGGCTACACGGTGAGCTCCACCGAGGTGGCGCAGGTCCGCGCCGAGCACGATTTCCTGGACCTGCTCGAGCAGGCAATCGCGCGCAAGGTTGAGGGATAGTCATGCCAATCGTCGCCCACACGAATCTGCCCACCTTCGAGTTCCTGCGCAAGGAGGGCCAAAACATCCTGGCTCCCACCCGGGCTCTGCAACAGGATATTCGCGAGTTGCATATCGGGCTCCTGAACATGATGCCGGATGCGGCCCTGGCTGCCACCGAGCGGCAGTTTCTGCGCCTCATCAACGAGAGCAACCAGATCGCCCAGTTTTACGTCCACCCCTTTACCCTGGATGAGCTGGAGCGCTCGCCGGAGGCAAAAAGGCATATTGAGCGCTACTACGAGAGCTTCGAGATCATCCGCGAGGAGGGCTTGGATGCTCTCATCATCACCGGTGCCAACGTCAGTCACCCGAACCTGGCCGATGAGCCATTCTGGGGCCCCTTGATCGAGGTCATCGATTGGGCTTCCCAGAACGTCACCTCTACCCTGTGCTCCTGTCTCGCCACTCACGCCGTGCTGCAGTTTCGCTACGGACAACGCCGCCGTCCCTTGCCGGCCAAGCGTTGGGGCGTCTATCCGCATCGTGTGATCGACAAGGGCCATCCGCTGGTTAACGACGTAAACACCCTGTTCGACGTTCCCCATTCGCGCTTCAACGAGATCAGTCGTGACCAACTCGATGCGGCCGGGCTTCGGGTGTTGGCGCAGAGCGAGGAGGCGGGTGTCCATCTGGCGGTGAGCGAGGATGGATTCCGCATCGTATTCTTCCAGGGACACCCGGAGTACGACACCATCTCCCTGCTAAAGGAATACAAACGCGAGGTCGGGCGGTTCATCGCCGGTCGGCGTGATGACTATCCCCCTTTCCCGGAGCACTATATCCGGATCAAAGACCGCGCCATCTTGGAGGAGCATCGAGATCGTGTCCTTTGTGCCCTCGACCAGGGCCGTGAGCCGCCGCAACTCCCGGAAGGCAAAATTGCCACCGGTCTCGATAACACCTGGCACGACACCGCCGAGGGTGTGGTCGGAAATTGGATGGGTAAGATCTACCAGCTCACCAACAGCGATCGGCGCCTGCCCTTTATGGAAGGAGTGAATCCGAACGACCCGCTTGGTCTGTACCGCCCGTAGCTTGGCGCGGGACAGGATCTATTCAGATCTCACGCATTGTGCTTTACGCCGCAGGCGTTGTATTATAACCACGAAAGCTTGGCGTGTGACAAAAATACAACTTGAGCTTTCTGCTGCAAGGCGCTGCCAAAGAGCCAATTAACCACTGTAAATACGCAGGAATGCGCCGAGGTCAATGTAAAAATTCGGGGAGGCACAGCAGTGAACGACGAGCAAGAAAACGTAGTTCGATACAAGTGGAATTCAAAGACGGCAACCGGGTACAGGCTGCGCTTCGATGCCTCGGACGCAAACCGGGGTGGGCACCACTGCTACCATGTTGAGGATTGGACGCATCATGTCGTCATGGATCATTGGGGTTGCAAGAGTCTCGACGAGGCGTTGGGTATTCTGAAGCACTTTATCGATATTGATGTGGGACAGGAGCGCCATCGGCTGGAGGCGCGATTTCCCTAGCGATCGCGGTAGCGCGGACCGCCCCGGCAACGGCGGATTCCGAGGATTCCGCTTTCAGCATCGGCAGAAAGGGAATGCGAGCATGCCGCGGACTTTGTGCGGGCGCTGCGTCGAGGACCGCGGTCAGCGGGTCTCGCGGCGGTAGGTTCAGCAGCGGACGCCGATCGCTCAACCAAACCATGAGACCGGAATCCCGCACCGGCCACTGACCCTTGAGACGGTTGCTCGGTGCCTGGCCATCGAACACCAGGTAGCTGTACTTGCCGTAGTGAGGAAGCTTGCGGGCCAGACCGGGCAGGGCTGCGGGGTGCGAGGCGGCGACCCAACCGATCGGCTGACCGCCGCGCTCGTCCGAAAGCGCCAGACTGAAATCGCGGCCCGGATAGTCCCCCTCCGGTAGACGTAGGAGTTGTCTCGCTTCGTCCAGGCTGAAGCGGGTCTCATCTGCCGCCAGGTTTCCGACGAAGCGGTTGCTCCAGCCGAGTAGCCATACCGGACGGTCGTCCGGTAGCCTCTTAACGTCCTGATCCAATGCGATCTCCCACCTCGGCGAGCCCTGGCGCCAGCCTTGCGCCAGCGCTCGGTAGCCCTCGGCCAGCTCGGCAGGCGCGTTCGCGGGAACTATTATCAGGCCGACCTCCGCCCCGAACAGCGCACTCAATGCCGGCGGTGACTCACCCGGTACCAGCGAACGGAAGAGATCGAAGCGCGGATCGGCGTCGACCCTGATCGGGGCCGCGGACAGCGCCAGCTCGAAATCGGCTTTGCGTTCCCCGAGCGCTACCCGGTGCTCGGTCCTGTCGCCCCCCTCCAGATGTACGACCAGCGAGACCTGCAGCGGAAACGGCGCGTCAGCCTGGGTTTGCTCCAGGCGGCCGCGCAACAGGTAGCCGTCCGAGGTTTGCGCCACTGCTGTATCCACCAGGGCAAGCTCGGGTGCGCCCGTGCGCCCGGTCCAGTGGTCGAAGAAGGCTGTTAGGTCGTGCCCGCTTTCATGCTCCATGGCCCGTCGGAGGTCATCGAAGCCCGCTGCTCGGAAGCGGTTCTCGCGGTAGAAGCGACGCAGACCGGCGACGAATCCCTCGTCACCCAGATTGCGCCGCAACATGTGCATTATCATCAGGGTCTTGCCGTAACCGATGGCCTGGGAAGCCGAGCCGTGGCGGCCGCGGAACTCCCGCAGTGGAAAGTCGTTGGCCTCGCGCACGTAGTCGGAATAGGCGCGCAGGCTGTCGCGCCGGTAATCCGCCCCGCCTGCGCGCTGCTCTTTGAGCAGGTGGTCGGCGAGGTAGGCGGTGAGGCCCTCGCTCCAGTTGCCCGTCTCGAAATCCACGTAGACGCCGTTTCCCCACCAATTGTGCAGCACCTCGTGGGGATAGGAGCTGTGGAGGATGAAGGGCAGCCGGATCACCCGCGGGCCCAGCAGGGTGAACGAGGGCATGCCGTAGCCGGTCTCCCAGAAGTTCTCCACCAGCGCGAACTTGGCATAGGGGTACGGGCCGATAAGGGAGCTGTACAGCGCCAAGTAGCGTTCCGTGGCCGCGAGATAGCGCTCGGCCAGCTGCGGATCGGATTGGCGCAGGTAGATCTGTGCATCGCCGAATGAAGTGGCCTTCGAATAGCGCTGGAAGGGGGCCGCGATCAGGTAGATGTCGTCCTGGGGTTGGGATTCGTGCCAGTGGACGGATGCGCCGTCCCCGTCTTCTGAGATCCCCGGCCCCTCGCCCTGAGACACCGCCGTCCAGCCGGCCGGCAGCTGGACCTGCAGATCGAAGCGCTGCAACCTGTCGGGGCTTCGCGGATACCAGCCGCTGTAGCCGTCGAGCACGACACCCTCGGCGCTGATGATGCCGAGCGAGCTCTGCCGCGTCCGGCCCATTCCCTCGCGCAACTCCTCCAGCCGATGGCTGATGCGGCCCCCGTAGCCCAGTCTGACAACGGAAGATCCGTCCAGCCTCAGTCGGAAGTGCTCCAGATGCCCCTGTTCACCGATGCGCGCCAGAGTCGCGTCTCCTGAAACGACCTGCGGATTCAGATCCCGGTGCAGGTAAAACTCCCACGATTCCAGGCCATCGGGCAGGATCAGCAGGTCGCTGGCGGTGATGGTCCCCCGCTCCGGGTCGATGAGCACGTCCAGGTCGTGCCCGATCGGCGATTCGCTGCGTGCCGCACCAGAGGCGAGCAGCAGAGGCAACAGGGGGAGGAACTTGAAGGCGCTGAACATGGTCGTAGCTCCGGACGATAAAGCAACACGCGGCCGGTAGCCGTCCCCCGGTCGCTCGTACCATAATGCGGTGCGACCGCACCCTTTTCCAGCGAGATGTCACTTCTACGCCATGCGCAACTCTTTTTCCCCGGCCGTTGCCGCCGCCGCTTTGCTCGTGGGTCTCTCCTCCCTTGCCGGAACCAATCACGCGAGGGGAGGTGAAACCGATCATGATCAGATCGCCGATCCAGCGACGAAGGTCATGGATCTCTCCGCCCTGTCCAGCATGGAGCAGCTCCTGCCGAAGCTGGCGTCCAAGCGGGTGATTTTCGTCGGCGAGACTCACGACCGCTATGAGGACCACCTCAACCAACTGGCCATCGTCGAGGGTCTGCACTACGTGGAGAAGGATTTCGCCATCGGCATGGAGTTCTTCCAACAGCCATTCCAGCCTCACCTCGATGCGTACGTGGCGGGCGAGATCTCGGAGAAGGAGCTACTGCGACGCAGCGAGTATTTCGAGCGTTGGCGTTTCGACTACCGGCTCTACCAACCCATTCTGCTTTTTGCCCGAGAGCACGGCATTCCCCTTGTTGCGCTGAACCTGGAGCGTGAGATCACGCAGAAGGTCGGAGACGGTGGTATCGAGTCTCTCACCGACGAGGAGCGGGCGCGGATTCCTGAGGAAATCGACTTGAGCGACGAGGCTTACCGGCAGCGCGTCAAGGCCGTATTCGAGCACCATCCAATGGCCAAGGACGGAAATTTCGAGCATTTTCTGCAGGTGCAACTCTTATGGGACGAAGGAATGGCTGATCGGGCCGCCAGGTATCTCGCCAAGCATCCGGAGAAATCCATGGTGATCCTCGCCGGGAGCGGGCACCTGGAGTATGGCCAGGGCATTCCCAAGCGCTTGCTGCGGCGCGTCCCTGCCGAGTCCTCCATTGTGCTCAGCGGCATCCATCGAGGTCTCGATCCGGAGATGGCCGATTTCCTGCTCTATCCTCGCCCGGTGTCCCTGCCTGCGCCCGGTGTGCTGGGGGTCATGCTGGACATCGACTCGCAAGGGGAGGGTGTCGCCGTGCAGGGCTTCGCCGACCCCAGTGGTGCCAAGGACGCCGGGATGGAAGAGGGGGATCGAATCGTCAAGTTGGGCGAGAATCCCATCGGCTCTTACAGCGACATCCGTCTCGCGCTCCTGGGCAGCCGACCGGGTGAGAAGCTCCCGGTGGAGGTATTCCGCGGGCACTTGGTAAGCCAAGACGAGCGTCTGACCTTCGAGGTGGAGTTGCATTGAAACCGGAGCTCCTGTCCCCGGCGGGTACCCTCAAGAACATGCGCTACGCCCTAGCCTATGGCGCGGATGCGGTTTATGCAGGGCTGCCGCGCTACAGCCTGCGAGTTCGCAACAATGACTTCGACCGGGAGAATCTCCGGGTCGGTATCGCCGAGGCTCATGCACAGGGACGCCGTTTCTACCTGGCCTGCAACCTGATGCCCCACGGGTCCAAGCTCAAGACCTTTCTCGCGGATATGGAACCGGTCATCGAAATGGGGCCGGATGCCCTGATCATGGCCGACCCGGGGCTGATCATGCTGGTACGAGAGCGCTGGCCCGATATGCCCATTCACCTGTCGGTGCAGGCCAACACGGTGAACGCCGCTTCGGTGCGCTTCTGGCAGCGACAGGGTATTACGCGGGTCATCCTCTCCCGTGAGCTTTCCCTGGACGAGATTGCCGACATCCGCGCAAGCTGCCCGGATATCGAGCTGGAGGTGTTCGTCCACGGTGCCCTGTGCATCGCCTATTCGGGCCGCTGCCTGCTCTCGGGTTACCTCAATCATCGAGACGCGAACCAGGGGGCCTGCACCAACGCCTGCCGCTGGGAGTACAAGGTGGGTGTCCCGGATTCTTCCTCGATGGGGCAGGGGCGCCACGCCGACGCCGACGAGGTCTACCTGCTGGAAGAGTCCAAGCGCCCCGGCGAGTACATGCCCGTCTTCGAGGACGAGAACGGCACCTACATCATGAACGCCAAAGACCTGCGGGCGGTGGAGCACGTAGGGCGTCTGGTGCGCCTCGGGGATCGATTGCCTCAAGATCGAGGGCCGCACCAAGTCCCACTACTACGCTGCCCGCACCACTCAGGTCTATCGCCGGGCCATCGAGGATGCACTCGCCGGAAATCCCTTCCGACCGGAACTGCTCACCGACCTGGAAGGGCTCGCCAACCGGGGCTATACGGAGGGCTTCTACCGCCGCCATGCCCCGGACCAGCTGCAGAGCTACGAGCGGGGCAGCTCGGAAAACCAGCGGCAGATCTTCGTCGGGGAGGTAGCCGGGAGCGACGGAGGGTGGGCGCAGATCGAGGTCAAGAACCGATTCGCAGTGGGCGACGAGCTGGAACTGCTGACCCCGCGCGGAAATCGGCGCTTCCGGCTGGAGCGGATGCAGGACTTGGAGGGCGTCCCGATGGACGTGGCACCAGGGGCAGGTTACCGGGTTTGCATTCCCGCCTCGCTTGAAGAGTGTAGGCTGGGGCTGGTTACCCGCGTCCTGTGAAGGAGCCACATTGGTCGTGGTCGCTTGTTGGAGCAACGCGCCATTCCAAGTCGGCGGCCGACCAAGGTGGGAGCGGGTCATGCTTCAGGGCTGCGCTCAGAAATCCTTGATTGCGTATTAGTACGATGATAACGTGCCTTCCGCTACATAAAAGATAATAGGTGGGCGGAGATCTCCTGATCCCTCTGATTCACCATGGCGCACCTCGTCGCCTGTGTCTGCGATTCGGGACTCGTACCTCATGTCACTGTTCGGCAAGCGGCCGAAACTTAAACCCAGGCGGCTGCTCCTGGAACGCCTGGAGGATCGGTTGCTTCTCAGCGCCGACCCGGTCGCCGCCGTCGTGGCGCCGGGCGAGGGCTTCATTAACGAGGACTTCCGCTTCTCCGTCTCCTTTGACAACACGGGCGCGGACGTCGGCTACGCGCCCTTCCTGGACGTCGTGACCCCCGTGGGCTTGGACGTCAACTCGGCGACCGTCGTCGGGGGCCCGGCGGAAAGCGAGGTGGTCGGCGAGCCACTCGACATCCGCGCGACCGCCGGCTTCAAGTTCGGCGACACGACGCCCGTCAACGACCCGCCGCCAATCGGGACCGACCCGCCGGTCTACGGCCCCCAGGCCACCTCGCCCGTCGTCCCCACGGTGCTCACCCTCAGCAAGGCCGCCGCCACGACCGAGGGAGGCACGGTCACGGGCCCCAACTTCCCGGTCACCTACAGCATCAATGTCGACATCGCCAACCTGGAGACCGTCGACAACATCGAGATCCGGGACGTCCTGCCGAGCAACCTGGTCGGCGGCGTCGACCAGGTGCTGTTCGACCCGGACCCGCCGGGGCCCGTGGACTTCTCCAACCCGCCCGTAGCCTTCACCGACCAGCGGTGTGGCGTCCAGCACCACATCAGAGGGCATTACCCCTCCTTCATCGCTCATACAGGCTCATGCGCCAGACCAAATCCCTCCCCCCGGCTTTGGATCAACCTCCTCCGGCGGGTCTTTGCGGGTTGTAGCCAGTCCCTGCTGGGAGATGGCCCTTCCCGACGTTATCTCTGCAATCCTTACGAACGTGCTTGGACCCCTACCTGACTTAGCGAAATATGCGACGACACACGAAGCTCGCACTCCTGGAAGCCTCGCGAGGAGCGAAAACGGAAAGAAGAGGACAAACCGTGTCGGATAGTCGGCACTGTGCATCTAGACGGATGACTAGAGGCCTTGGCGGCATTGCGCTTATCGTGGCATTTATCTCGCAGCCACAAGCTAGCGAAGCTCAGGAGTTCAGCGCCCCGTCGGTGGTCCGCGCCCAGGATGAGGCAACCTTGTCGAGTGTAATCTCCGGCACTATCAACGCCCTGCCGTTCGAGGAAGGCGCCGCGTTTCGCGCCGGAGAGGTGCTCGTTGACCTCGACTGTGCGATTTACAAGTCGGAGGCTGCGGCAGCGCGCGCCGAAAGTACCGGGGCGCGGGCGGTAGTTTCCTCGCGCGAGGCCCTGTTTGCCCGCGGCGGCACCGGGCGGTTGGAGGTCGACATGGCCAAGGCCGAGGCTGCGGCCGCTGCGGCGCGGGCCCAGTCAGCGGATCTGCGGGTCGACGCCTGCAAGATCCGCGCGCCGTACGACGGTCGCGTCGCCGAGCACGTCGTGAGCGCCTTCGAATACGTCGAGCCTGGGCAACCCGTGCTGTCGATCGTGTCTACCGGAACGCCGGATCTGGAAATCGTCGCACCGGCGGATTGGCTGCGGTGGGTCGAACCGGGCACCAGCGGGCGGCTGCGACTGGAAGCCAGGCGCGAGGAGTTCAACGTCACCATCGAAACGCTGGGCCCGATCGTCGATCCGGTCAGCCGCACCGTGAAGCTCACGGCCGCGTTCGACGGAGATGCCGGCGGGGTCCTGCCGGGCCTGTCGGGGCTTGTCACACTCCAGCCGACCAAGTGAATTCGCTGGCGCCGACGCTCGGCGAGCCCCTCGGAAGCACCTTGCCGCCCTCCGGACGCGGCGCCGAGAACAGCGGGCAGACTGCTGCATTGCTGCGGCTGTTGCAGCTAGAGGCAGACATCCGGCGTGTCGCAACCGACCGCGAGCTGGTGTTCCACATGGCCAACGAGAGCCGGGGGGTCCTCGGCTTCCGTCAAGCCTTCGTCTTCCGACGCCGGCGCGTGTGGCGGCTGGCCGCCGTATCGTCGGTCAACACGTTCGACGCCCAGGCCCCACTCAACCGTGAATTGCTGCGGCTGGTGGCTTCGCTTGGACGCAAGCCAAGCGAACCTGCGGCCCGCACGATCGACCTGACGGAGAACCCCGCGTCCGCGACACTCTGCAATTACGCGTTTCCCCATGCGCTCTGGGTGCCGATGAATACGCGGCGCGGCATGTCATTCGCGGGATTGCTTCTGTTGCGTGAAACACCCTGGCCAGAGACTGTCTTGCCTCTGGCCGAGCGCGTGGCCGCGACCTACGGCCATGCCTGGCAGGCCTTGGCGGGCCGAAAGCTCGACCGGGGGTTTGCGGTGCCGCGCAGAGTCCTCATGCTGTTGGCTGTTGCGGCGATCCTTGCCCTTGGATTCCTCAAGGCACCGCTGACAGTGCTGGCGCCGGCAGAGGTGACGGGGCGTGACAGGATAACCGTGGCCGCGGCCCTGAACGGGGTGGTCGAAGAGGTGTTGGTCGCGCCGAACAGTCTGGTCGAGGAAGGCACGCTTCTGGCCAGGTACGACGACACGGAACTGCGGAACGCGCTAGAGATCGCCGACCGGGAAACCATCGTGGCACGCGCTCAGCTGGAAAAACTGCAGAACGCATCCTTCTCGGATCGAGCGGCGGCCCGTGAGTTGAAGATCGCGGAGGCCGAGCTTGCGCTGGCGCTGGCGGAAAGCGCGCTTGCCCGGGATCGCCTGTCGCGCGTCGAAGTCCGCGCGCCCCGGGCCGGCCTTGCGGTTTTCGAGGACGCCCGTGACCTGATCGGCAGGCCCGTGTCGGTCGGCGAGCGGATGATGGAAATCGTTGATCCGAGCGACCTGGAGTTCACCGTGCGGCTGCCGGTCGACGACAGCATCGTCCTGCAGGCGGGGGCGCAGGTACGTGTATTCCTCGACAGCAATCCGCTGACGCCCGTCCCGGCCGAGCTGACGCGACGCAGCTATCGCGCGACGACACATGACGACGGTAATTTCGGCTACACGCTGACGGCGAGCGCCGCTCCGGAAAACCTGTCCGCTGCGCGGCTGGGCGCGCAGGGAACTGCGCAGCTTTACGGCGACCGCCATACGCTGTTCTTCATCGTCTTCCGGCGCCCCTTGAGCTGGATCCGGCAGACCTTCGGGTTTTGAGTCGTGGTGGATACGACCCACGAGGACCGACCTCTGGCCCCGTTGCGGGATGACCTGGAAATCTCGCCAGGCGCCGCTTTCCTGTCCGGTGCACCGGGGTGGGTGATCCGCGACCCGGTACGGAATCGCTTCTTCCAGATCGGCCAGCGCACGATCGACGTCCTGTCGCGGTGGTCGGCAGGCAGTGTCAACCGGCTCAAGGCGCGCCTGTTTTCGGAAAATGCGATCCGGCTGACCGACGAGGAGCTGGAGGCCCTCACACACTTCCTCAGACAAAACCAGCTTCTGGAGGGTGGCGAACAAGGAACCGCAACGCGCTACGCCCGTCTTGCGGAGAACCGCGTGCGGTCGCGGATGTGGCTCGGTGCGCAGAAGTTGATGTTCTTTCGCGTGCCCTTGGTGCGTCCGGACGGGTTCCTGCAGGGCGACCTGGCCCTTCGTCAGGCCACTTTTTTCGCCCACGTTCGTTTGGCTGAGCCTCGCGATGCTGGTTGTCGGGCTTTACCTAGCAAGCCGTCAGCTGTCGGACATCGAGGCCCATGTCCGTCAGGCCTTCACATGGGCCGGCGCCGCGGTGTTCTTTGCGGCGATTGCGGTCGTAAAGGTGCTTCACGAGTTCGGGCACGCCTATCAGGCGATTAGCCGCGGGCTTCGGGTCCCGGTCATGGGCGTGGCGTTCTTCGCGTTCCTGCCCCTGCTTTACACTGACATCAACGGATGCCTGGCGGTTGCGCAGACGCAGCGACCGCCTGATGGTGGACCTTGGTGGTGTCCTGGTGGAGTTGACCGTCGCTGTCTACGCCACGCTTTTTTGGTGTTTCCTGCCAGACGGGCCGGCCCGGACGGTCGCCTTCGCGATCGCGACGTCCAGCTGGGTGCTTGTCGCTGCTGGTCAACCTGAACCCGTTCATGCGCTTCGACGGCTACTATCTTCTTTCGGACAGTCTCGGGATCCAGAACCTGCAGCACCGCGCGTTTGCAATGGGGAAATGGGCAATGCGCCGGTGGCTTTTCGGACTGGACGATCCGCGTTCCGGAGAAATTCGACCGCTGCCACCCATCGGGGGCTGATTGCGTATGCCTATGGGGTCTGGATCTACCGGTTCTTCCTGTTCATTGCGATTTCGCTGCTCGTCTATTCGATGTTCTTCAAGCTGGCGGGCGTCTTTTTGCTGCTTGTCTCGGTTTCCGCGTTCATCGTGAAGCCGCGTTCTTGCTGGAAGTGCTTTTCTGGATCAGTGCACGCGACCGGATCCGGGGATCGCGCCGGAGCCTCGTGACGTTGTCAGTCGTGCTGGTCCTGCTTGCGGCCTTTTTCTGGCCGATGTCGACGCGGATCTATGTCCCCGCGGTGCTCGAAGAGGCGCGACAGCAAGCCATTTTCCCGCCCGAGGCCGCGCGCCTGGACGCGGTATTTGTCGCCGAGGGCGACATCGTTGCGCAGGGCGACCCGCTGTTTCAGTTCGCCGATCCTGAGCTGACCGCAGCGGATCGACAGTCGGAGACGCGCATCGCCATGCACAAGGCACGTCTGCTGAGCGCTGCCGGCGATGCTACTGAGCGCGCGCGAAGGTACCGTAATCGCCCGGATGCTTGAGGAAGAAGACCAGAATCTGTCCGCACTGCAGGACCGGCAAGCGGTCTGCTTGTCGTGGCGACAATTGATGGCCAGGTCCGGGAGCTGTCGACAGAGCTGGATCCCGGCGCCTGGTATCCCCAGGACCCATCTTCTGGGACGGATCATCGTCCCGGATCGCTTGCGGTGCGCGGCTTTGTCAACGAAACCGATCTGCAGCGGCTCGACCCTTCGAGAGGTGCTGATTTCATCGCGGACGAGCTGTCAATTCCGAGGCTGAAGCTGGAAAGCTTCGAGGTGTCCGATTTCTCGATTGATAGGTTGCCGGACGGCTACCTTGCACGTCCGAACGGCGGCACGATCGCTGTTTCGTCGCCCGAGCCGGGGGACCTGCTGGTCGCGGGGGTCTGGTATCCGGTGTCCGGAAGACCGCAGATCGACGGTGGCGCTGACTGGCTGGTGGACGACCGCGTGCAACGCGGCGTGATCGTCATGCACAGCAAGCCGCAGTCTTGCATATCGGGTCGGAAACAGAATTGCAAAGGTCGTAATCCGAGAGCTGGAATTTTGATCAACTCTGTTTTCTGCTACATGGGTTAATCCGACTTTTGAGTTAGCGGCAAAGTGCTGGTACGTTATTGTAGCGTGCTTACGAACACGTTGGTCAATATTAGTACGTGACGTCAACGGGAAATCATCCGGCTGCTGCCGCGCGAAGTTCAAAAAGCCGGCAAAAATTGACGCGAAATCGACGTTTAGTCCGAGCGGCAGTGCCATCGGTCATGCCGTCGACGGACCTTCGCCAGGTGCAGTGACCGTGCGGGTCGTAACCTGAAACGCGGTGTGAGTTCCAAGCGGTTCCTCCCGAGCCGATGATGGGGAGAGCGAAGAACACGACAATGAGCGAAGAACACAATAAAGAACGGTACAGCAGAGCGACTCATGAACAAACCTTTCTCGCGCGTGCGCCAGATCTCGGAAGCTTCGTATGCGGAGCCCATTCAGATAGAGCTCGTGGCTCTGGAAGAGCGGATAATGTTCGACGGGGCCGCAGCCGCCGAGGTTGCGGATGCCGCCACCGACGCGGTGGCGCTGGAAGCCGCCGAGGCCGTTGACCCGAAAGCCGATGCCGATGCGCTGGTGGCTGCTGCCGGCGAGATGCCTCAGACCGCACGAAACGAGATCTTTTTTGTCGATGCCGCGATCGAGGACCCTGCCGGCCTGATTTCGGAACTCCCAAGCGGCGCAGAGGTCGTCCTGCTGGACGCCGACCAGGATGGTGTCGCGCAGATGGCCTCCGTTCTGGAGGGCCGCACGGACCTGGATGCGATCCACATCCTCGCGCATGGCGAGGAAGGCCAGCTTGCGCTTGGCAATTCGGTCCTAAACGCGGGCAGCATTGTCGGAACTTACAACGAATCACTCGCCGTAATCGGGGAAGCGCTGTCGTCGGACGGTGATATTCTCATCTACGGCTGTGACTTTTCAGGCGGTGAGGCAGGCATTGAAGCCACCGCCAATGCTGGCCGAAATGACCGGCGCCGACATCGCGGCCTCGGATGACCTGACGGGTCACGCCGACCTCGGCGGCGACTGGGTGCTTGAGACCAAAGTCGGGCAAATCGAGACACTGGAAGTCGTGGCCGAGGGATGGGACGGCGTGTTGGCGCCGCCCGAGGTAACGGTCCCCGAGAGCGCTCTGGCCACCTCGGAAGACACGGACCTTGTCATCAGCGATGTGTCTGTTGCGGACGCCGATGGCGATAACCTGGATGTGTCGCTCGACGTCAGCAACGGGACGATCACGCTTGCTCAGACGACCAATCTGACGGTGTCCGGCGACGGGACTGGCTCGGTCACCCTGAGCGGCAGCGCTGCTGACATCAATAATGCGCTCTCGGGAATGATCTACCGGGCCGACAGCAACTACAATGGCTCCGATACCTTCACCATTGCGGCCGATGACGGCAATACGATTGCCAGCGAAAGCGTCGGTGTCCAGGTTACCTCGGTCAATGACGCCCCGACCCTGACGCCGACCAATCCGTCCGTGGACGAAGGGGGGACGGCACACACTCACCGACGCCAATTTCGGGGTGGATGATCCGGACCTCGATATGGCACTCAATACGACCCCGCAGCTTGCGAAGCAGCTTGTCTTCAAGCTCGATCCCGGCAACCTGCCCGACGAAGGCAACCTCCTGCTCAATGGTGCCCCATTGCTGGGAGGCAGCACGTTTTCGCTGCAGGATGTCCGGGATGGCAATCTGACATACAGGCACGGCGGTGCCGATGTTTCGGCGGGCGATACCGATGACTTCGCGGTGACAATCAATGATGGCGGCGGCAGCGGCGATGTCGGTCCGACCGAGATCACCATCGATCTGCAACCGGTGAACCAGGCACCGACCATCGGCGGCAGTCCGTCGGTGTTTGAAGGCCAGGGAACGGAAGATGAATTCGCCAATCCCGGCACGGTCACAGAGACCGCCGATATCGGCGCCAGCCTGAGCATTTCTGATCGGGACGATACGCCCGCAGATTCGCAGATCACCATCACGAATATCGACAATGCCGGTGAGGGCACCCTGTTCTGGGATATCGACGGTGACGGCCAGCTGGATGCCGGTGAAGCGCTGAACGGGGGCGAGACCTTTGCGGCCAGTGAGCTGGCAGCGGGCCGTTTGCGCTTTGCGCACGACGGCGACGAAGTGGACAGCACCAACCCCAGCTTCGATATTGAAGTGACGGATGGTGGCGGCGGGGCCGGCAGCGGATACGCGCACAGCTCCGGGCCGCAGACCATCGACATCGCGGTCGACCCCAATGACGACAATCCGGAACTGACAACCAATGCGCCGGTCACGGTCATTGCGGGTATCAGCGAGACCGTACAGATCGACAACTACGAGCCTGCAGGCCACCGATGACGATACCGGGAACGGCAGTATCGTCTATGTGGTGACCGACGTGCCGACCAAGGGCGAGCTGCGTATTGACGGAGAGGTTCTGGGTGTTGGGGCGCGCTTCACCCAGGCCGATATCGACGCCGGCCGGATCGACTACAACAGCACATCGGCTTTTGTTGACGGCGATACCGACACCTTCCGGTTCGAGGTGCGCGATTCCACACTGCGCGCCTTCAACGACCCGGGCCTCGAGGGTGCCGATCGCGATCCGGATGGCACGGTCACGGAACACACGTTCACGATCAATCTCACCGGCGAACAGGTTGCTGGGTCGCCGCCCGATGGTCCTGCGCCCGGTCGTTCAGGTGACGGTCGAAATCGCCACCTCGACCATCGGCAGCGTGACGGTCACGGAAGCCGACGGTGCGCTCGGTGGCGTCGATACCGTCGTGATCACATCGAGCGAGTTGGAGATCAATCTCCAGACCGTTGATAGCCGATGTGGACACCTGTGGCGCTTGCACCGCGAAGAAACGGTCTATCCGGATCACGAGCGGCCCCCGGCAACGGCACGCTCTTGCTCGCGGGCGCCGCGCTGGGCAACTACGACACCTTCACGCAGGCAGACATCAATAACGGGGACCTGCAGTTCGTTGCACGACGGATCGGAGAACCACCAGGACGAGTTCGAATTCAATGTCACCGGCGGTACGGCCGCAGATTTCGACGGCACGTTTACGCTCGATGCGATACCGACCAACGATGCGCCCTCGGTTGGGGCCAGCGATCTTCCGTTGATCGCCGGAAGGCGCGACCATCCGGGTCACCAGTTCGTATATCAGCCTGGGTGACGTTGATACGAATAATGAGCCGGGTGAAGGCGGGGGGGTCAATGACCCAAACGGCGAGGCCGTTGACGACGACCTTATGTTCCGGTTCACGGACCTGCCGGATAATGGCGCTCTGGAGCGGTTTAACGGCAGCAACTGGGTTGCCGTCACAACGGACGATCTGTTGCCGTCGGATTTGCTTACGACCAGCGCCGATGGCGAGATCAGCGGCCTGCGCTATACCCACGACGGCTCGGAGATCCACAACGATAGCTTCAGTGTGCAAGTCCGTGACGACCTTACGTCACCAGGTCCCTTCGACGTGCTCAGCCAAAGCAGCGAAGGTCCGGCAGCGGCTGGGAATCTCAGTGGCACGGGCACGGTCAATGTGACACTGGCGGGGCAGAACGATGCCCCCATCTCGCCCGAGAATTTCTCCGGATCGGATTCGACGATCACGGATGAGGATGGAAATTCCCAGACGACCGCCAATGTTCCGCTCTACCTGCCGGAAGGCGGAAACAGCGTCATTGATTCCAGCCTGCTGAAATCGGTTGATACAGACAACACCGATCCGGGCACGCTTCAGTATCGCCTGACCCAGGCCCCTGCATACGGCGCTCTGACGGTCAGCGGAAACCAGCTTGGTGTCGGGTCCACCTTCACTCAGGAGGATATCGACAATGGTCGGTTGACCTACGAACACGACGGCTCCGAGAATTTTGCCGACGACTTCAAGTTCATTGTCAGTGATTCAGTCAGCGACCACGTGTACAGCCCCGGTGGCGTCAATGGCGCGTCCACGTTCAATATTGTCATCGATGGGGCGCGGAACGATCGACCCGAAATCGAGAATAGTGGCGCCAGCAGCATCGATCTGTTCGGCACGTTCAGCCACGATTTCGGCACCGACCTGACCATTGTAGATTCGGATATAGACGATGGAAACGTCGATGGAGGCGCGGGCGAGTCCGATTTCATCCAAGTGACCGTTACACTGAAGGACAGCAGCGGAACCAACGTCGACCTTTCGTCGAGTGGCGGCATCACGCTCGGCAGCACCACCGGCCTGACCCAGACCGATTCCGACGACAACGACGGCGATCTCGTCTTTCAGGGGACGATCGCCGACGTGCAAGCGGCCCTCACCAACCTGAACGTCGAGCTGCAGAACCAGGACCACAACGATACCTTCACCCTTGATGTGACCGTCGACGACCGCCTGCGAGATGCAAGCGGCAACCTGACCGGCGGTGCCAATGGTGACGATGACGGTACAACCAACGAAGACGACACGCCGATCAATGACAGCAACAATCGCGATACCGTCAGCGTCACCTTCCGCGCGTCTGACGACAATGACGATCCCACGACCACCTCAAGCCCGGGCAACCAGACGGTTAACGAGGATACCGTCCTCGATCTGTCCGGCTATGTGATCGACGACGTTGACGCGTTCGACGGTGATGCTGACTGTCGATCTGGCTGTCACCAACGGCCATCTCAGCGTGACTGGAAATGCCACGACGAGCGATCCGTCCAGCCTGACGCTCACGGGGACCCTGAGCGAGATCAATGCCGCTCTCGACCAGCTCACCTACATCGCGGACCAGGATTTCCACAGCCCGGACAACACGACGGACAATCCTGACGACGATACGCTGACCATCACGCTCAACGACGGTGGCGGCAATGGCTCGGGCGGGGGCATCGACGTTCTTGGGACGGCAACCGACATTGCCATCAATCCGGTTAACGACGCGCCGACGGTAGGCGTGCCGGGAACGCAGACGCTAGCCAGCGGCGTATCGATCACATTCAGCGGGGCCCTTGCACCGACCGTCGGTGACGCCGCGGACGCCAACAACACGCCTTTGAACGACATCCAGCGCCTGACCGTGAGCGTGCCGGCCGGCACGGGCACACTGTCCGGATCCGGGGCGTCCGGGCTGACCGATCTGAACGTTCAGCGGCGAAACCTTGGTGTTTGAAGGCACGCTTGCCCAGCTCAACGCCGAGCTTGACGGCCTTACGTTCACGCCAACTAATCCCAACTTCGATGGTACCGTGCCGATCACGGTCGAGATCAATGACTTGGCGAACGGCGGAACAGCATTGTCGAATGGAGTCGGTGGCGCCCTGACGGCCAGCGATACCTTCAACGTCCAGATCTCCAGTGTCAACGACGGGCCGACTGTGACCCCGCCAGCGGACCAGACCGTCGATGAAGACGACAGCCTGACGTTCTCTGGTGTCAATGCGTTTACTGTGACCGATCCCGACGACTTCGGCGCCGATATGGTAACGACGGTGTCGGTCGACCATGGCGTGGTGACTGCCGCGGGCGGCTCAGGTGCGACGCTTTCCGGCGATGGCACGTCGACGCTGACCATCACCGGTACCGAGAGCGAGATCAACGCGGCGCTCGACGGCCTTGGTCTACACGCCGGATGACTGACTTCCATACCGCCGGCGTTTCCGGCGACACCATCACGGTCACACTCAACGACCAGGGCAACACCGGCACCGGCGTCGCGCTGTCCGACAGCCAATCGGCGGATATCAATGTCGATCCGGTCAACGATCGCCCCACGGCTTCCGGTGGCCCTGAGACCGTTGCGGTCCCCGGCGAAGATCAGACCGGTACCGCGGTGACGCTGGCAAGCCTGCTGAGCGGCAACTACGACGACGCCACGGACAACCAAACGCCGACTGGAGGCGACACGTCGACGACGCTCAGTTTCGTCGCCATTACGGGGTCGACCGGCTATGATCTGGCCCAGGGAACCTGGCAGATCAGCGATGGCAGCGGCGGTTGGATCGACGTGCCGGCAAGCGGGCTGGATGCCAACAACGCCCTCGTGGTCGATGCAAGTCGCGAGATCCGCTTCAATCCGGCCGCCGACTTCCACGGCACTCCGGGGACGCTCGATGTCCGCCTTGCTGATGGCGACACCGATCGACTCGATCAGCGAGAGCACCGGTGTCGGTGACCTCAAGAATCTGTCGACCGAGGGCGGCACGGGCGAGACCGGACGCTGGTCCGCCGACACGGTTACCCTGGAATACCAGCGTCGCCAACGAGAACGATCCGCCGTCCGGGTCGGATGCCACCCTCGCCGCCATCGACGAGGACAACACCGCGTCGACGGGCGAGACCGTGGGCAACCTGTTCTCGCCAGTGTTCGAAGACGCTACGGACGATCAGACTGGCATCACCGGCGGCGCCGACGCCAGCACCCCGCTCGGCGGCATTGCGATCATCGGCAGCGCTGCCGATGCTGCCAACGAGGGCACGTGGCAGTATTCGACCGACGGTGGCGCAAGCTGGACCGACGTTGCGCAGGGGGCCAACGACGATACCGATGCCATTGTCCTGCCCAACAATGCGCAGCTACGCTTCGTGCCGGTCACGGATTTCAACGGCACGCCGGGCGCGCTCGGCGTCCGGCTTGCCGATGCGACCCAGACGTTCAGCGCCAGCGCGGACATTTCCGGGGTAGTCGGCGACGATTCCTCGCGCGACACCGACATCTGGTCCGCGCCGGTCGACCTGAATACATCGATCACCCCGCGCAATGACGCGCCGATCCTTGGCGGCACAGGCACTTCGGCGACGGTCGACGAAAGCACCTCCCCCAACGCCGGCACCGATCCGGAGCAGTTGGTCACCGGCGCAAGTGTCTCGGATCTGGACATTGGCACGACATCCGCGTTGAGCCAGTTCGGCGCGGGCACGATCACCGTCTCGATGGATGATGGCGGTCAATCGTTCGACCAGCTCACGATCACGAACGCGTCGCTGCCCGGCATCGCGAGCGTCAGCGGCGGCACCGACGGCAGCGACCTTGTGGTCGAGCTGGAGTCCACGGCAACCACCGCGCAGGTGGCCGCGATCGTCGAGGCGCTGCGCTACAACAGCAGCTCCGATACCTTCGACGGCACACGCGACATCTCGATCACGCTCAGCGACGGCAACAACGACAACGGTTCCGGCAATAACGCCGGCGGTCCGGCCGCGTTGACCGACACCCTGTCTGCTTCGGTAACGATCACCGAGCAGAACGACCCGCCCGACGCCTCTGACAACACCGTCACAACGAACGAAGATACGCCCTATGTATTCGGTGCGGGCGACTTCAACTACACGCAGCCCGGCGGCGAGACGGATGCGATGGATGGTGTGCGCATTGATACGCTGCCGGCCACCGGCACGCTGGAACTCAACGGCGTCGCCGTCAGCCCCGGCGACATCATCGACCAGAGCGACATCGATGCCGGCAACCTGACATACGTGCCACCGGCAAATCAGAGCGGTGACGACTTCACGAGCTTCACCTTCACGGTGCGCGACGACCGCGGCGCATTTGATGCAACTCCGAACACGCTGACCGTCGATGTCATTCCCGTCAACGATCCCCCTGTTGGTGTCAACGACAACTTGCCGGTAACGGAAGACACGCCTGCGTCGATGAATGTCCTGGGCAATGATACCGATGTTGAAAACGACACTTTGACGATAGCGTCTGCTGAGATTGACGTTAACGGCGACGGCAACCCGAACCCACTGGTGCTTGGAGTGCCGACGGCGCTGACCAACGCCGCAGGTGATCCGATCGGCACGCTGACGGTTGCAGCGGACGGGACGGTCAGCTTCACCCCGGCGCCAAACTATTCGGGTCCGGTTCCGGGACTCAGCTATACGCTGAATGACGGCACGGACGACGGCGGCCCGGCGACGGTGACGCTGGGTCCGATTGTCCAGGTTGACGATCCGTTGTCGATCACGGGACTGACGGATGGCGGGGTTGCGAGCACGGACGGGTCTGTTCTGGAAAGCGATCTGGCCGATGGCACATCGCCTGCGGGCGTGGGCGAGATCCTTTCGGGCAGACTTCACGGTGACGGTGGCGGACGGGGTGACCTCGCTGTCGGTTGGCGGGACGGTGATCCCCGAGGCGGCGCTTCTGGCGGCGACACCGGGCGCTCCGGTCAGCGTATCCACGCCGTCCGGCACGATTGATATAACCGGGTTCGACCCTGTCACCGGCGAGGTGAGCTATGTCTATACGCTGGCCGATGACGTCGACCATTCCGGTGGCCCGGTCACCGACGATATCGCCCTTGAGCTGATCGACGGCGACGGTGACGCGGTTTCGGGCACGCTGTCGGTTGCGGTGATCGACGACGCGCCCATCGCCAATCCCGATGCTGACGAGGCGATCAACGACGCCGGCAATCCGTCAAGCGTGGCCTACGGCAACGTGGTGACCGGTCTGGATGCCAGCGCCGAGCCCAACACGACCGATGGCGTCGCCGATCCGCTGGGCGCCGATGGCGCGGCCGCGGCTGGGCCGGTGAGCGGCGTGGTCTTCGGCACCGGCACGCCGGTGGCCGGCAATGTCGGCGCCGCGGTTGCGGGCGATCACGGCACGCTGATGCTGGACGCCGACGGCAGCTACAGCTACACGCCGGATTACGCCGATCCGGCGGTGGCGGGGCTGGGACCGGGGGACAGCCTGACCGAGGTGTTCACCTACGAGATCACCGATGCCGACGGCGACACGGCGACCACGACCCTGTCGATCACGATCCTGGGCACGCCGGCGATTCTCGGCCTGATCGACGGCGCGGTGCCGGGCACGGACGGCGCGGTGCTGGAAAGCGACCTGGCCGACGGCTCGAACGCGGCCGGGACCGGCGACGTTCTGACCGGCTCGTTTCCAGGCGATCGCGCCCAAGGGCGTGGCCACGGTCACGGTCGGCGGCACCGTGCTCAGCGCAGCGCAGCTGGCGGCGCTGACGCCGGCGACGCCGGCGGTGATCACCACCCCGCTCGGCACGCTGAAGCTGACTGGCTATGATCCGGCGACAGGCGGCCGATCGACTACACCTATACGCTGGCCGATGACATGGATCATTCCGGCGGCGATGTCAGCGACGACTTCGCGGTCTCGGTGACCGACGCGCTGGGCGACACGGGCACCGGCACGCTGTCGATGGCGGTGTGGACGATGCGCCGATGGCGGTGGACGACACGGACAGCCTCGGCGAGGACGACGCCAGCGCCGGTGACCGGCAATGTGGTGACCGGCAACGACACGCTGGGCGCCGACGAGACGCCGAGCCCGGTGACCGGGGTCGTTGCCGGCACCGGCACGCCGGCGGGCAATGTCGGCGCCGGCGTGGCCGGCATCTATGGCACGCTGACGATCGATACGCCGATGGCAGCTACAGCTACGTGCTCGATACCACCGATCCGGCGGTGCAGGGCCTGCAGGCGGGCGAGACGCTGACCGATGTCTTCACCTACGAGATCACCGATGGCGACGGCGACACCGCGACCGCGACGCTGACGCTGACCGATTACCGGCAGCAACGACGCGCCGGTTGCGGCACCGGACAGCGAGACGACGCTCGAGGACACCCCGGTTCGGGCAAGCTTCTGACCAATGACAGCGACGCCGACGGCGACACGCTGGACGGTGACGCAGGGCGACGGTGGACGTCGATGGCGACGGCAGTCCGGACGCGCTTGCCGCTGGGCACGCCGACGGCGCTGACGATGCCGCGGGCGATCCGATCGGCACGTTCACGCTGGGGACACCGACGGCAGCTTCACCTTCACGCCGGCGCCCGACTATTTCGGGCCCGTCCCGGTCGCCACCTACACCCTGACCGACGGCTCCGGCACCGACGACACCTCGACCCTCACCATCACCGTCGATCCGGTGAACGACGACTTCACCGATGGCGACGAGGTGATCGCGGTCGACGAGGACAGCGGCCTCAACACCGGATCGCTGCTCACCGGAACCACCTCCCCGGACGGCCCGGTCACCGTCACCGGCTTCTCCGTCGACGGCACCACCTACGCCGCCGGCGACACCGCCACCCTCACCGAGGGCACGCTCGAGATCCTGGCCGACGGCACCTACAACTTCACCCCGGCGCCCGACTATTTCGGGCCCGTCCCGGTCGTCACCTACACCCTGACCGACGGCTCCGGCACCGACGACACCTCGACCCTCACCATCACCGTCGATCCGGTGAACGACGACTTCACCGATGGCGACGAGGTGATCGCGGTCGACGAGGACAGCGGCCTCAACACCGGATCGCTGCTCACCGGAACCACCTCCCCGGACGGCCCGGTCACCGTCACCGGCTTCTCCGTCGACGGCACCACCTACGCCGCCGGCGACACCGCCACCCTCACCGAGGGCACGCTCGAGATCCTGGCCGACGGCACCTACAACTTCACCCCGGCGCCCGACTATTTCGGGCCCGTCCCGGTCGCCACCTACACCCTGACCGACGGCTCCGGCACCGACGACACCTCGACCCTCACCATCACCGTAGATCCGGTGAACGACGATCCGGTGGCCAATCCGGAAGCCGAGACGACGCCGGAGGACACGCCGGTCTCGGGCAATGTGCTCAGCAATGACAGCGATGTCGAGGGCGACACGCTCACCGTCACCGCGGCGACGGTCGACACCGACGGCGACGGCACCCCCGAGGCGCTCGCCCTAGGCACGGCCACCCCGCTCACCAATGCCGCCGGCGACCCGATCGGCACGCTGACGCTGGGCACCGACGGCGCCTTCACCTTCACGCCGGCCGCCGATTACGACGGCCCGGTGCCGCAGGTGGCCTACACCGTCGCCGACGGCAACGGCGGCACGGCGAGCTCGACGCTCGACATCACCATCACGCCGGTTAACGATCCGCCGGTGGCCAATCCGGACGTCGTGACGACACTCGAAGGTGCCCCGGTTTCGGGGAACCTGTTGACCAACGACACCGATATCGACGGCGGCACGCTCACCGTCATTGCGGCAAGTGTTGACACCGATGGCGACGGCACGCCGGACGCTCTTAGCCTCGGCGTGGCGACGGTGCTGACGAATGCGGCCGGCGACCCGATCGGAACACTGACGCTTGGAACCGACGGCGCCTTCACCTTCGTCCCGGCCGCCGGCTACGACGGCCCGGTGCCTCAGGTAACCTACACCATCTCCGACGGCAACGGCGGCACGGCGCGCTCGACGCTCGACATCACCCTGACTCCAGTGGAGGATACGACGAATACGGATGACGTGAACCGCGGCGTGCCCTTTGATCCGATGGATCGCGAAGAGCGGGTACGACCACGCATCGCGGTAGATCACATAGTTGTTGAAACGGCCAACGCGGCGAACGATCTCTTTGGAACGCCGGCATTGCTGTCGGACGTATACACGTCGCTCGGGGTACGGCATCCGATCCTGACCGCGATCAACGCGCTGCAGGACCTCGACGGCACTGCGGTGCTGAGCACGCGGGGTCCGGAGGTGTTTTCCGGACTTGTGGCTGATGGCCCCGTCACCCAAGCCGTGCGATCGATCGGCTTCGATCCAATCGATGATCAGTACCGGCTCTTCAACCGCGATTTCTCTGACGGCTTTCAGACGGATCACGCAGATGGGTTCGGCGAACCCGCCTTCGGGGACACGCCGTCCTCGCTGGTAACCATACAAACGCGTCTGGGTCCGATCGCCAGTTTCGAACTCGCCGAGACGGCCGGCAGTCCGGAAGTCCTGGTCTCGATTGCTGGCGCGGCAGGGGAGCGCCTTGCCATTCTTGCCGTAGACGCCGAGAGCCTCGGCGATAGTCGCGCCGTGATTTCCGACGATGGGTACAGCCTCCGCCTTTGTGGTCTTGAGAGCGGCGAGCGGATCCAATTCGCGGTGCAACTCGAGACCGGCACATGGCTTGCCTTCGAGCTTCAACACCAGGACAGCGATGACAGAGGGGAACGCGACACGCTTGTGGTGACGGAGCAATCGGCAAAGACCTTCACAGCAAACACCGAGCGGCTTGCGTACGCCGGTGATATCGAAACAGCAAAATTGATGCAGGCACTGCGATGAGGGGCAAAGTGAAAAACGAGCGAATTCCAGCGATCAAAACGAACCGCAATCAGCCATGTGACCGGCGGATTGACAAAGCTTTGAGGGCGGCTTTATTCGGAATTGTCGGCTTGGCAGTGGGGGGATGTACGACCACGCCAACGCCCTTCACGCAGAAAGAACTCGATACCTTCGCCGCCGACAAGCGTCAGCGCGCCATTGCCAAGGATCAGGTCCCGGTGACGGGAAGCGTTGACCTCTATGAAGCGATGGCCCGGGCGCTCAAATACAATCTGGATCACCGGCTGGAGATGTCGGAAGTCGCGCTGAGGTATGCAGAACTGTCCGACGGGGAGTTCGATATGCTGCCCGACCTGGTGGCGCGTGTACGACTGGAACGACCGGTCCAACATCCCGTTCCAGCGCTCGATCACCACCGATGGCGACGTCAGCGATGTTCTCACCACCAGCGAGGATCCTGGAAGTTACTATACCGGATTGGAATTGAGCTGGGACATCCTCGATTTCGGCCTGTCCTATTACCGCTCGAAGCAGAACGCAGACCGGGTGATGATCGCCGAAGAACAGCGCCGGTCGACGATCAACCGGGTGATCGAGGACGTGCGCACCGCCTATTGGCGGGCAGTTGCAGCGGAGCGCCTGCTCGGCCCGCTTGCCTCGCTTGAGAAACGCGCGGAAAAGGCACTGAAGAGTGCCAAGCAGCAGGTAGCATCGGGCGAAGGCGACCAGTTGGAGGCACTGAAGTACCAGCGCGAGATGTTCGAAACCGTGCGGCGCGCGCAAACGCTGCGGCGTGATCTGACCGTCGCGAAAAACCAGCTGGCTGCGCTGATGAACCTTCCGCAGAACCAGGCCTATAACGTCGCCATCCCGCGTCAAGTCGACCTTCGAACGCCGATTACAGCCCTGCCATCTGAGAAAATGACCGAAATGGCGCTGCGCAATCGTCCCGAGATGCGCGAGATCGCTTATCGGCTGCGGATCAATGAGGTCGAGGAAGACGCCGCCGTGCTGGAACTTCTTCCCTCGATCCGGGCGTATGCAGGGCTTAACTACGACACCAACCGGTTTCTGCTCAACGATGACTGGACGAGCTGGGGCGCCCGCGTGTCCTGGGACCTGATGAACATCGCGCGGCACCCGCGCCGCAAGGCTGTGATTGCCGGGGAGGAGGCGCTGCTAGATGCTCGCGCGTTGGCCCTGACACAGGCGATCGCGACGCAGGTGTATGTTTCGAACAAGCGGTTTCACAGCACCCAGAACGAGACCCGCGTAGCCCGCGACAACCACCTTGTGTCGAAGCGGATCTTCTCGCAGGCCAGCAAGGAGTTTGAGACCGGGATCGGCTCTGAGCGGGAGATGGTTCGGGAGAACCTGAACGCGATCCTCGCGTCACTGCGCTACGGCGCAACCTACGCAGAGATGCAGGGGGCCTTCGCCAACGTATACGCATCCGTTGGGCTGGATCCCTTCGACGGCAGCATGACCGGCAACGAAAGCGTTGGTCAGCTCGCGAGTTCCCTTCGTCAGCTGTGGAGGAAACGTGGTGACAAGGGGTCTAGAAACGGCAGTTGACCGCTTCGTGTCATTACCAAGCGCTTGATCCGTCGAGAGAAAGGGGTGCTGTCGAGCCTCACCTGTTTGGTGAGGCCGCTACGCCACCCAGTGCACGCACCGGACGGCGCCTGGCTGCGTTACAACTCGTTGTAATAGCGGGCTATTACGCCTCGTTGCGCCTTGCCAGACACCCCCGGCACGCACCCTGGGCGGCGTCCAACCGCCGTTTCTAGGATAATGCAGCCACGCTCGACTATGCGGGGCGGCCACCAGCATGTCTGTCGGGGTGCCAGCGAGTTACGGTCGCACCCCAACGGGACAAGACTGCCGAGGGGCGTTATCGGGACCGTACGCAAGGGAAAAGCCCGATCTCGCGCTGCTCCAACAAGCGCTCGCAGCAGCCTGCCGCCGTCCTGAGCCCGACCTGCGCCGCAAAGAGATCCTCGAGCTTCTTGTCGATCTGACAAACGCCGCAGCGGGAGCTTATCTCCTGTTGGGTCCGTCCGGAGACATGGAGATCGTTGCAGAGGTCACGGCCGGACGTGGAAACGTCGAGGCGAAGGCTGTGCAGAAGGACCTGCAAAATGCGGCCGCTACGTCCTGCAAGAGACAGCGTCTCGTCGTGATCGGGCGAGGTACGGCGGGAAGCGTGACCATTCTGGCAAGCCCTCTGCAGGGCGGCGAAGGACCCATCGGCAGTGTTGCACTCCTGTTCTCCGATCCCGTTCAGGGAGGTGAGAGCATTCCCACCACGGCCGGCCAGCTCATTGCGGCCGTCGCCGACACCCTGGACGCCTTCGGGAAGGGCGCGGAGGTAGAAGCCCCGGGGCGAAAACGGCTCGGCGGGCGGGCCAAGGCGCTGATCGGCCTGACCCTTGCGATTGCTGTCGCCGGACTCTTGATGGTGCCGACAGGTCACCGGCTCAAGGCAGCGAGCCAACTGGAGCCCGAACCCCGCCGTTTTGTCGTTGCCCCTTTCGACGGCGTCCTGGAGACCAGCCGCTTCAAACCAGGCGACGGGGTGGAGCCGGGTGACATCCTTGCAACGCTTGATGGACGTGAGCTGGAATTGGAACTGGTCAGCCTACGTGCACAACGGGACAAGCTGAGCAAACAACGCGATGTCAGCCTGGCAGCAGGCGAGACCGCCGCGACTCAGATCACCGAATTGGAACTGGCTCGAACCCGGGCCGGACTGGGCCTGCTCGAATACAAGCGGACCTGTCCGGAACCCATGTGACGACTGGTGTCGAGCTGATGAGTGTGGTGGACGAGAACCGAAAAACGCTGAGACTGTCCGTCGCAGCCACGGATTTTCCTCTGCTGAGCCTTTCTCCAGGCGATCGAATTGTCGGCTCACGGCGATGCGGGAAATGTTCCGGAAATAAGGCCACGTGACCGGTGCAGGACGGGTGTCCGCTGCGAATTGGCTTACACGGTATTGGTCTCCTTGTTGGAGTTCAAGAGGCTACCGAGGGAGTCCTCGATCAACCGATCGAGGGATTGGTTCTTCGTGGCGAGCTCAGTGATCAATCTCAGGTATTCCTCGACGAGTCGTTTCGACATCTTCACGGAGAAGGCGATCTCCTCGGTGGATAGCCCTTTGCGGTGGCATAAGAGCACTTGCTTGAAGGCGACGATGTAGCGGGTTATGGCTTCGGCACTGTGGTAGGTCTCGCGCATGACTTGCTCGACGGGT
>CAWDLA010000037.1:0-80000 GCA_963802975.1 uncultured Gammaproteobacteria bacterium
AGGCGCCACCGGTCCCGGGTGCAGCACAGCTTGTTCCTTGGCGAACAGCTCCACCGGCGGCTTGTGGGTCTCCCCGTGGATGCGCACATTGGCGATGGTGTCCATCCACACCCTGGCGGCCGGATTCAGGGCGCTGAAATGGGGAATGTTCAGACCGTTGAGGAAATTTTTTTTGACATAGCCCACACCCGATTCCACCCGCCCCTTCTCATTTCCCTTGCCCTTGTTACAGGCAATGACGGTGAAGCCGGCATGGCGGGCGAAATCCATGTAGTGGGGATTGAACAGCGGCGCCTCCCCGGTCAGGCGCTGCAGCACCGCCGACTTCAAATTGTCCACCATGACCTTCTCGGGGACGCGGTTGCCGAAAAAGGCAAAGGCATTCTGATGGCAGGCAAGGAACTGCTCCATGCGCTGGTTGAGGGTGAACTGCACATACAGCAGGCGGCTGTAGCACAGCACCATCACGAACAGCGAGAGCTTGCGGCGGGTCTCGCCCACGGCCACCGTCCCGTAGGAGCCCCAGTCGACTTGAGCGCACTCGCCGGGGGCGAACGAGAGGGTCAGGAAAGCCGGTGCGCGGCGCGGACGTACGATCCGCACGTAGTCTTTAACGATGGTGTAGCCGCCCTCGAAGCCGTCCTCGCGCAGGCGCTGGAAGACCTGCCGGGCGCTGTAGGGATGGGCTTCGAGCCACTGGCGGATCTGGGATTTATAGGGATCGAGCTTGCTCGCACGCGCCGTACACTGGCGGGGACGAAAGCGCGCCTCGGCGAGCCACTTGGCCACCGTGCGCCGATCCAGGCCCAGGGCGCTGGCGATCTGCTCGATTTTCAGGCCCCGTTGCTCATGATGGTCGCGGATCTTGCAGTAGGTTTCATAGTCGATCATGGCGTATCCTCCAGGGCCTGGCGTAAGACCTCGCGCATGGCGCGCAGCTCGCCGGTCCCGCGCGCGCAAGGCAGCTCGGCGGGCGGGGGTGGCGCCGCAGGTTCCAGCGCCAGCACCTGATACAACGGCGCCTCATAGGCGATCAGCCCGGCGCCGACGAGCACCTCGCGCGCCTGCTCCAGGCGTTGCGGGGACAAGGACAGCAACCGCCCGATCGAGGCATCGGCATAGAAGCTCAATCCCCGGGCATCGGCCACCGTGACCAGAAACAGGTACAGCGCCAGCGCCTCGCTATCGCAGCGGGCAATGTGGTGATCACGCACCAGGCGCTGGTCCACCCAGCTGAACTGGCGGGGGACCCGGCGCACCCGTGAGGGAACCAACAGGCGTTTTTGCATCGCGGCCTCCTTCGGCGCTGTGTGCGCCGGCAACAATGTCCTGCCCTAATTGTTGGAGCCGCCGGGCGGTGCGCGCGATGTCCTCTTGTAACGCAGTGCCCGTTAAGTTGGCAATAAGCCCAATGAGAACAACGGGTTGCGCGCACAAGAGATCTTGTAGCGCAACCGCCGCCAAACTCGGCGATTTCTCATGTGTTTCAGTCGGTTGCGCTAAGGAGTCCTCTTGTAACGCAGGGGCGCTCTGCGTGCCCGGGCGGCGCCAGTACCCGGGATGGGCCGCGCGCCAGGCGCGCACCCGCTCCACATTCGCCGCTCCGTGGAAGTAATCGCGGTTCTGCGGCTTGTCGAGCCAGCGACGCTGACTGCTCGTCTTGCTCGCCTTGCGGCACTCGGGTTTGCAGCAGTAGCGCTGATGGTGCCGGTTCCGTGGGTCAGGCCGGAATAAATCCCCGCAGTGCCGACAGTTACGTTGCCTGTGTTGTTTCATCGGCGTGTCCTCTGAGCTACGCCAATGATCGGGAATCGCACCGTTCCTGACCGAAGAAAACGGCCTCGGTAGCAGGTGTCGGAGGAAGACGGAAGAAGGGAAGAAAAGGATAAAAAGAGACGGACGGGAAGAAGAAACCGAAGAAGATCTACTACACGTTCAAACTGCCAGTCCCCCTACATATTCAGAACGGCGCTGACAATAACGACACTTATCCACAGCCCAACTTATTGATTTAATGAAAAACGGCTAACCTGAATGTCAAACTTGGGCTAAGCAAGCGGTGGGGATGGGCGGCGGGTCGCCCGGGATAAGGGCCACCTTGGCGGAGGGCTGGAGGGAGTGCGCAAGAACGGTGCTTTGCCGCGTTCGGATCGTCCGGGAAGCCGTCCACGGCATTGATGATGCCGTCGGCGGCGTGGTCGCGGCCTACGACAACAAGTCCTTGGGGCTGATCGACAACTGGCTGCGCAACATTCAGGACACCTACCACCGCCACCGGGACGAGATCGAGGTCCTGCCGAGCCGAAAGGCCCGCGTCGACCGCCTGTGTGAGCTGAACGTCATGGCACAGATGAGACGGGTCGCCCAAAACCCCATCGTCCAGAATGCCTGGCAGCGGGGACAACTCCTCTCCATCCACGGCTGGACTTACAGCATCCGGGACGGTCTTATTTCAGGACCTGCAGGTGCGTATCAACGGCCCGGACCAGGTCGACCCCATCTATCGGTTGGCAGACTGATTCGGCTGTTTGCACCCGCATCGAGGTCATCCGCGAATCGTGGTGGGCTTATTCGCGGCTGAGAGGTCCGCCGCAGGTGGACCAAGAACGAGGCCAGGACGCCGAGCAGATTCGCAGACCACAACTCCAAGAGCAGGGTCGCAAGCGAGGTGATCGCCAGGACCGCCAACTCGCTGCGGCTGGTCCGGGCGGTGCTGGCGATGTGATGGACGTCGATCAGGCCCCCGGCAACCAGAAACATCAGACCCGCCAGGGCAGGAAAAAGGCAAGACCTGTCCCAGCCCCCTTGCTTATTTGCGGTATAAACCCAGTAACTAGTGCTTGAACCGAAAGGATTGTTCGCTCTTCAAAACAATCTGTTACGATATGGCCCCATGATCGAAGATAGCGCGTAATCCCGATCAAAAGGGCGCGGAGCAAGCGCAACTCGTTGATTTGCGGTTACTGCAACGGGTGTTTTCGAGCGACTTCCTCGCCCGATGGAATGAATCTTCATAAACTTCGTCATTCGACATCCCATGCGTCAAGTCATCGATCCACAATTGCACTTCGGCGAGCAAGACATCTCGGCCATTCAGCTCGATCCTCGCTCGCGCGACGACATTCCGCGGATCCTGCGTGGGTTGCAGTACATCTACACCACCCCGGAGGTGCGCGAGCGCGTGTTCGCGATATTGGCGGAAGTGCTCCCCCAGCGGGCGGATGACGAGGGCACGGTCAGTGCCGATACTGGTCGGCCCGGCATGGCGCAGTGGAAGATCCTGGTGCTCGGGGCGTTGCGCTTGGGTCTGAATGCGGATCATGACCGTCTCCAAGAGCTGGCCAACCAGCATGCGACCATCCGCCAGATGCTCGGACACGGCGACTGGGCCGATGACAGCCAGTACAGCTTGCAGACGATCCAGGAGAACCTGCGCCTGTTCACCCCCGAGATCCTCGATCGCATCAACCAGGAGGTGGTCCGTGCGGGGCACCGCCTGGTAAAAAAAAGCCCGGACGAAGGGCTCAACATCCGCTGTGACTCCTTCGTCGTCGAGACCGATGTGCACTATCCCACGGATAGCAATCTGCTGTTGGATGCCGTGCGCAAGGCCATCGAGACCAGTGCGCAACTGTGCCGGGATGAGGGACTGAGCGATTGGCGCCAAAGCGCCCACAACGTACGCTGCTTCAAGAAGGCCTATCGCCGCGTACAGCAGCTCAAGCGCTCCACGTCCAAGGACGAGGCCAAGCGCCAGGAACGTCAAGCCGAGATCGAGCAAGCCTATTGCGACTACCTGGAACTGGCCGGGGATTTCCTCGCCCGGGTGCGCGACACCCGCGCCATGCTGCACATCGGCTACAGCCTGCCCGCGGCGATGTTGGCCGAGCTCGACGCGTACATCGCCGATATCGAGCGCCAGAGCGACCAGATCCGCCGTCGCGTCCTGCGCGGCGAGCGTATCCCCCATACCGAGAAGGTCTTCTCCATCTTCGAACGCCACACCGAATGGATCAACAAGGGCAAGGCCGGCGTGCCCGTCGAGCTCGGACTGCGCGTGGCCGTGTGCGAAGACCAACACGGCTTTATCCTGTACCACCAGGTGATGGAGAAGACCACCGACGATAAAATTGCCATCGCGCTGGTCGAACGAACCAAGGCGCGCTTCCCCGAAGTCGAGAGCGCCAGCATGGACAAAGGCTTTCACAGCCCCGCCAACCAGGCGCGACTGGCCGAGATCGTCGACCTGCCGGTGGTTCCCAAGAAGGGCAAACGCTCCGCGACCGAGGCCGAGCGCGAGAGTGATCCCGAGTTTATTCGCCTGCGCCGCCGCCACTGCGGCGTCGAATCGGCAATCAACGCCTTGGAGGTGCACGGACTGGATATCTGCCGCGATCATGGTATCGACGGCTTCAAACGCTGCGTCGCCCTGGCCGTGGTGGGGCGCAATCTCCACCGCCTCGGCGCCATCCTGCTCGCGCAAGAGGCCGAGCAGGAGAGGCGCCGAAGAAAACGAGCTGCTTGACCCCATTGGTACGGCGCAGAGTCACAATTCCGCGGGAGTGGTCTGTCTGCGTCACGGAAGAGATGAGAGTTGTTCTCATTAAACAAGCTCATTCCGGCCAATTGATTCATTATTGAATGAGAACGCGATGTGCCGATCATTCTGCGGCACTGCTGACCGCGAGAAAAACCGAGTTTCCATTCAGGCACTAACTAGCTCTGAATGATTCTTTCAGATGATCTGCAATTCTGATCGACAGCGCCACTATGGTGAAAGTCGGATTTACAGCCGCTCCAGTAGGAAAGCAGGACGAACCAGCAATATATAGATTCTGGATACCATGCAATCTGCAGTTTGGGTCGACCACCCCACTTTTTGGGTCCCCACTCATGCGGGTAGTGCCCATCTGATGCATTCCGCCCACGACACAACCAGGTATAGAACCATCTTCTCGATTCATAAATTCTTGACGCATTCTAAGTCGCCCAATTCCCTGCATGCCAATCTGCTGTGCAAACAATTCAGATATACCCAGTAAATACCGGATTTCGGTTTTTCAATTCCCGATGATCTCGAAATTCTCCGTCAGCAGCGAACGTAGCTGCGGTACGTAAGAATCGAGTTCACGGAAGAACCGCTTGCAGGCATTTTTATAGTCGTTGAATGCCTCGTAGTAGCGGTTGTAAAGCACTTGGCGTTTGAAGAATTTCCAAAACCGCTCAATGAGGTTGAGGTTTGGTGAATACGGTGGCAGAAACAGGAGGTTGATCCTGGAACGCTCCAGATACTCGGCAACCGCCTTGGAGCGATAGTAGCGTGCGTTGTCGCAGATGATCGTGATGCGCTTGGCGAGGGGATTGGCACGTTCGATTTGCTCGAACAGGGCGATGGTGGAGATGGCGTCGATGGTGTCATCGAAGCGGATTTCCGCACTCATGCGCTGAATGTCGATCGCGCCGTTGATGTTCAGGCGCCGCCGACCGGTGTTGCTCTTGACGGGGTGCTCTTCCCCGCGCTTGATCCAGCCGTAGCTGATCACCGGATTGTGCTGCGGATGGGTGGCGTCCATGAACATGATCACGTCGCCTTCATCGCTGTTTTTCTTGGCGTTTTCGTAGTCTTTGAGGAACGCTTCCTGAGCCTCGGCATCCGCTTTTCCCGGAACCAGCTTGGGCTTCTTGTAAACGTAGCCAAGTCGGCGCAATACGGCCGCCATACCGCTTGGGGCGTAGCACACCCCCCAACGTTCCTTGACCCAGTGTGCAACCGATTCCGCCGTCAGATGCAGGTGCTTTTGCAGATGCGCATCCAACTGGGCCAACTGAACGTCATCGAGCAATGCTTCGCTGCCGATATAATTCATGCGCAAGAGCTCGTCCACACCGCCCCTCTTGTATCGCTTGAAATAGGTACGAACCGTCTCCGGATCGATCAGTAGCGCATCGGCGACATCTGCCGCTGTACGTCCGTTGCCAAGCAAAATCACCGCGTTGATGCGGTACGCTTCACGCACGTTCAGCGCCCGGCGGTGGGCCGCGCGTAGTTCCGCCAGTTCCTGTTTGCTGAGCCGGTAGTCGAGCATGCGAGGAATCTTACACTATCTCTCAGATGGTTACAGCGTGTTCCTCCACCTAAATCTCATATGAGACGGGTATACAATACAAATATCGCATTCGATTAAGGCGCCTGCATTTAAGCTGCGTGCATCGGTGTACATGGTTTATACCCGTTACAAAGCGGTTCTCGGTTTTTCAGCGACTACTGAACCCGATCGGCCTGCGGCGGGTGCTGCGGATATATCTGCTGCAGCAGTTGTACTTCTGGTATGAAGGCGCACATTTGCGTGGACCTGCACTCCGGACTGACGCATAGCCTCACCGGGACCGCGGCCATCGAGGCCAACGTCAATCAGACCGCCCATCTGCCGCACGGTGGGGAGAAGGATGTCTATGCCGACGCCGGCTACATTGGCGCGGACAAGCGCGAGGTCCTCAAGGACCTGGAGGTGACGTGGCGCGTTGCGATGAAGCGCGGAAAGCTCAAAGCCATGGATGAGGAGCCGCTGAACGAGATCGCCACCCGGGTCGAGCACCTCAAGGCGAAGCTGCGTTCGCGTGTCGTGTATCCGTTCCATGCGGTCAAGAACCGCTTCGGTCACCGCAACGGCAAGATTCGTGGTTGATGAAAAAAATCGATCACGCTATGTGCAGTCCGTAAAATGCTGATTAGATCAGCGGTTCCCTAGGGTGAATTAGCTCATTGACAAAAGCGCGCATTGGCGCGCCTCGGTTAATGATAGAACCCATCCATCAACAGTAACCGTATTATGATCGCAAAAATCGTTTTGGGCTCGCTTCTCCAGTAACTCGGCAACTAACGGAGAATTGAACGATATCGATTTATTACCTACCTTTTCTGGAAGAAGCAATTCTTGCAATCGCCCTTCTGTATTTTCTCGCGGAAACAGAGCCATGTAAGAGGTGCCAATTCGCCTTAAGATGTCATCAGAACAAATATGAGACAAGACGCTTGGATATAAGACAGAACTACCCACAAAGAAATTGTGGTCTTGCCGATTTGATAACGTCCCGGCGACGATCGTCCCTCCCATCACCGCAAACCCGAGAAATGTCCTTCTTTTCATAGATGATCTTCCGACCGCTTGGCAGGCCGTTCGAAAATTCCGGCGGGACTGCGGCGGATCTGAGGGAATAGCTGCGACTTAATCACCTTTCTGTTTAGCAAGATCTTTCAGCCAACCATTCGTCTGCTGAAAAGCCAGCACCCGAAACCAAAAAAGCACCGAATTTTCACCCTATGGACTTCGGATAACGGCATCCAAGCCCGCATCACGATGCTCCGATGCATGTGCGGGCCTTGCTGACCCAATGCCGTTTAGTTAGTGCCTGAATGGAAACTCGGTTTTTCTCGCGGTCAGCAGTGCCGCAGAATGATCGGCACATTGCGTTCTCATTCAATAACGAATCAGTTGGCCGGAATGAGCTTGTTTAATGAGAACAACTCTCATCTCTTCCGTGACGCAGACAGACCACTCCCGCGGAATTGTGACTCTGCGCCGTACCAATGGGGTCAAGCAGCACGTTTTCTTCGGCGCCTCTCCTGCTCGGCCTCTTGCGCGAGCAGGATGGCGCCGAGGCGGTGGAGATTGCGCCCGACCACGGCCAGGGCGACGTAGCGTTTGAAGCCGTCGATACCATGATCGCGGCAGATATCCAGTCCGTGCACCTCCAAGGCGTTGATGGCCGATTCGACGCCGCAGTGGCGGCGGCGCAGGCGAATGAACTCGGGATCACTCTCGCGCTCGGCCTCGGCCGCGGAGCGCTTGCCCTTCTTGGGAACCACCGGCAGGTCGACGATCTCGGCCAATCGCGCCTGGTTGGCGGGGCTGTGAAAGCCTTTGTCCATGCTGGCGCTCTCGACTTCGGGGAAGCGCGCCTTGGTTTCTTCGACCAGCGCGATGGCGATTTTATCGTCGGTGGTCTTCTCCATCACCCGGTGGTACAGGATAAAGCCGTGTTGGTCTTCGCACACGGCCACGCGCAGCCCGAGCTCGACGGGCACGCCGGCCTTGCCCTTGTTGATCCATTCGGTGTGGCGTTCGAAGACGGAGAAGACCTTCTCGGTATGGGGGATACGCTCGCCGCGCAGGACGCGACGGCGGATCTGGTCGATCTGGCGCTCGATATCGGCGATGTACGCGTCGAGCTCGGCCAACATCGCCGCGGGCAGGCTGTAGCCGATGTGCAGCATGGCGCGGGTGTCGCGCACCCGGGCGAGGAAATCCCCGGCCAGCTCCAGGTAGTCGCGATAGGCTTGCTCGATCTCGGCTTGACGTTCCTGGCGCTTGGCCTCGTCCTTGGACGTGGAGCGCTTGAGCTGCTGTACGCGGCGATAGGCCTTCTTGAAGCAGCGTATGTTGTAGGCGCTTTGGCGCCAATCGCTCAGTCCCTCGTCCCGGCACAGCTGCGCACAGGTCTCGATGGCCTTGCGCACGGCATCCAACAGCAGATTGATGTCGGTGGGATAGTGCACATCGGTCTCGACGACGAAGGAGTCACAGCGGATGTTGAGCCCTTCGTCCGGGCTTTTTTTTACCAGGCGGTGCCCCGCACGGACCACCTCTTGGTTGATGCGATCGAGGATCTCGGGGGTGAACAGGCGCAGGTTCTCCTGGATCGTCTGCAGGCTGTACTGGCTCTCGTCGGCCCAGTCGCCGTGTCCGAGCATCTGGCGGATGGTCGCATGCTGGTTGGCCAGCTCTTGGATACGGTCATGATCGGCATTCAGCCCCAAGCGCAGCGCACCGAGCACCAGGATCTTCCACTGCGCCATGCCGGGCCGACCGGTGTCGGCGCTGACCGTGCCCTCGTCATCCGCCCGCTGGGGGAGCACCTCCGCGAGGATGGCGAACACGCGCTCGCGCACCTCCGGGGTGGTGTAGATGTACTGCAATCCACGCAGGATCCGCGGAATGTCGTCGCGGGAGCGAGGTCGAGCTCAATGGCCGAGATGTCTTGCTCGCCGAACTGTAATTGCGGATCGATGACTTGACGCATGGGGTTTCGAATGACGAAGTTTATGAAGATTCATTCCATCGGGCGAGGAAGTCGCTCGAAAACACCCGTTGCAGTAACCACAAATCAACGAGTTGCGCTTGCTCCGCGCCCTATTGATCGAGATTCCACGAAATCTTCGATCATGGGGACATATTGTAACAGATTGTTTTGAAGAGCGAACAATCCTTTCGGTTCAAGCACTAGTTAGGGCATAACGCACTGTATTTGTTATAATAATCTCCGTCATCAATCACGCGAAAAAGAGTGAAACCATGGTCCTTAAGCCCAAGAAGATTCAGCCCACCGAGGCAGAAATCCAGCTAATCAGGCAGATTTGAATTCATTTATACGCCCATAAAGGAATTCTTGTTCTCCGAAGAGTTTGCCGAATCTGCCAGAATCCATCCCTCGGATTTCACCCGCCAGCGATCGCTCCCGCTACCTCACCTGGTCTCCATGCTGTTGAATCTGCGCAAGGGCAGCATAGGCGACGAGCTCGGTCGCTTTTTCGAGATCCTACACGATGAACCGCTGGCTGATGCGGTAACTCCTTCGGCCTTTTGCCAGGCGCGTAAGAAGCTCAATCCGCGTGCCTTGATGGGGCTCAACCGACCACTGCTCGAAGGATTCCAACGCCATTTCTCTCGGCGTCTGTGGCATGGGTGGCGCTTGCTGGCGGTCGATGGCTCCACGGCCCGCCTACCCAACACGGACGATGTCATCGCGACCTTCGGCGCGCCGCCCGAAGGCGCTTCGGTTCCGCTGGCACGCTTCTCGCGGCTGTATGACGTCCTCAACCATCTGGTGATCGAGGCGGATTTCGAGTCCCGCCATGTCGGCGAGCGTGTACTCGCCGGCGAGCATCTGGCCGCGACCGGGGAGAGCGATCTGGTGCTCTATGACCGTGGCTATCCGGCCTTCTGGCTGTTTGCCTTGCACATCCAGGAGCAACGCCAATTCTGCGCCCGTATGTCGTTGGATTTCTCCGGCGAGGTCACCGCGTTCCTGGCGAGCGGCAAGAAGAGCGATGTCGTGCTGTTCTCTCCCGGCACCGAGGCGCGCAAACAGTGCCGAGACTATGGGCTGTCGTGCGCGCCGATCCCGCTGCGCTTGATCCGGGTGCAACTCAAAGGCGGCGAGACCGAGGTGCTGGCGACATCGCTGCTCGATGAGGAAGCTCATCCCAAGGCATGGTTCAAGCGCCTTTATCACCTGCGCTGGGGCGTGGAAGAGGGCTACAAACGCGAAAAATGCCGGCTCGAGATCGAGAACTTCTCCGGCCTCAGCGCCCAAATCGTGCAGCAAGATTTCTACGCCAAGATGTTCGTGCTGAACCTCTGCGCTGTCCTCGCCTGGGTGGCCCAGGCTATCGCCGAGCGTCTCTACCAAACCCGCAAACGGACCTATCGGGTGAACTTCGCCAACGCGCTCTCGAAGATGAAGGACAATGTGGTCCGGCTGTTTGTCTTCGACTCTCCTCGGCAACGTCTCACGGCGTTAGTGCTGACGATGGCCGCAAGTGTCGAAGCGGTGCGCCCCGATCGCTCCTACCCGCGGAAGATCAAACCCGCCAAGCTCCACGGCTTCCATCCCAACTACAAACGGTGCCGGTAGCTGCTAACTTAATGGCATTGCTTGCTGACCCGGGTGCCCGAATCAACTTGCGATTAGACCGTCGCATTTTTTCGTCTTGCAGCCATGAGATTACTCCACACTATCACGTACTAGTTTGCCTGCTCCAACTCGTTGATTCCGAGAACTAGTTCACAGATCCTTTAAAAATAAAAGCCCGCCGAGCATGCGTGCGGAAAATGCAAGGAACTCATACCGTTGGACACAGAGGCAACCCGGCGCAGCTGTGGAGCGAAGCGCTCAGGACTCTGCCCGCTCCGCTCAAAGCGCTCCAACAGCTCGTGCCATCGATCTCGGCTACGCCGAATCCGCGACTGCCGCGGCGGTATTGCAGATGGGGCCATGCAGTCTCGCCTTCCGCTCAGAACGCAAATCGGCGGGCAACACCATAGAGAGTGTAACGTCGGATGGAATATCGGCTCAGAATGGCCGGATACGTTCGGTTCACCAAGCGCGTTCGCTTGCAGTGGCACGACAGGAGATTTCGCGCCTCGCGTATTCTTGAATTTGCGTTGCGCGCTTTCGATGACCAGGGCGTCGCTCAGGGCCATACAATGTGCTGTACGAGTGGAGGTTATAACTGATCGAATAATCAAACGGACAAGTGCGGTACCGGAAGAGCCGTTACAAGGGACCTCGCGATGATCGTGCTAACATCGCATTTCCCGGTGTTACTGAAAAACGCGGGAGTAACGCAAGATGACCGAAGAGCGGTAGCGCCGTTAAGCAGGGAAGGCGTTCGCCAGCTTTCGTTTCCCTCTCCGCTGTCTCTCGGATCAACGAGACTCCGTAAATGCTGCTTTCCAACCCCGAAACCCGCCACCCCCGAGTCCCGCGGCTTCTGCTTGCGCTGCTGCTGTTGCCACTGCTCGTGTCCTCTGCGGTTGCGATCTCAGCGCAGACGGAAGTCCGACGAGAAGCCCCGACGCCGCCGAACCCTGAGGCCACCAAGGATGCGGCCAACGCCGGTATCCGCCTGTTCTCCAGTCGGCTGCTTTCCGAGCTCTATGCCGAGCACGGCCCCGGGGGGTTCTGGGACGAAGGCCGTGCCCGGCAGATGTTGTGGCTGGCCCGGCAGAGCGTTCAGGACGGCTTCAATCCGGAGGACTTTCGCTCGAGCGAGATCGAACGGCTGATCGATGAGGGTCGGCTGACGAATGCGCCGGGGAATCAACGCACCATCGCCGACTTCCTGCTCAGTGACGCCCTGCTGCGCTATCTGCACCACTTCCGCTTCGGTAAATACAACCCGCGCAAGATCAGTCGCGGCTTCGCCTTCGTCGAAAAGGCCGACGCCGCTGGCCTGAAGGCTGACATGGGGCGTGTGCTGGCCTCGCCGGACTTGGCAGAGGAGTTGGACGCCCTGCTTCCGCATCCGCCGTTCTACGAGAACCTCAAGCGTGGGTACCAGCGCTATTTGGCGATCGCCGACCGCGGTGGCCGGGAGAAGATTCCGGTCGGAGCAAACCTGAGCCCGGGCACACTGGACCCGCGTGTCCCGGTGATTCGCGAGCGACTGTATGTGACCGACGGCTTCGAGGACGGACCGTCTGCGAATCCGCAGGTCTACGACGAGAACCTCGCAGAGGCCGTCAAGGGATTTCAGAAACGCTCCGGGTTATCCGCCGACGGCGTCATCGGCCCGAATACGATCAGGGCCTTGAACCGGCCGATCGACGACCGGCTGGCGAAGATTCGGGCCAACCTGGAGCGCATGCGCTGGCTCTACAACGACCTGCCGGCGGACTATTTATTCGTCGACTTGACTGACTACAAGCTGCGTCTCATCCGCGATCAAAAAGAGGTCTGGAGCACCAAAGTCATCGTCCGGCGCGGCCGCACGCGCCATGTGAAGCTCGACGAGCATCTCCCCGTCCTCATTTATTACCTGACCGCGGTGGCCGACGACCATGGCCGTGTCGGCTTGCGCCGCGACCTCTACGCCCGCGACAAGCCGCTGCTCGCCGTGCTGGACGAGCCGGCCCATGGAGACCGAATCGCGTTTGCGGAGCCGAAATCCGAGCCGGAACCGGTCTCTGACCCTAACGACCGGACGGTAAGCGAGCAGGTTATAACCCGCTCCGAGACCAATCACCCCCAGAGCAATCGCGACGCGGGCGACGCCTCCACCGGGGACAAGACGGCGAAGGACGGCGGCCCCCTGGTTGGGGCTAATGCTCCCGATGAGAGGCTTGAGGCCCTGGCTTCGGCCGGATCGACACACCCACTCGGTGAAATCGGTGCCACGACAAAAGAAATACCGCCACAAACCGCGCCGGCGGCACGCAGTGATGGGACGCCGGAGCAACGGTCATCGAGCGCTTTCGGGGTTGGAATTGAAAGCCCTTTCCAGGCGGAAGAATTCAGGCTGAAGGCACCACAGCTCTTTCGCCGCAACGCCGTCGGCCTAGGTAGGCGCTGCATCGTCACCGCTGCAGGTCGTGCCCCGATAGGCGGGCCGAGCTCCGCAATGCCCATGGTCCTCGCTGCAAAGGTCTCCGTGCCTCGCCCCATTCTACGGTTCTGGTCACACCGGTCTGATCTGGTTACACCGCTCCGCGGCGTGACTTGTCGGCCAGGCGCGCGGCGCCGCGAGACCCGACGCGGCTAAACTCTATCTGAAGTTGTCAACCACTTGGAAATTGCAGCACAGCCCCATGCCAAACCTCCGTAAAATCGAGCTCGACGTACTTAAGCCTCATCTGCCCAACGTATTGGAGCTAGCGACCGCCATCGCCGCTCTGGAGGCAAGCTATCGAGTAGATTTAGACGTAGTTGAGATGGACGAAAAAACCGAGACCCTGACTCTCGTTATCGAAGGAGAGGACTTGGACTACCCCCGCATCGAGGACGCCATCCGCTCCATGGGCGGTTCGATACACAGCATCGACAAGTGCACAGTCTTCGGCGACCCCTCCAGCGAGACCTAATCCGCCCCAAAGATGCCGCTCCCCGACGAGCTTAAGCGCGCACTGGCCATCGCCCGTCCAGGGTTGATCGCGCGCCGCTACTTCGTTACCAACGGTTTCGATGGCGCCCTAACCCTTCTGGGTCTTCTCATGGGATTTCGCGTTGGAGCCGAGATCAGCCTGAGTACCGTCTTGTCGGCAGGATTCGGTACGGCTGTGGCATTGGGTGTCAGCGGACTATCCAGCGCCTACATCAGCGAGGCGGCGGAACGTCGGCAGGAGCTGGACAGCTTGCGGGAGGCCATGGTCGATCCTCTCGACGACAGTGCCCATGAGCAGGCGGCCCGCCTGGCCCCAGTGATCGTCGCGCTCGTCAACGGCTTGTCTCCGTTTCTCATCGCCCAGCTTATTTTGATACCCCTTTGGCTGGCGGCGGCCGGGGTGCCGCTCCCGGCCTCCCCCATCGATCTTGGAATAGCGGCGGCTCTGGTGTTGGTTTTCCTGCTCGGGGTCTTCCTGGGTCGGATCAGCCGCGTGTTCTGGCTCTGGGCGGGGCTACGGGCCTCGCTTTTAGCACTGGTCACGGTCGGTTTGATCCTCTCGTTCGGCCCTTGACCCATGACGGGTTTCGACGTCGCGCGGAGTCCGAGACGAAGGCTCCACATCCTCAATCCGATAGAGCCACGAGGAAAGATAGTATCCTCGGCCAGAAATGGGCAACCAGTGGTACCTTGCATTGATCACAAGCACTCACCCCAGAGCTCTGTTTGGTGTAAGAGGCGAAGTCGATTCCTTGGCGTCCACTGCGCCTTCGCAATTCCAAGTTACGGATTGAGCTTGATATGCTCCAGCTTCGCGACCTGAGCCTGCGCCGCGGCTCCAACCTGCTCATGGAAGGCGCGAACGCAACCGTCTATCCCGGGCAGAAGGTTGGCGTGGTGGGTCCGAACGGATGCGGCAAATCCAGCCTGTTCGCACTCATCCGGGGGGAGCTGCACCCGGACGCGGGGGAGTGCGTCTTTCCCGCCGGTTGGGAGATCGCCCACGTGGCCCAGCAGACGCCGAGCGGCGAGCACGCAGCCATCGAGCTCGTCATGGATGGAGACCGGGAGCTGCGCAGCGTGCAGGCACAGCTGGCCGCCGCCGAAGCGACCGACGAAGGTCTGCGCCAGGCTGAGCTGCACGGGCGCCTGGAGGCAATCGACGGATACGGGGCCGAGAGCCGCGCCGCCCGGCTTCTGCACGGACTGGGCTTTGCGCCCGGCGAGGAGCAACGGGCGGTGGACAGCTACTCCGGGGGCTGGCGCATGCGCCTGTCTCTCGCGCGTACCCTGATGTGCCGCTCCGACCTGTTGCTGCTGGACGAGCCCACCAACCACCTGGACCTGGACGCCGTGATCTGGCTCGAGTCCTGGCTCAAGTCCTATCCCGGGACCCTGCTGCTGATCTCCCACGACCGGGACTTTCTCGACGCAATCAGCGACCACATCCTGCACATCGACCGGGGCCGTGTAGGTTTCTACGCGGGCAACTACAGCGCCTTCGAGCGCCAACGGGCGGAACGCCTAGCCCAGCAGCAAGCCACATTCAGCAGGCAGCAGCAGGAGATCGTCCGCATCCAGCGCTTCGTGGACCGCTTCCGCGCCAAGGCGACCAAGGCGCGTCAGGCCCAGAGCCGCCTCAAGGCCCTGGAGCGTATGGAGCTGATCGCACCGGCGCACGTGGACGCGCCCTTCTCGTTCCGGCTGCGCGAGCCTCCGGGCCTGCCCCGTCCCCTGCTGCTGCTAGAGGAAGTTACCGCCGGCTACGCAGAGCGCACCGTACTCTCGGGACTGGATCTGAGCTTGGCACCGGGTGACCGCATCGGCCTGCTCGGACCAAACGGGGCGGGCAAGTCCACGCTCATCAAGCTGCTCGCCGGCACCCTGCCCTTGCAGTCCGGCCGCCGCCTGCCGGCCCAGTCGCTGCAGGTGGGCTACTTCGCCCAACACCAGATGGACCAGCTACGGGGCGACGACAGCCCACTCAAGCATCTGCAGCGCCTCGCACCGGACGTCCGAGAGCAGGAGCTGCGTGATTTCCTGGGCGGCTTCGCCTTTACCGGCGACAAGGCCCTGGAGCGCGTGGCCCCCTTCTCGGGGGGCGAAAAGGCGCGACTTGCACTCGCCCTGTTGATCTGGCAACGGCCCAACCTGCTGCTGCTCGACGAGCCCACCAACCACCTGGATCTGGAAATGCGCCACGCCTTGAGCGAGGCCCTGCAGGAGTTCGAGGGGGCGCTGGTGGTGGTCTCCCACGACAGGCACCTGCTGCGGGTGACCAGCGACGAGCTGCTGCTGGTGGACGAGGGCGCCTTGACCCCCTTCGCCGGGGACCTGGACGACTACCCCGCTTGGCTGGCCAAACGGCAGGCGAGCAGGGAGCAGGCCGCCGCCGAAGCGCCGCCGCAAAGCGGCGTATCACGCAAGGACCAACGGCGGCAGGAAGCAGAAGAGCGACGCCGCCTGCAGCCGCTTCGCCGCCGTCTGCAGACACTGGAGACGCGGCTTGCCGACCTCTCTGCACGCCACGGCGAGCTAGAGCGCGAGCTGGCCGCGCCAGAGCTCTACGAGCCCTCGGCGAAGGATCGGCTGTTGGCTCTCCTGGAGCAGAAACACCGCCTCGATGCCGACCTGGAGCAGACCGAGGCCGCATGGCTGGAAACGGGTGAGGAGCTGGAGCGGCAGGGAGCTGGAACGCCGTGAAGCGGCTCAAGTCACCCGATCGGATCTTGGATCGGCCTCGAAAAGAACGCCCGCGTACCTTGCCCTTCCTCGGCCTGGCCCTGCTCTTGGTCACGGTGTTGCTCCTGGCGTATCTGGCCTGGCCCTACGCCACCCTGTGGCGGATCGACCGAGCCTTGCGTAACGACGACTCGGCGGCGCTTGCCGAGCTGGTGGATCTGGACGCGGTCCGCGGTGCGATCAAGACAAAGCTCAACAAGGATGCGGACAGCAGCATCGGCGACCTGTCGGACTCCTTTATCCGCTGGCTTCAGGAACGGAATCGGGGTCGGGGGCAGCGACGCCGTGGAGCAGCTTGTGACCCTCGGTTGGGTACGCGAGCGGCTCTTGGACAAGGGCGTAAGCGGTGACGAGGAGGGGTTTCTCGGTCGGTCTCTTATGCGTTCTTCGATGCCCCCGATCGCGTCGTCGCGCGCATCGGAGCCGAAAAGGACACGCCGATCCATGTTCACTTGAAGCTGCGCGATCTCGGTTGGCGGATTTCCGCCCTGTACTTTTGAGCGTGCCCGAAAAAGGAGTCCCGGGATGTTACGGCTTTATTGGTATAAGCACTTATGCGGGGCGCCTATTTCTGGTTAAATCGGCACCAGCGCAGGGTGTGGCGGTTCAGCGGTCTGCTGCAGCGTAGTCCTTTCCAGGGAATCCAAGGGTATCATACTGAATAAATTAAGGTTTTTTCCATGTCTCCCTTTACGGACCTGCGCAAGAGCCATCCCAACGAACGACTCTTCGACCAGCCGCCGCTGGCCATGGACGCGGAAGGTTTGGCGAGCGATTTCAAGCACTACTACTCCCATACCTTCGGGAGGGATAAGGACTCGCGTTCAGCCTACTATCCTTACCGGGCCCTGGCCGTCGTCATGCGCGATCGCCTCATGGAACGCTGGAAGAAGACCCGCTACGCCTACGACGAGGCCGACTGCAAGCGCACCTACTACCTGTCCCTGGAGTTCCTCATGGGCCGCGCCCTGAGCAACGCCATGCTCAACCTGGGCGTCAGCGACGAGGCGGAACGAGGACTCTACGACCTGGGTCTGCTCCTGGAGGAGATCGCCGAGACCGAGCCGGACGCCGGGCTTGGCAACGGCGGACTGGGGCGCCTGGCGGCCTGTTTCCTCGACAGCTGCGCCACCCTGCAGCTGCCGGTCAAGGGCTACGGCCTGCGCTACGAGTACGGCATGTTCCGCCAGCTGATCGAGAACGGCTACCAGGTGGAGGAGCCGGATCACTGGCTGCGCGACGGCAATCCCTGGGAGCTGGAACGCCCGGAGTACACCCAGCGCGTCCAGTTCGGCGGCGCACACGGAGTTCTACCAGGACGCCGACGGGCGCACCATGGTGCGCTGGGTGGATACCCACGACGTGCTGGCGGTGCCCTACGACACGCCGATTCCCGGCTACCGCAACGGCACCATCAACACCCTGCGCCTGTGGAAGTCGGCGGCCACCGACGAGTTCGACCTGGGCGAGTTCAACGCCGGCAGCTATCCCGAATCGGTCGCCAGCCAAGAACGACGCCGAGCACATCACCATGGTGCTCTATCCCAACGACGCCAGCGAGAACGGCAAGGAGCTGCGCCTGCGCCAGCAGTACTTCCTGGCCAGCGCCAGCCTCAAGGACGTGCTGCGGGAGTGGATCCGCTTGCACGGGCCACGATTTCAGCCGCTTCGCCGAGCAGAACTGTTTCCAGCTCAACGACACCCATCCCGCCATCGTCCGTCGCCGAGCTGATGCGCCTGCTGATCGACGAGCATCGACCTGGAGTGGGACGAGGCCTGGGCGATCACCAGCGCAACCATGGCCTATACCAACCACACCCTGCTGCCGGAGGCCCTGGAGCGTTGGCCGGTGCGGCTGTTCGCGCAGCTGCTGCCGCGCCTGCTGGAGATCATCTACGAGATCAACGCCCGCTTTCTGACCGAGGTTGCCACACGCTGGCCCGGCGACATGGACCGCCAGGCGCGCATGTCCCTGATCGAGGAGGCGGACGACCCGCAGGTGCGCATGGCCTATCTGGCCATCGTCGGCAGCTTCTCGGTCAACGGCGTGGCGGAGCTGCATTCCCAGCTGCTGCAAAGACGGCCTGTTCCGCGACTTCTACGAGCTCTGGCCCGGGAAGTTCAACAACAAGACCAACGGCGTCACGCCGCGCCGCTGGCTGGCCACGTGCAATCCGGGACTGCGCGATCTGCTGCGCGAGACCATCGGCGACGGCTGGGTCCGCGACCTGTACCGAGCTAGAGGGCCTTGCGCCCGCATGCCGACGATGCCGCTTTCCGCGAGACGCTGGCGCGGTATCAAGCGGGCGAACAAAGAGCAGCTGGCCCGGCTCGTCGCTCACGACTGCCAGCGTGACGTTCGACCCGGACGCCATGTTCGACGTCCAGGTCAAGCGCATCCACGAGTACAAGCGTCAGCTGCTCAACATCCTGCACGTCATCCATCTCTACAACCGCATCAAGCGCGGCGACACCGCGCGACTGGACACCGCGCTACGTGCTCATCGGCGGCAAGGCGGCACCCGGTTACGCCACGGCCAAGCTGATCATCAAGCTGATCAACAACGTCGCTCGGGTGGTCAACTCCGATGGCGATACAGAAGGGCTGCTGCGGGTCGCCTTCATCCCCGACTACCGCGTCTCCATTATGGAAGTCATCGCCCCGGGCACCGATCTCTCGGAGCAGATCTCCACCGCCGGCAAGGAAGCCTCGGGCACCGGCAACATGAAGTTCATGATGAACGGCGCGGTGACCATCGGCACGCTGGACGGCGCCAACATCGAGATCCGCGAGGAGGTGGGCGACGAGAACTTCTTCCTCTTCGGCCTCACCGCGGAGCAGGTCGAGTCGACGCGCGCACAGCTATGACCCGGAGGGTATCATCGCCAATGATCCGGCACTGCAAGAGGTTTTGGCCCTTTTGGAGTCCGGGCACTTCAGTCAGTTCGAGCCGGGAATCTTCGAGCCCATCGTGCAGGCCATGCGCAGCCCTTATGACCCCTGGATGACGGTGGCGGATTTCAACGGATACCGCGATGCCCAGTTGCGGGCCGCCGTCGCCTACGCAGACCGGGAGCGCTGGGCGAAAATGGCCATCTTGAACACGGCCCGCAGCGGACGCTTCTCCTCGGACCGGACCATCGCCGAGTACAACCGGGACATCTGGAAGCTGGTTCCGGTGGCTCCGGAGCCGATTGGTTGACGCAGTCGGCTTCTGCTTCGCACCCTCTCCCCGTTGAGGGGGAGGGTCGCGGCGAGGGACTGACGATGAGCCTCCAAGTTGGGACGCCACCGATTAATCAAGGAGGCGTCGAGAGGAATTACTGAACGCTATTTCTGCTGCTGCACAGGCAAGTGAGCATGCGGATGGTCTCAAGCATCGCCCCCGCATCCAGGGAATCGACAGGCACCCGCCAGCGGCCGCCTTCCGAGTCGAGCACAAGGGAGGGAAACCGCCAAGCGTCCATTTCCCGGATCAGCTCGATCTCCCGCTCCAGCTCGGCTTGGGTCTCCAGCGAGTCCAGTGTCTTCGCGAACGCATCGGCGTCCGCCCCGATCTCCCGCGCCAGCGCGATCAAGGTATCCCGGTCGGACGGATTTCGCGCCTCAAGGTAGTAGGCGCGCTGGATGGCGTAGGTCATCGCCTCATCGAGCCTCGGGTTCTGGCGGCGGGCGGCGATGACGGCCCGGCAGGCCGGGTAGGTGCTACGCCTGGGTACGCAACGGGCCCAGAAGTCATGGTTGAACCGGGTGCCCGGAATACGCTCTGGAGATCTTACGCCAGATCTGCTGCAACCATTCGCGCATCTCTTGCGGCATGGGCTCGTCCGTGTCCGGGGCCAGGCCGCCGAGAAGTCGCTCGACCCGGATATGGTTCGGCAGGTCCGCCCGAAGCCTTTCCAGCGTCGGACGAAAACCCCAGCACCAACTGCACATGGGGTCGTGAATGTAATAAAGGATTGTGGGCATTTCCCGCAGCGGACGGAGGTTATGATACGGCGTCTAAACCCCTATGATGCGCGAACATCCAACGATCGGGTAGAAAATCGCAGATGAAAGCCATCTGGTTACTGATCGGCATGTTGTCCTTTATTGGTGGACCAGGCGCAACCCCTCAAGGCAAATCCACCCTAGACGCCGGCCTGGCAAATCCCGGCTGACACGAGCATCCGGAGTGGTTCAAGGCTTCCTTCCTGGATATTCGCGAAGACATGGCCGAGGCGACAGAACAGGGACTGGCGGTGCTGTGCCCGCGGCAGTGGCGGTGCTGTGCACCGACGGCTATTTCCCCCCCGTCCGGTATATGCAACCTTACCGAGAGTTAATGTTCGGGAACACTCCACGCAAGGTGCAAAGGATTAGAATTTGAACCTGTAGCCTTGTGGTCGTCGGGCTTAGTAAGATCTGCGCCGGGATGCCGGAGTCCACCAACAATCGAATCGACCCCGGCTTTGGAGCTCAACCGTTAAAGGAATCGAGAAATGACCGCAGATACAGCCAATGCGGAGTGCTCCGCCACGGCATCCGAGCCCGCGAACGTCTTGCGCGCCGCCTTTGCCCGCTTGCGTGCCGACATCAACGGGCGCATCGTCGGCCAGACCGCGCTGGTCGAACGCCTGCTCATCGCCCTGTTGGCCGAGGGCCACCTGCTGGTCGAGGGAGCCCCCGGTCTGGCCAAGACCACGGCCATCAAGCACCTGGCGAGCCGTATCGAGGGGGATTTTCAGCGCATCCAGTTCACACCGGATCTCCTTCCCGGCGACCTGACCGGGACTGACATCTACCGCCCCGAGACCGGTAGCTTCGAGTTTCAGCGAGGCCCCCTGTTCCACAACCTGGTGCTCGCCGACGAGGTCAACCGCGCCCCGGCCAAGGTCCAGTCCGCCCTGCTGGAGGCCATGGGGGAGCAGCAGATCACGGTCGGCTCCAGGACCTACGGACTGCCGGACCTTTTCCTCGTCATGGCAACCCAGAATCCCATCGAGCAGGAAGGTACCTACCCCTTGCCCGAAGCCCAATTGGACCGCTTCCTGATGCACGTGCGGGTGGATTATCCAGAGGCCGCCGCCGAGCGCAGCATTCTGGACATCGCCCGCGCCGAGGCGGGCCGTCGGCGCGCAACCGTCCCGGAAGCCGACATACTGGTGACCAAGGAGCAGGTATTTGCCGCCCGCGACGAGGCCATGGCCCTGCACATGGCGTCCAACCTGGAGGAGTACCTGGTACAGCTGGTGCTGGCGACCCGAGACCCGGCCCCCTACGGGGAGGAACTGAGGCACCTGGTGGACTACGGCGCCAGCCCCCGCGGGACCATTGGTCTGGACAGCTGCTCCCGCGCCCATGCCTGGCTGCGCGGTGGCGACTTCGTCACGCCCGAGGACATCCACGCGGTCGTATTCGACGTGCTGCGCCATCGCGTGCTGATGAGCTACGAGGCGGAGGCCGAGGGAATCGATGCCGACCGCTTCATCGAGCTGCTGCTGAAGCGAGTCCCGATGGTTTGAGCCCCGGAGAAAAAGGTTTGAACCGCAGGGGCGCAACGAGCGCGAGGGAATGTGATTAACAGATGACTCCACAAACGAAGCAAGAGCCCACAGGCCCCAACGTCCGCGTGATTGTCGAGGACCTCATCGGGCTACGCCGCCGCGTGGAGGGACTTCAGCTCAAGCGCGGCCAACCCTCGCGCTCGGTCATTACCGGCGGTCACCGCTCGCGTTTTCGCGGACGCGGCATGGACTACCAGGAGTCGCGTCATTACCAGGCCGGCGATGACATCCGCAACATGGATTGGCGCATCACCGCCCGCGCCGGACGCCCCCACGTCAAGCTCTACGAGGAGGAGCGCGAGCGGCCTGTGGTAACCCTCCTGGACCTGGGTCCCAGCATGTTCTTCGGTACGCGCGGCGCCTTCAAATCGGTCATCGCCGCCCGCATCGCCGCGCTCGTGGGCTGGGCCGCCGCCGCGAATCACGACCGGATCGGGGCGCTGCTGTTCAACGGTGAGCACCAGGAGTTGCAGCCGGCCGGGGGCCGGCACGCGGTCATGCGCCTGATCCGCGCCCTGGCCAAGGCCGGAGATCCGCTCGCCGGCCTGGCCCACCAGAGCGATCCCGGCGCCATGTCCACGGCCCTGGCGCGCCTGCGGCGGGTCGCCCGGCCCGGCAGCTTGGTGTTCCTGATCTCCGACTTCTATTCCATGGACGAGGAGAGCGGACGCCACCTGGGCAAGCTTCGCCGCCACAACGATATCGTCGCGTGCCAGGTGGCCGATCCTCTGGAGCTGGCGCCCCCTCCCGCCGGGCGTTACGGCATCACCGACGGTTTGCGCACCGGGGTGCTGGATACCGGAACGCGCCAGGGCCGCGGCGGCTACGAGGCCCATCTGGCACGACACCAGGCGGCGGTCCAGGCGCTTACCGCCGGACGTGGAATCCCCCTGATCCGTTTCTCGACCGAAGATGACCCGGTGGCCCGGCTGGCCACGTGCTTGGACCTGCTCGGCCGCCGCCGGCCGGGCAGGCTGGAGGCGGTGGCATGAACCAGATGCCCTTGGGACAGGAGCTCGCGCTACGCGACATCCATGCCCCGCCGACACCCGGATTTTGGCCCCCCGCGCCCGGCTGGTGGGTGTTGTTTGCCCTGGGATTGGCGCTGCTCGGCCTGTTGGCCTGGTGGCTGCTCCGCCGTTCCCGCCTCCTGCGCCGCCGGCGGAAGATCCTCGACGAGCTCGCCGCCTTGGAAGGCCGAGGCGTGGGACCCGACCTGGCCGCGGAGGTATCGGCGCTGCTCAAGCGGGTCGCCTTGGCCCGGTTTCCCCGCGCGCAGGTCGCCTCTCTCACCGGTCCAAGCTGGCTGGAGTTCCTCGATCTCAACGGCGGCAGGGGCCGGTTCGCAGACGGCCCCGGCAGGGTGCTGGCCGAGGGCCCGTATGCCCCTGCACCGGATTTCGATGCGAATGCACTGCTGGCCCTCGCCGCGGACTGGATCAGGAGGAACACATGAACCTTGATCTGGCTTGGCCCTGGGTCCTGGCGGCGCTCCCGTTACCGTTGGCAGCCTACTATCTGCTTCCGCGGGCACAGCAACACCCCGCCAGTGCGCTGCGCATCCCCTTCTTCGGCGCCCTCGCCGCTGCAGAGTCCGGTCCGGCCGGGTCCAGGCTCTTGCGAGCGCTGCTCGGGGGCCTGGCCTGGGTTCTGCTCGTGACCGCCGCCGCCCGACCTCAGCTGATCGGCGACCCCATCGCCCTGCCCATGGAGGGGCGCGACCTGATGCTGGCGGTGGACATCTCCGGCTCCATGGTCGAGCAGGACATGGTCATCGGCAACCGGGTGGTCGAGCGCCTGACCGCGGTCAAGGCGGTGGCCGGCGACTTCATCGAGCGCCGCGAGGGCGACCGCATCGGCCTGATCCTGTTCGGCAGCCAAGCCTATCTGCAGACGCCTCTGACCTTCGACCGGGAGACCGCGCGCACGCTGCTCTTCGAATCGGCCGTCGGGCTCGCCGGCCGGGAGACCGCCATCGGCGACGCCATCGGCCTGGCGGTCAAGCGCCTGCGCGACCAGGCGGCCGAGAACCGCATCCTGATCCTGCTCACCGACGGCGCCAACACCGCCGGCAGCATCGCCCCCATGAAGGCGGCCGAGCTCGCAGCCGGGGAGGGGGTGCGCATCTACACCATCGGCGTAGGCGCCGAGTCCCGCGGGGCCTTTGGACTGGCCCTGGGCGGCGCGAGAATCGACGAGCGCACGCTCCAGGACATCGCCAAGGCGACCGGCGGGCGCTACTTCCGGGCCCGCGACGTCGCCGGACTCCAGGCCATCTACGGCCTGCTGGACGAGCTGGAGCCCGTGGTATCGGACGAGAAGACCTTCCGCCCGGTGCAGGAGCTCTTCCAGTGGCCTCTCGCTGCGGCCTTGTTTTTGAGCGCCTTGCTGGGCCTTGCGGGTACGGGGTTGTTCTCGAGCTTCGGTCGCTCGGTTCCATCACGGAGGAGACGACCCGGGCCCCGCTGCCGTGAGCCCCCACAGACATGCCCCAACTTGATCGGCTCTTTGACAACATTCGTGTGATCAGCGTGACTCGTAGCTTCTATCCTTCAGGCTAGATCGATGCCATCCGAATTCCACTTTCTCGATCCCGAGTGGTTCCTCGCCTTGCTCCCCTTGGCCGCGATCCTGTGGGGCGTCGGCCGCCGAGGGTCGGGGGCGGGCGCCTGGCAGCGGGTGGTGGATCCCGACCTGCTCCCCCACCTGCTGGTGCATGCGGGCGGCAAGGCCCGCTGGTTGCCCCTGGCGCTGCTCGCCGCCGGCTGGCTGACCGCCGTCCTGGCCCTGGCCAACCCGACCTTCGAACGGCTCCCGGTCCCCGCCTTTCGTGGCGAGTTGGCGCGTGTCGTCCTCTTGGATCTGTCCCGGTCCATGGAGACCACGGACCTGAAGCCGTCGCGGCTCGCCCGCGCCCGCTACAAGGTGGCGGATATCCTGGAGCGCAGCCGTGACGGTCAGGCGGGCCTCATCGCCTTCGCCGGCGAAGCCTTCGTGGTATCCCCCTTGACCGACGACGCCGACACCATCCTCGCCATGCTCGACGCGGTGGTCCCTGAGATCATGCCCGTGCAGGGGAGCCGCCCGGACCTTGCAATCGCCAAGGCGGTAGAGCTCCTGGCCCGGGCGGGCTCCGCACGGGGCGAGGTCCTGCTGGTGGGCGATGACGCAGGCGGACCCGAGGCCTTGACGGAGGCGAAGGCCCTGCGCGCCGCCGGGCACAGCCTGTCGGTGATCGGCGTGGGGACCGAGGACGGAGCCCCTGTTCCCGGCGTGCTCGACAACGACGAGCATCCCGTCCTGGCGCGGCTGGATGTGGGCTCGATGAAGGCACTGGCCGGTGCCGGCGGCGGCGTCTTCGCGCGCCTGAGCGCCGACGGGACCGACCTGGACCGCACCTTGCGGGAGACGGCGGGCTTGACCGACCAGGCCTTGTCCGATGACGAAGCCCAGGCGGAGGTCTGGCGTGAGCTCGGGCCCTGGCTTCTGCTCGCCGTCCTGCCCCTGGGGGCCTTGTCCTTCCGTAAAGGCTGGATGCTGGCGCTGTCCCTTTCGATAAGCGGCGCGCTGATGGCACCCGAGCCGGCGATGGCCTTTTCCTGGGACGACCTCTGGCAGCGCCCTGACCAGCAAGCGGCGGCGGCCCTGGACCGCGGCGAGCACGAACGCGCCCTCGACCTGGCCGAGCAGCCCGGGCAGCGGGGCACCGCCAGCTACCGCCTGGGCGATTTCGAGGCCGCCGCCGCGGCCTTCGCGGACGTCGACCAGGCCGATGGTCACTACAATCGCGGCAACGCCCTGGCCAAATCGGGACAGCTCCAGGAGGCCATCGCCGCGTACGACAGAGCCCTCGCCAAGGCGACGGAAATGGAGGACGCGGCCTACAACAAGGCGCTGATCGAGGAGCTGCTTAGAGCAGCAGCAACAGTCCCAAGGCGAAGGAGAAGAAGGGCAGCAGGATGCCGGCTCCGGGGAACAGGACGAGACCGGTCAGGAGCAGCAAGAAGGTGAGCAGCGGCAGGAGTCCGGAGAGGGGGAGGATCAGGCGGACACACAGGGCTCGGATCAGCCCGGCGAAGCCGCGCAGACACCGCAGGATCAAACCTCCGGCAACGGCTCCGACTCCGACCCCGGGGATGAGGCAGAACCCGCAGAGGCCGAGGACCGGGAGAAGACAGAGCAGGCCGCGGCCGACTACCGGGAGGAGGCGGCGGAGCATTCGCACGAGCAAGCCACGGAAGAGTCTGCCTCCCCGCGGGACGAGCCCAGCACCGAGGAGCGCGAGGCGCAGCAGGCCGCCAACCAGTGGTTGCGGCGTATCCCGGACGACCCGGCCGGTCTGCTGCGCCGTAAGTTCCTCTACCAGTACCGGTCCCGAGCCGCTGCGGAAGGTACGGTGACCTCGGGTAACCCCTGGTGAGTATACGGAGGATATCGGGCATGACCCCGAAGACATCGGAGCCCCGGATGAGATGGAGCCCGCTGGCGGTCGGCGCCCTGGCAGCTCTGGTAGCGCTGGCCCTCGCGATCCCCGCCATGGCCGGCGACCTACGCGCCTACTTCGACCGCAAGTCGGTCTACGAGGGCGATACCGTCACTCTCGTCATCGAGACGACGAGCGGGACCCTCGGAGAACCGGACCTCTCGGGGCTCGACGCGGATTTCGACCTGCTCGGCACCAGCCAAAGCACCAACATCAGCATCGTCAATGGTCGGCGTACCGATACGGTTCGACTGCTGGTGACCCTGGCACCCAAACGCACCGGCACAATCGAGATCCCCCCCATCCCCGTCGGTTCAAGTCGGACGGCACCCCTGAGCCTGCAAGTGAGCGAGGTCCCGGAGAGCGGCTCGGGGAGCAGCGGTGACGACATCTTCGTCGAGCTGGAGGTCGACGCGGATTCCGGCGAGCTGATGGTGCAGCAGCAGGTACCCTTGAGGGTGCGTCTGTACACCGCCATCCCCCTGCTTAAGGGCAGCCTGGACGACCCACGGGCCGAGGGCGCGCTTGTGACCAAGCTGGGCGAGGACCGCCAGTACAGCACCCGCAGGGACGGGCGCGAGTATCAGGTGGTGGAGCGCCGCTACACCCTCTCGCCGGAACGCAGCGGCGAGCTACGCATTCCGCCGGTGGCCTTCGAGGGCAGCGCGCGAGCCAAGAAGGGACGGCGACGAGGGATAGGTGGCAGCATGCTTGGCGATCCATTCTTCGACCGCTTGTTCCAAAACAGCCCGTTGACCTCCGACCCCTTCGGCATGTTCGACCGGGGCGAGCCCGTCGGCGCCCGCAGCCGCGCCGTCACCCTCAACGTGAAGGCGCGGCCCGGTGGATACGCGGGCGACCACTGGCTTCCCGCGGAGGCCCTGGAGATCGTGGATTCCTGGGCCGAGAGACCGCCCGAGCTACGGGTGGGCGAGCCGGTAACCCGCACACTAACCCTTAAGACCAAGGGCTTGTCCGGCCCCCAGATCCCGGAAATCGAGATTCCGGCAGCAAACGGGTTGCGGGTCTATCCGGAAAAGACCAAGAGCGAGACCCGGAGCGACGGCGAGACCCTGTACGGCGTCAGCCGCCAAAGCCTGACCCTGATCCCATCGCAGGCCGGCACCTTGGAAATTCCGAAGGTCCAGGTGACCTGGTGGGACACCGTCGCGCAGCAGGAGCGGGTGACCAGCGTTCCGGGGTGGACTTTGAACGTCGGTGCGGGGAGCGCTGCACAGCCGACTCCGGAGCAGGCTGTACAGGCTCCGCCGAGCCCGGCACCGCAGGGGCAAGCTCCGGACAGGCGAACACCGAAGCTACCGGAATCGGCTGCCGAGACCGCCGACACCCCCCGCCTAGCCCTGGCCGCCGCAGCCGCCCTTCTGTTGCTGCTACTGGCCGGCGTCCGGACCCTGCGCCGTCGCAACGGCGGGGCGGCGGCAGCGGCCCCTGCCCGAGCGACCTCCAACGCCAGCTTGGCCATTGCCCCGGTCAAGGGATCGGAGGCCAAGAAGGCGCTGCGGGCGGCCTGCGAAGCGAACGACGCCCCGCGCGCGGCCCGCGCCCTTTTGGATTGGGCCGAGGCGAGCTGGCCCGAGGACGCGCCACGCAATCTCGGCGCCCTGAGCGCGCGGCTGACCCACGGAGCCGACCAAGTGCGCGAGCTGGAGCGCCGACTCTACTCACCCGGCCCGGATTCCTGGGTCGGACCGCTCCTGTGGCAGGCCCTGCAGGGTGAGCTTTCCGACCCGCGGACCGAAAAGCAGCCGAGGGGCGCGATCCTCGAGCCCCTCTACCCACGACGGACCTGATACAACGGCCGCTCCCCGGCGTTCGCGCGGCCATGCAGGCACGGACAGCCCGCGCGCCCTGTCTGCGGTAAACTGCGCCGAATCGACCATATCGAGGGGCAAGTGAATGATCCTGGCGGGAGACATTGGCGGAACAAAGACCGTCCTGGCGCTGTACTCCAGTGAGAGAGGCGTGGCCGGCGGAGCCATCCGGGAAGCCCGGTTCGAGAACGGGAAGTACAGCTCGCTGGAGGCCATCATGGTCGAGTTTCTCCGCGAGACCAAGGCCAAGCCCGAGGTCGCGAGCTTCGGTGTCGCCGGGCCCGTGCAGGACCAAAGCGCGCAGATCACCAACCTTTCCTGGGTCATTGGCGCCGAGACCATCAGCGACTCCTTCGGGATCCCGAAGGTCTATCTGCTCAACGACCTGAGATCCATCGCAACCGCGGTGCCTCACCTGCAGGCGGAGGATCTGGTGACGCTCAATCCGGGCGTTGCGGCGAAGCGGGGGAACATTGCGGTAATCGCCCCTGGCACCGGGCTGGGGGTCGGTTTCCTGGTGTGGACCGGCGAGGGATACAGGGCCTTTGCTACCGAAGCGGGGCATACCTCCTTCGCGCCACGCGATCTGCAGGAGATGGAGCTGCTGAAGTACCTGCAGCGCAGGTACGGACACGTCAGCTTCGAGCGGGTGTGCTCCGGCAGCTTTCTTCCGGGCATCTACGACTTCCTCCATGAGCAAGGCAACTATCCGGTGCCTCATTGGCTGCGGGACGAGTTGGCGGCAGCAGCGGACCGCACGCCGGTCATCGTGCAGGCCGCCCTCGAGCACAAGGCCGACATCTGCGAGGCGACCTTGGACATCTTCATCCGGGCACTGGGGACGGTGTCCGGCAACGTGGCGGTGACCTTGCTGGCCACGGGCGGCATCTATCTTGGCGGCGGAATCCCTCCGCGCATCCTCAAGCGGCTGCAACGGCCCGATTTTCTCAGCGCGATCGCCGACAAGGGCCGCTTCAGCGATTTCTGCTCCAGCCTGCCGGTGCACGTGATTGAGGATCCGAAGGCGGCGCTGCATGGGGCCGCTTGGTTCGGCATGGAGGCGTTGGGAGCAGGCGTCGACCCGGCGTGAGCATCGGGAGCTCGCCGAATTCGATTGGAGGGAAAAATCGCCGGGTGGGGTGCGCGGACCGCGACTGTAAAGTTTTCTGACACCGGCGTCCCGCCCTCGGCGAAGGGCAGCCACAACCGGTCACTCGGACCACTCACGACGAGCGTCAGGAACATCCCAAGAGCCGTCATCCGGTGCCAAGGGTATGACTGCCCCGTCTCGGCCACGATTTCGCGCTCGGAATTTGCAATCGAATAGCACGTTTACGTTCCAGAGCAAACGTTGGGCAAAAGACGACGGGTGGCAGGTGGGCCGGACGCAATAGCGCAGCAACCGCTCCAATAGGGTGGCTGAACGGCGGCGAGCCCCAACCCGGATCGTTACTCCAGCGCGATATCGCCCATCAGGAAGGTCAGCGACTCGGTGCTGGAGAAGAATTGTCCCCGAATGTTCTTGGCGGCTACCGGCTCGTACGCCAGCGGGAAGATATCGAATGAAGTTCACCGTGAGCGCCTGCCACCTCTTCTGGTCCCTGTAGATGCGGCGGCCGGTGATCTGCGGCGCGGGCTCGCGGGGATCACCCCTCGGCGATCCGCCTTCCAGGCGGTTGCGACTACCAGGAAAGCTGCAGGCCGCCGGCGATGGTCTGCGACGTCTGTGACGATCGGTAGGTGAAGTCGTAGTCGAGGTAGAGGTCCAGGTTCTCGGCCGCGGTCATCCGGGCACCCAAACCCGCCGCAAGGGCATCGCGCCCGGCGTCGGCAGCCTGCACCCTGAACCGGCGACCGGCCAGGACCGCTGTGGACTCACTGGCGATGGCATCACCGAAGTCGTGCAGCCAGTAGAGACGAAGCTCGGGGGTGACGTCCATGCCGTTGGTCTTCCAGTTACGCGAGAGCTTGGCCCCCAGTCGGGTCTGGAGTGCTTGCCAGGAGTCGCTGCGGACGTCGAGCCCGCCGAGCCCCTGCTCACTGAACCGGCTCCGGTTGAGGACGTCGCTGCGAATGCCGACGGTCGGCTCGATGACGTATTCGCGCCAGTTGGTCCTCATACCGCCCTCCAAGTCCAGGAAGACGCTGTCACCGTCGGTGTCCGAGGACAAACTGCGTGCGGGAGAGAGCGCGACCACACGGTCGGTGTCGTAATCGTCCCAGCCGTAGCCCAGGGCGAAGTTGGCGAACCACTGGTCTTTCTGCCAGAGTCCGTAGGCCATGAGCTGAACCGTGCTGGTGTCACCGTCACCCTGGGTGCTGGTGTCGACGCTGCCGTGACCGTAGGCGATAGCCGCACCGAGATGAAGCCCGGCGGCAATGGGAAAGTCCGCACCGCCCGCGATGCCATAGAGGTTCTCGTCGAAGGACTCGCCGTCGCCGTCCCCGTCGGTATCGAATCGACCGCCGGCGGCCCGAAGCCAGACATATCGTTCCATACCGGTCGCGTCTGCGCTGGCCGCTGCTGTGTACTGCATCCCCGGTGTCCTACGGCCGAGTCGCAGGTCCTGCAGGCGTCCGAAGGCAAAGCCGCGCCCGATCCGGTGGACGTTGAAGCTGGCGGCGATCATGTCGGCATGGATCTCGCCGGCGAGCTGCGGCAGGGCGACGGCGAGCTGGGGCTCCGTGAGGATCGCCAGGGCGCGGAACAGGGCGTCCTTTCGTGCGTGGGCGGCGGGCCGGCCGGCATCAAGTGCGGCACCCACGGAGCGCGCGTTCCCCGAGAGTGGGAGGTTCGGTAGGGCCGAATAGCGCGCGGGGGTGACCACCAACTGCACCGCAGTCGGATCGTACAGCAGATCGAAGCGTGTTCCCGCGGCGAGACCGTTGGGCTGGGTCAGGGAGTCGAAGGTTCCCAGGATGCCCCCGGTTGCGGTCACCGGAGTGAAGGACTGGCCGATGCCGGGGGTGTAGCTGTTGGTCGCATCGCCGGAGATGCCCCGCAGCACGGGCTGGAAGTCTCCCGCCGCGGTAAAGGTGTTGCCGGCACCCTGCACAAGGACGCGCGAGTAGTTGCCGGCCCCGTTGCCGGTGCCGGGCCCGTCGACGTCGATCTGGAGCACGCTACCCGGGAGCAGGACCACCGGTGCATTGAATGTCAGGGTCCCAAGGGCGTTGCCGGGGGCCAGGCGCCCCGCGACCTGCGCGTCGCCATTGATGACGCCGGTCCCGCGCAGGGTGCCGTTCGGGTTGACGGTCACCCCCGAGGCGATCGACCCGTCGATGGCCAGGGTCCCTTGATCCACGATGGTCCGACCGGTGTAGGTATTCTCGGCGGCGAGGGTCACGGAACCGAGGCCGGTCTTGGTCAAGCCCCCGGTGCCGAAGATGACACCGGTCAGGGTGGCGTCGTTGCCGTTGGAGTCGACGGTGCCTCCGCCGGCCCTCACGTCCAGTGTCCCCGAGATGATCTGATCCATGGCGTCGACGGTTACGGTCCCGTTCTCGATGCACTTGCCGGCCCCGATCTCGGAGCCCAGGTAGGAGCTGCACGGCGCGGGCGCCATGAACTTTTCGATGACCGTCGTCGAGGCACCCAAAAGATCGTCCACAGTGAACGCCCGAAAACCGAAGATATCGCCTTCCAGGACGCTGAACATGAAGGTACTGAATTGGGTGTCGGGACCGAGGTCGTCCGTCAGCTGGGTGAAGGTGCCGTTGAGAAGATAGCCGAACGGATCCCATATAGGCCCATCCACATCGTTCGTGACGAACACCCAGTCGAACGTAACGTTGCCGTTTGCGGCGGCGGCGACAGTGAAATCGACGGTTTCGCTGTTTCCGCTCCCCGTGTCGCTGCTCGTCAAGGATACGGACGCCGGGGCACCGCTAGTATCGACGGAGCCGCCTTGGGTTATCGTCGTCGTCCAATTGGCGACGTCGTAGGGACCCGTAAAATCGTTAATAACGTTGGCAGATGTGGGCAGTGCGAATCCAAACGTCAGCAGAACCAGAAATGCAGACCTTTTCACGCAAAACCTCCGACTTTCTTACCAGCACTGAAGTTTCTTTAGCACTGAGGGTACAGCGATTGTAGTCTATATAATACATGTATTGCAAATGCATATTTTCGGCCTTTCACGCGCGCGGAGGCATCGTCCGATATGCCGCTTGGAGCGCGATCCAGGTTGCACCGAGGGAAACGCGCATCTGTTGCAAATTCTACCCAGGTATAAGTAATCGACGTGTGTGCCGGTGGTCACGGGTTGGTCAGGAGGGCCCGTCCCGAACTGCGAGTGAAGCAGGACAAAGTAGCCTCGCCGATACGCGGTCACATGGCTGCGATCTTCGTCGGCGGCATCCGCCCAGGGTATGGGGTAGAGGCAGCACCACGGTTTCACCGGAGACACCGAGGTTAGGATATGCTCGAGCGGGGCGGCATCGGTGATGAAGGAGACGATACGCCCGTCGGCTCCGCAAAGGGAGCGCACGAAGAGGAAGGAGACTCAAACAGGCGCGCAAGGAGCTTCGCGGCTAACCGGCCGCTCAGCACTCACTACGCGAGTGACGGCAGTGGGTCGTAAGCCGTAATTGTGGCAATTCAGAGAGATAGATCAAAACAGCGTCTTAAACTTCGTGACATTCTTGTGGGGAATGGGCCGAAACTAGCGGTTGTGCAGTACCCTTCATCAGCTTCATGGCCCGGGGACGAGCACCAGGGTGTCCGCTACCTCGTAGCCCTCGCGACGCATCGGAAGGTACCGCCCTTGCTGCCACAAGGGCAGCTGGTCCCCGTAGCCCTTCGACAGCCAGTTGCCCGTCTGCCCGCCAGGGATGACGAAGCTGGATTGCTCCGGCTGCGCCAGGTCGATGACCTGCCGGTAGCTGGCGCCGTGGTACATGACCCAGTCCTCCTGCCGGTAGCCACCGGAGTTGACCGTGTAGGGACTGCCCCCGTGATCCAGGATGCGGTCGCTCAGCACCTTCAGCGAGCTGTGCGTCAAGACCGCGTGGGGGAGGTGGGCCCGATGCAGCTCTCCCCAGGCCGGCGGGTCCTCGCCCAGTGATTGCAGCGCCCGATCCAGGGCTTCGCGACGCGAAGCCGAGGCAGCCCGATGCGCGTCCCTCGCAAGCGGAATCTCCTTCGGTCAGGGCGCGGATCAGGAAGCGCGGATAGCCGCTCCAGTAGCTGGTTCCGGTCTCCCCGGCAGGCAGGGTCGAGAGCGCCCTGTACCAGGCGTGAAAGACCGCGCTCTCTTTCGAGTTGGCACTGGCGTCGCCGTCCCAGGCCAGGAGCCGCAAGAGCCACTCGCGCGCATCCGCGGAGCGGGGATCTATTGCCTCGAGCACGGGCCGAAGCTCGCGGTAGAGGAGCGTCACCGTATCTTGCTGCAAGGTCTGGGTGGAGGAGCGGTCGTGGGTGGGCCGCGCTTGGATGAGCTGCTCGATACGATCTGCGCGGTAGGGGTCCGCGCCCCATTCATAGGAGATACGGTGCGGGTAGCCGGCTTCGGTGATGCGCTGATTCGCGGTGACGATCAAGCCGTCCGGCGGGTTCAGACGAGCCGGCATCTCGGACGCGGGGATGTATCCGCGCCAGCCCCACTCGCCGTCACCCGGTACCGGATAGAGTCCGCTGTGATCCGCTCGGCGCAAGGGTACCCGTCCACTGGCCAGAAAACCCACCTGGCCCGCCCGGTCGGCGTAGACGAAGCTCTGACCGGGTGCCACATAGTGCTCCATCGCCGCACGGAACTGGGCCCAGTCGCGGGCTTGGTTGATTCCCAGGAAGGCCTGAAAGGTGGTGTCGTCCGGGTCGTGCCCGGTCCAACGCAAGGCCAGCGGAGGTGCGCCGGCGGGGTTGTCGACCACGTCGCTGATCACCGGGCCGAACAGGCTCTCGCGCACGCGGATATTGACGGGCTTGGCGTCTCGGACCTCGATCAGCTCGTCGCGGATGTCGTAGGCCCGAACCCCTCCGCGGTAGAGATAGCCTCCGTCGCGCTCGGTGAGCAGGTACAGGTCCTCCACGTCGGCGCCCAGGTTGGTGACCCCCCAGGCGATGTCCCGGTTGCGGCCGATGATCACCAGAGGCAGCCCCGGCAGGGTCGCTCCGATGACCTCGAATCCCGGACTCTTGAGGTGCATCAGGTGCCAAGTCGAAGGAAGCTGCATGCCCAAGTGCACGTCGTTCGCCAGCAGGGGAAGGCCGGTAGCGGTCCGGGAGCCGCGTAGCACCCAGTTGTTCGAGGCCTGGGGCAGGTGGTCCCGGTTGGCCCCGTCGAGGGCCAGCAGGGCCGAGGACTGCCGCTCGACCTGTGCGTCGGCGGTGGAACCTGCGTCCGATTGCACATCTGCCGGGAGACGCTCCCCCGGATACAGGGGCATCAAGGTGGCGATGCGTTGCGCAGAGAGACCGCGCGCCAACAAGCGGTAACGGCGGAGCTCCGAGCGCCGATTGCCCGCCAGGTTGTAGGCCATTAGCTTGGACCAAACCAGCACGTCGGCCGCGGACCAGGGCTCGGGGCGCAGGTCCAGGAGGCGAAACTCCAGTGGCAGTGGTGGATCGGAGTCGAGATAGGCATTGATGCCCGCGGCATAGGCATCGATCAAAGAGCGTGCCTCTGTATCCAGATGCTCGTAGGCGAACCGGGCTGCACGGTGAAATCCCCAGGTGCGCAGGTAACGATCCCGGGTTAGCGCCTGCGGTCCGAGCACTTCCGCAAGCCGGCCTGCGCCGATCCGGCGCTGAAACTCCATCTGCCACAAACGGTCCTGGGCGTGGACCAAACCTTGGGCAAAAACCAGATCCTGGTCGTTCTGCGCGCGGATGTGCACGACGCCGTTGGGCTCGCGCTCGACGACGACATCGTCTTGGAGGCCGGACAGGCGCAAGCTGCCGGACAGCGTCGGCTGGCTGATCTGCCGCAGCCAGACATAGGCGCCGCCCATCAGAACCATGGGTATCGCCACCAGAGCAACCAGCACTTTTTTACCGGCGAACCGCATCCAGGCCTCCGGGACATTTGCCGGCACCTAAGCGCCACACATGGGTATTTACTCGAAAATTACGCCCGAACACATTGATCTTTCATCATTCAGAGCGAAATGAAAAGTTGCGCAATCAGGCTACATATGCCTATATTTTGCACACCCGAAGCCGACTGCTTGGGGCTCACCGGCCAAGGTCCCCTGGGGAGGGGAGGAGAATCCGATCATGAAAGTATCTGCGCGGTACCAGTTTGCGGCACTCATCCCGCTTTTTCTATTGCTTTTTCTGAGCGGCTGCTCGAGCAGCGAAAAACGGGAATACTCGGCCACGGCCACGGCCACGGGGGCGGGAACGACCACGAGGACGGGGATGCGGGCGGGGACCTTTCCGGCCCCTCCGCAGATCGAAGACAACGTCGCCTTCTGGCGCAATGTCTACGGCAAGTGGAGCCGCGGCAAGGTCGCCATCCATGACGACGAGTACATGGGCGTGATCTACGAGGTCGCGAACCTACCCGGCGCCACCCGTGCCAGCTACACGCCGGCGCAAAAACAGTTCGTGCGCACGCGCAAGGCTCACTACATGAGCCGGTTGGAAGGCCTGGAGGTCAAGGTGCGGTCCGGACGGTCCCCGAGCGGGCAGGAGAAAGAGCTATACGAAAAGCTGGTCGACGCCGGCGGCAAACGAGCGTTATACGGCGCCAGCGACCGGGTCCGCGTCCAGCGCGGCCTGCGGGAGCGCTTCCGCCGCGGATTAGAGATCAGCGGCCGCTACGACGCCAAATTTCGTAAAATTTTCCGCTCCAAGGGATTGCCGGAGGATCTGGCCTACCTGCCCCATGTGGAGTCATCGTTCCAGGCGCACGCCCGCTCCAGCGCCGGGGCTGCGGGCATGTGGCAGTTCACCCGCGGCACCGGCAAGCTCTATATGACGGTCAACGGCACCATCGACGAGCGGCTCGATCCGGTGATCGCTGCGGAGGGTGCCGCGAGGTATCTCGGCGACGCACACCGCAAGCTCAACAGCTGGCCGCTTGCGGTGACGTCTTACAATCACGGCCAGGGCGGCATGAAAAAGGCCAAGTCGATTCATGGAAATGACATAGGGACCATCGTTCGTCACTACAAAGGGCGCTACTTCGGGTTCGCCTCGCGCAACTTCTACTCCGAGTTCCTCGCGGCGCGGGAGGTTGCGAGCAATCCGAAGAAATACTTCCCCGAGGGGATCACGTATGAGCCGCCCCTGTCCGCGGATCGCCTGGTGCTGCCCCACAGCATGCCGGCGCCTCTGGTCGCAAGTCATTATGGTGTCTCGACCTACCGGCTCTCAGATCTGAATATGCACTGGAGGAATCCGGCCCGCAGCGGACAAGCGAACCTTCCGCGGGGCAGTACCGTGTGGCTGCCGCGAGGGACCTTGAACGGCGTGGCCGCCTTGCGGAGGCCCATGCCCGTCGCGGTAGCGAAGGCAGAGCCCAAGCCAGTACCCGTTAAGGTTGCTAAGGCTCAACCCAAGGCCAAGCCGGTTAAGGTGGCGAAGGCCAAGCCCAAGTCGAAGCTCGTCAAGGTGGCCAAAGCCGAAAATCCGAAGGCGTCACGGGCCAAGAGCAAAAATGCAAAACCGTCCAAGGCCGCGAAGGTCCACGTGGTACAGGCGAACGAGACTCTTTACCGAGTGGCTACCCGCTACGAGATTTCCGTCGACGAGCTGCGCCGTCTCAACCGGCTGGGACCCAAAGATACCAATATCCGTCCCGGTCAACGCCTGCGTGTGAACATCTGATCCCCCACCGGGTTTCGAGCCGATCCAGGGACGGAGTATTCGGCCCGGCGCAAAACCTTTTCTGCGCCTCCTCCAACAGCCATGACTCGCCCGGAGACAACAGGCTGAGCTCCTGACCGAGTTTGGTCTCGAGATCAACCCGCGCACCTTGGTGAACCTCCACGCAAAAGGGGATCCGTTTAAGGCGGCCTCGGGCTTGGTCGACCAGCTGGAGCGCAAACGCAAGCTTCCGTCGTTGCCGACGATTGCCACGGCGAGAACGGTGGGCCGCCCTTGATGTCACCCAAGTATGCGAGTGTCCGGCTTCGTCTCAGTTCGATCTACGGACCTTTCCACCGCCCCTTCAGCGGTATCGCAGGGCGGGAGACTAAGCCAACCGCAAGAAACTTCGCGTCGCGCGCCGAGGTTTTGAAGGACGAAAAAAAATCGCCACATGCTCCTCTCGGAGCAGCGGCGTTAATGCGAGGGACTTGCGCACACTCAATCAGTGCACGCACAAGTAATTATGCAGATAGCGCGCCAAGTGCGCGGTGCCCTGGTTTTTCTGGACCCGATGCTGGTTTTACACCCCGACACCGACACCAAGTGTTGGCGCCTCCCGACACTCCGTTACGATCATCTGCTTGCCAACCTGTTGGTGAGCTTTTTTCTTCAGTGTCAAAATATGTGCGCCAATTCGCGGAATCGAGAAACGAAACCGGCGAGACTGCAGTTGCCGAATCGATGAGTTGCAGGCGGTATCGGAAGCAACGAACAGATCAACATGGAGTGCGAGGGCTCGATTCGGTGTGATTGGCACACCAACCAAATAGACGCATTGGCCCGGCTTTCATGCCGGGCTTCTCTTTTTTCCGTTCGTGAAGTGCGATCCGCATCACGGATCTACGAGCACGCTGGCGGGTCGTTGGCCGGGAGAGGAGTTAAGACGCTATTTAAGGAGAAAAAGCCAGCCATACGCGCGTTCCATGGCTCTCGGTGCTCTCGATCTCGACGCGCCAGCCGTAACGTTGGCAGAGACGTCGGACAATAGCGAGACCAAGGCCACTACCATCCTCGATTGGCTGCTGACCCCGATAATTGCGCTGAAAGATGTGCGGCCCGTCGTTCTCGGCGATCCCGGCGCCGGTGTCCTCCACGGCGGCACCCTGCTCGTCGAGCACTATACGAATCCGACCGTTTCGCGTATAGGCGATGGCATTGCCCAAAAGGTTGCCGAAGATCACGATCAATACGACGCGGGGTGCCCTGGCCCGGGAATCGCCGTTCGTTATGACCTCTACGGTTAACCTCTTGTGCTCCAGATCTTCTTTTCTGGCGTCGAGAATCTCGCGAATCACGGGCTCCAACGGCCAGGCATCGGCCGTCTCTTCTCCGCTTGGCCGTGCCTCCCTGGCGAGCATAAGGAATATGTCGATCAGATTACTCATATGACGCCCTGCTCGGTCCAGCCGATGCAGAGGGGGCCGTAGGCGCTCGTCTGTTTGCGTTTGGTCGAGGAGCAGCTCGGCCGTTGTGCGAACAACCGCGATGGGCGTTCGCAGCTCGTGACTCACATCGGCGGTAAACTCGGCTTCACGCTTCGCGAATGCCCACAGCCGTTGAATGAGCTGGTCGAATGCTCTCGCCAGGTCGCCGACCTCGTCGTTGCCATAGCTCGTAATGCGTCGCGTCGCCTCGGGGTCATCGTGAAGTTGTCTGACCTCCTCCGCCAACCTGGTTACGGGGGCCAACACACGGGCCGATAACCAGCGTCCCAAGAGAAAAGCGAGACAGGTGATGCCCAGGACGCCGATAAACAGAAAATTGTGGAGCAGGGTCTCCCAATATTCGATATGCGTTGCGTCGTAGACGAGGAAAAAGCGCTTACCGTCCCGAACTTGGACGGCAACGTGGTACTCCTGGTCTTCGACATATCGCTCGTGGATTCCGGGACCCAAGTCGGCAAGATAGGTCGGGAGTCGATTGTCGCCGTCGTGGAGGGTTACATAGCCCTTCATGCGGGAAAAAACGAGCGGCGCGAGGGGATCTTTCTCGACCCGATCAATGTAATGGCTCAGCTCCTCCCCTACCGTGTCCTCGATGAAACGGATCTCGATCAAGACGCCCACAATATAGGCAGCGGCGGCGAACAGGGACCCCATCAAGGCCCCGGACAACGCAAAGGCGAAGATGACCCGCGTGCGCAGGCTATGTTTGAATCGTTTCAGCACTGCTTAGCCGGTATCCGATGCCGCGTACGGTCTGAAGCAAATGCCCGTCAAAGGGCGTGTCGATTGCGCGACGCAGGGCGTGAATATGGTAGCTCAGTGCGTCGCTGTTCGGCGGCTGATCACCCCACAACGCCATCTCCAGTTCGCCGCGCGGGACAACGCACCCCGATCGGCGCATCAATACCTCCAGGATCTGCAGGCACGTCGGCGTAAGGGTGATGGATTGTCCCGCGCGCTCCACCAGCAGCGTGTCCAAATCGAATGTCAAATCGGCGGCTCGAAGCAAACGAACGCCCGCATCCGGATTCGCCCGTCTTGCGAGCGCCGTCAATCTGGCCTCGAGCTCCTTGAGGGCGAAGGGTTTCACCAGGTAGTCGTCCGCGCCAGCCTCGAAACCCCTGAGTTTGTCGCCCAGGGTATCCCGCGCAGTAAGCATCAGCACGGGCGTGCAGTTGCGCGCATCGACGCGCAGTCTGCGACATAGCTCGAGACCATCCAAACGAGGCAGGATCAGATCAAGAGTGATCGCCTCATAGTCGTTGACGGTCGCCAGGTGCAAGCCGGACACGCCGTCACCCGCCGCATCGATTATGTGGCCCCTGGATTCCAGGTAATCCCACAGGTTGGCGGCCAGGTCGGCGTCGTCCTCGATCACCAATATCTTCATGACGATAAGTGGAGCATCCTCCGACTGGCTGCGCACTGCATGTGCCGGTTCGACCTCAAGCGAGGCCCTGTCGCCCCCCCGCCTCAATCCAGGAGCTTGAAAGCTGTGTCATATGAGCACCTAAGGAAACGCTAAGTAGATTCCCTAAGGAGACCCTAAGCATCTCTCCTTTATCCTCGCGTCCGCAGCGTTATCTCGACTCTGGTTTTCCAGGCTCACGCAATCCTGCCCTCAAATCGTTGGGCCTGGTGAGCCACTCGCGGACTTCCGTGGCGGAGTCCGCGGCAGTCCCATGGGACATCGGGCTGCGCTGAATTCCCTTTCGCAAACAATGACAGACGACCCAGAGGAATCCTTAAGATGCGAAGCTTTATTCCAATAGTTGGCCGCTGGAATCTGGCCCGAATCCTGTTTCCGACAGCCGCGTTCTGGTTCTTGACCAGCCCCGCGGCGGCAATCGATCTGGCGCCCGATGTCTCCATCAACTCCACCAGTCAGAGCTCGCTCGACACCGGCGTCGATCCCTACATTGTCGGTCCGGTCGCCGAAGAACCGACACCGAACGACAACAATTCCCTGACCCCGGCCCCCGGAACCGGCGACACCAGCCACCAGATCCTGGCCGTCAACGATCTGGGCATGCACTGCGGCGACTTCGATACCCGCGTCGCCAGTATCCTGCCGCCCTTTCAGGTCAAGCTCTCTCAGGTCATCCGCAAAGGCGACAGCCCTGATCTGCTCGGCCCCTCGGACGTGGAAGTCCTGTACTCGGCCGCCTCGAACCCGGATGACCCGATCCTCGCGCAGGGAGCGGAAGTCTTTACCGGTCTGACCCCGAACGGCGACGTTTACAAGACCAACTTCTGGGACGTTGTTGCCGCCTACGACCCCTTCTACCCGCCTGGCTTGCTCTGCGCCGACGCGGCGGATCCCGCTACCTGTACGGTGGACTTCGACACCGGCCTTCCGGTGCCGAACGTCGAGCACCTCTACATCGGAAGCGACGGCATTGTGAAACAGCGGCGACGAAGACCCTGTCCGCGGTGCAGCACGCGATGCCGGGTGTCGCCAATCCCTACATCGCCAATGACCGCCAGCTCGCGGAGGAGCATTACGGGGATAAGCCCTTCTTCGTGAACTTTCCGTTCGGCTATGTGGCAAACGATGTCAACTGGTTCGAGGGCGCTGGGATTCCGTTCGCGGCATTCGACGATTTCGGGCGCGACAATGCCTACCCGCTGACGCGCGTGCAGGCCAAGGCACCGGCGCGAACGGCCAGGTGCTCGCGACTGTCGACACCGTGCTGCCGATTTCCGGGGAGGCAAGCTGCAAGAACTGCCACGGATCTACGTTCGACGTGGATCCTGCTACCGTCGCGACTGCCGGCATCGCCACCAGCGCGTTGCCTGAAGACGCAATCGCAAGCAGCATGGACGACGACCTCGGCGGCACGGTGCCGGTCGAGGTAAGCGTCGAGTATGCAACCGACATCAACATCCTCAGGCTGCACGACCTCCGGCATGGCGCCGAATACGTGGATTCCAGCGGCAACGCCACCGAGTGCGATGTCTCGGCGAATCCCCCCAACGGGGATGCGAACTGCCTGACGAGCCAGGCACTCGACCAAGGTAAGCCCGTGGTGTGCCAGATCTGCCACTACACGCCGGCGCTCGACCTCGCCCAGCTCGGTCCGCTCGGTGGGACCAATCAGGTCGAAGACCCCGACGCAAACGGTCGCGTCCAGCGCGTAAACAAGAGCAACTCCCGCGTGATGCACTACCACCACGGCGCCCTGAATCAGAAATCTGAGTTTGCCGGTCTGTTTCCGCCGATGCCGGCGCCTGAAGGCGACGGCCAGGGCGGTCTCCCCGCCAACCACCTCGAACGCGACAGTGCGCTCGAGCAGACCTGCTACCAATGCCACCCGGGCACTAAGACCAAGTGTCTGCGCGGCGCCATGGCCAACGGCGGCATGGTGTGCCAGGACTGCCACGGCGGCATGCTGCAGGTGGGCGACGACTTCACGGGCAATCTGTCGGCGAGCGCCCCGTTCCTTCCCGACGGGACCAACGCCGACCTGACGAAGCGCGTGCCCTGGGCGAACGAGCCGGGCTGCGGCTCCTGCCATACCGGTGACGTCCGAAACAACCTGGCAGATCCCGATGATTCCCGGGTTGCGATCAACGCGGTTGACAGCTATGGGAACCCGGACGGCCTTCGCTTGATCCGTGCCTATCTCGACATCCCCGAGGCGACGACGACGCCCTCCTCCGACACGGCGGATACGACTCCGATCGTGCCGAGCAACAAGCGCTTCGCCGAGCCTTCCGTGCCGGAATCCTTCAACGGATTTCTCAATCCCGGTGCGGGCAATCCCAAACTCTACCGGGTGAGCACGGGCCACGGTGGCGTGTTCTGCGAGGGCTGCCACGGCGCGACGCATGCCGAGTGGGACAGCGACGGTTCGCCCATACTCAACGACAACATCACTGCCAATCAGCTGCAGGGCCACTCCGGTACCGTCACCGAGTGCAGCACCTGTCATACGAATGGGGCGTTCTCCATCGACGACTTCAAGGGCAGTTTCGACGCCGATGGCCTCATGAAAGGTCCGCACGGCATGCACCCCGTCGACGACCCGATATGGACCGAGAAGCACAAAGAGGTGTTCAACGACGCAGAGACCCCGACGGGCACATGCCAGGCGTGTCACGGCAACAATCTCGAAGGTACCGTGCTGGCGCGCACGGCGGCGGCCCGGGTACTCAGGTGCAAGGAAACGAGCGTTCCCGGTTGCAACGAGACGTCGCAGGGCAAACAGATCTCCGTGGAGCGCGGGACGCAGGTGAGCTGCGCCTTGTGCCACGAGACACCGAGGAACTGACGCGCAAGGCGGGCTGCGCCAGCCCAATCGACGAAAGGCGCAGCCCGCCGAGCGCGTGCCGCACCGCGCTCCGCTCCCATTGTAGGAAGGAATAAGGAACCTTCCTTTGCCCGGGTCCAAGCGACCGGCTCCACCGGGTAGCCTGCACGCCCCCCGCCCGGGCGACTTGGCGCGTGAGTCAAATGGGATGAGTAGCGTGTCATTTCAGGCCTGTCTTTTCGAACCCGGTATTCAACTCATCACTAGGTCGCAACGAGATACCGGCCCTCGGCTGGCCAGCCGGTAAAACTCGAGTGCCCGCATCCTTGAACGCACAAAGGCGTTTAGATCTTCGCCCTCGATGTGCAGAAAGGCGTCGATCTCAATGACAGTTCAACTGCCGTTCGCTGCAAAGCATCCACGTACACCGTGGCTTTTGTCTGTCCGATCACCTTGAACGAGGCTTCTGTAGTCAACCGCCTATAAACCGAGTATGGCGTCGCCTAATCGGAGCCAGTCCACGCCAAGCCGGGATATCGCAGCCTTGCGCCGACGAGCAGATCCTGCGGTGCTTCAGGCGGCTGACCCGCTTCGGACGCCTCTACAACCACCGTATCCGGCAAACTGTCGACCGAGCCGTCGTTGACGATGAGCTGGGCCACGTAGGTCCCCGGCATATCCGCGACGAAGCCCGGATCGACCGCCGACGGATTCGACAAGGTCGTCGTGCTGCCCGCCGGCGCCCTGGTCAGCGACCAGCGGTAGGTGAGCGCATCGCCGTCCACGTCGCTCGAGGCGCTGCCGTCCAGGGTCACGTTGTCGCCCACGAACCGCTCTGATCCGCGCCGGCATCGGCCACCGGCGCCGTGTTCTCGGTGCTGATCACCACCGTGGCCGGGGCGCTGTCGATGGCGCCGTCGTTGACGATGAGCTGGGCTACATAGGCCCCGAAGACGTCCACTTCGAGCGTCGGCATCGCCGTCGTCGGGTCGGACAGCATCGCCGCGCTGCCCGCCGGCACGCTGGTCAGCGACCAGCGATAGGTGAGCGCATCGCCGTCCACATCGCTCGAGGCGCTACCGTCCAGGGTCACGATGTCACCCGCGAACGCCGTCTGGTCCGCGCCGGCGTCCGCCACCGGGGCGGAGTTGTCGGTGCTGATCACCACCGTGGCCGGGGCACTGTCGAGTGCGCCGTCGTTGACGATCAGCTGCGCCGTATACCCCCCGAAGACGTCCACTTCGAATGTCGGCATCACCGCAGCCGCGTCGGACAGCATCGCCGCGCTGCCCGCCGGCACCGAGGTCAACGACCAGCGGTAGGTGAGCACATTGCCGTCCACATCGCTCGATGCGCTGCCGTCGAGGGTCGCCGTATCACCGACGAAGGCTGTTAGGTCGGCACCGGCACGCGCCACCGGGGCGGAGTTCTCGGTGCTGATCACCACGGTGGCCGGGGCGCTGTCGACGCTGCCGTCGTTGACGAAGAGCTGTGCCACGTAGTCGCCGAACAGGTCTATATCGAACGTCGGCATCACCGCCGCCGTGTCGGACAGGGTCGCCGAGCTGCCCGCCGGGAGCGCCGTCAGCGACCAGACGTAGGTCAGGCCATCCCCATCGACATCGCTCGACGCGCTGCCGTCCAGGGTTACCCTGTCACCGAGGAAGGCGGTTTGGTCGGAACCGGCGTTCGCGACCGGGGCGGAGCTCTCGGCGCTGATCGGAACCGTAGCCGGGGCGCTGTCGAAGCTGCTGTCGAGAGAGGCCGTCGCGCCGACCGCGATTGACTGGTCAGGGCTGGCATCCGCTGTTGGCGTACGGTTCAGGGTGCTGATATTCACCGTCACCGTGGCCGGGAGGCTGTCGAGCAAGCCGTCGTTGACGGTCAAGGTCGCCTGGTAGGTGCCGGCTGCGTCGGCGACGAAGGTCGGCATCTGCGGCCGTCGCATCCGACAGCGCCGCCGCGCTGCCCGCCGGGACCGTCGTCAGCGACCAGAGGTAGGTCAGGGCATCCCCATCGACATCGCTCGAAGCGCCGCCGTCCAGGGTCACGGTGTCACCGACGATCGCGGTTTGATCGGCACCGGCATTCGCCACCGGGGCGGAGTTCTCGGCGCTGATCAGAACCGTAGCCGGGGCGCTGTCGACGCTGCCGTCGTTGACGACCAGCTGTGCCACGTAGTCGCCGAACACGTCTATAACGAACGTTGGCATCACCGCCGCCGCGTCGGACAGGGTCGCCGCGCTGCCCGCCGGGACCGTCGTCAGCGACCAGAGGTAGGTCAGGGCATCCCCATCGACATCGCTCGACGCGCCGCCGTCCAGGGTCACGGTGTCACCGACGATGGCGGCTTGATCGGCACCGGCATTCGCGACCGGGGCGGAGTTCTCGGCGCTGATCAGAACCGTAGCCGGGGCGCTGTCGACGCTGCCGTCGTTGACGACGAGCTGTGCCACATACTGGCCCAACAGGTCCACATAGAAGCTCGGCATCACCGCCGTCGGATCGGCCAGCGTTGCCCCGCTGCCCGCCGGGACCGCGATCAGCGACCACTGATAGGTCAATGCGCCACTATCGGCATCGATCGACGCGCTGCCGTCCAGGACCAGGGTGTCACCGACGACGCCGGTTTGATCGGCACCGGCATTCGCCACCGGGACGGAGTTCCGGGTGCTGATCACCAGGGTGACCGGGACGCTGTCGACCCTGCCGTCGTTGACGACGAGCTGTGCCACGTAGTCGCCGAAAACGTCTATGCCGAATGTCGGCATCATCGCCGCCGGGTCGGACAGGGTCGCCGCGCTGCCCGCCGGAACCGTCGTCAGCGACCAGAGGTAGGTCAATCCATCCCCATCGACATCGCTCGACGCGCTGCCGTCCAGAATCAGGGTGCCGCCGACGAAGGCGGTTTGGTCGTAACCGGCATTCGCGACCGGGGCGGAGTTGTCCGTGCTGATCACCACGGTGGCCGGGGTGCTGTCGAGGCTGCCGTCGTTGACGACGAGCTGTGCCACATACTGGCCGAACAGGTCCACATAGAAGCTCGGCATCACCGCCGTCGAATCGGCCAGCGTTGCCCCGCTGCCCGCCGGGACCGCGATCAGCGACCACTGATACGTCAGTGCGTCGCCGTCCACGTCATTTGAGCCGCTGGCGTTTAGGATCACCCTGTTGGTGACAAAAGCAGTCTGGTCGGCACCGGCATCGGCGATGGGCGCGGAGTTCTGGGTGCCGATCAACACCCTGTCCGGCGCGCTGTCCAGGGTGCCGTCATTGACGATGAGTTGCGCGCTGTAGTCGCCCGGGAGGTCTACCCTGAAGGTCGGATTGACCGCGGCCGGGTCGGACAGGCGCGCCGTGCTGCCCGCCGGGACCGTCAGCGTCCATTGGTAGCCGAGCGGGTCGCCATCGAGATCAGTCGATGCACTGGCGTCCAGCGTGACGGTATCGCCGACAAAGGCAGTCCGGTTGGCACCGGCATCGGCGACCGGCGCAACGTTCTCGGTGACGATCGACACCCAGTCCGGCTTGCTGCCCACGATGCCGTCATTGACGATGAGTTGGGCGCTGTAGCTGCCCGGGAGGTCCACCCCGAAGGTCGGATTGACTGCAGCCGGGTCGGACAGGCTCGCCGTGCTCCCGGCCGGGACGCTCAGCGTCCACTGGTAGCTGAGCGGGTCGCCATCGAAATCACTCGATGCACGGGCGTCCAACTTGACGGTATCACCGACAAAGGCAGTCTGGTCGGCACCGGCATCGGCGACCGGCGCGGAGTTCTCGGTGCTGATCAACACCCTGTCCGGCGCGCTGCCCACGGTGCTGTCATTGACGACGAGTTGGGCGCTGTAGCTGCCCGGGAGGTCCACCCCGAAGGTCGGATTGACCGCGGCCGGGTCGGACAGGCGCGCCCTGCTACCCGCCGGGACCGTCAGCGTCCACTGGTAGCTGAGCGGGTCGCCATCGAGATCAGTCGATGCACTGGCGTCCAGCGTGACGGTATAACCGACAAAGGCAATCTGGTCGGCACCGGCATCGGCGACCGGCGCGGAGTTCTCGGTGATGATCGAAACCCTGTACGGCGCGCTGGCCACGGCGCCGTCATTGACGATTAATTCGGCGCTATAGGTGCCCGGGAGGTCCACCTCGAAGGTCGGATTGACTGCAGCCGGGTCGGACAGGCGCGCCCTGCTCCCGGCCGGGGCGCTCAGCGCCCACCGGTAGCTGAGCGGGTCGCCATCGGGATCGCTTGAGCCGCTGCCGTCGAGGGTGGCTGTCGCGCCGACCGCGATTGACTGGTCAGGGCTGGCATCCGCTGTTGGCGTGCGGTTCAGGGTGCTGATATTCACCCTGGCCGGGTCGCTGTCGTCGCGGCCGTCGTTGACGGTCAAGGTCGCCTGGTAGGTGCCGGCCATGTCGGCGAAGAAGGTCGGCATCTGCGCCGTCGCATCCGACAGCGCCGCCGTGCTGCCGATCGGACCGGTCAGCATCCACCGGTAGCTGAGCGGGTCGCCATCGGGATCGCTGGAGGCATTGCCGTCGAGCGTGACGGTCGCGCCGACCGCGATCGACTGGTCAGGACCCGCATCGGCGTTCGGCGCCTGGTTCGGGGTGCTGATGGTAACCGTGGCTGGTGCGCTGTCGAGTTTGCCGTCCCTGACGACGAGCTGTGCCACGTAGTCGCCGAACAGGTCTATATCGAACGTCGGCATCGCCGCCGCCGTGTCGGACAGTATCGCCGCGCTGCCCGCCGGGAGCGTCATCGGCGACCAGAGGTAGGTCAGGGTATTCCCATCGACATCGCTCGATGCGCCGCCGTCCAGGGTCACGGTGTCACTGACGACGGCGGTTGGGTCGGAACCGGCATTCGCGACCGGGGCGGAGTTGTCGGTTGCAGGTTGGATACCGATGGTAAAATCGTCCATGAAACCCGGCTCTGAGGCCTTTGCCAGGTAGTCCGCCTCGGACAAACAGGTAAAGACGCCCGGACCGCCGGAACAGGCTGCGTGGGCCCGGCCCCCGGTCCAAGGCAGAACCAGCGCCGAAATCACCGATAGCAATGCGACACGTTTGACGCTCTTCTTCACGTTCTCGACCCTCGTAGCCCATTCGATGCGAGTGCCGTTGCCACCCGCTCTTCTAATTTCAGCGACCGATGCCCACCGCGATTGATAAGGGGTTGTTTTTCTACGCGCCAACCTGTCGGAGGGCATGCCTATTTGGACCCGGGTACCAACCAGTCCGTGACGGCAACCAACTCTCCCGATCCATCCGGTTTAAACCGGGCGATATAGGCGCCTCTGGACACGAATCGCTGCCCCGGCGCCAGGCTGACGCTCGGATACACCGATGTGTAGGTGGCGTTTTCCGTCATGTGCTCGATGCGCTCCAGGAGATAGTCGCGATTGAAAAAGCCCCGCATTTGCTGCAGTCCCTTACCCAACATCTTCAGCCCGTAAAAGGCGTTCGCCTGAATCCGCTGCGCATCCGGCGATCCGATTCTCTGCGACTTCATCCAACCGGAGGACCGGACGAGCAGCCGCGGCAGTCGACTTGGAAGCTCGTAGGGGTGCACCAGATAGACCTGTGCGCGTAATTCAGGCGGAATCATCCGTGCTTCGGTACCGTACAAGCTGGTCGACAGGTAGATGCGTTGCGGCCCGCCACCGTCGGTGGAGGGCCATTGCGTCCAGAGCCCGCCAAGCTCGGCGCTACCGAGCCACAGCACCGCAGTGCCCCCCTCCGCGTCGTTCAGAAGCGACCGCCAGATGCCGTCGGTCAGTGCCGATGACCGGTTGAGAATGAAATCGGTGACACGGCCGCCTTGGCGGTCGACCTGGTCGCGCAGCCGCGCCGCCGCCGCCTGCGCCCTCGGATCGCCCGCCGAGTAGACCTGGACGACGGGCGCCGAGATGAGGCGATCATCGGAGAGATGCTGCGCGACCGTGTCGGCTTCCAGCGCCATCCCCCTGGTGAAGTAGACCGAATAGAAATCCGATTCTTTGACAACGGGCAGATCCGTATTCGGAAAGAGGCACGGCACCTGGTACGCCTCGCAGAAATCATGGATCGGCCGCCAGCTTCCCGGCGCGAGACCACTGATGAGCGCAAACACCGGCTGTTCCTCGTACCGGGCCTGCAGTTGCTCCGGCCAGGATTCGGCCGGACCCTCGAGCTCCCACAGGTGCAGCACCCATTTTCTGTAAGGTTCGAAGAGCCAAGCCTTGTGCCAGGGGGCGTGCTCGGCTCGCTGGCTCTCGTTTCGCGTCTCGACGTTCCTCTGCTTGAAGTATGCCTCCAACACGTCCAGGAGCGCCTTGCGCGTCTCGCCGTCGATCGCATCGGAAACGATCGTGGCAAAGTGGATGTCCTTTTCGTCCACCCCCGGATGCGGATCGGTCGTCATGCTCTTGAGGTAGGCCAGGAGCACGTCGAGCTGCTCGTCCGACAGGGGATAACGCGGCATCAGGGGACCGAACGGCTTTCCGTCGGAGCGAATGCCGTCCCGGATGGCGCGCTTCAGGCTCTCGTCGGTGTAGGCCGGGCGCAGCTCCGGCGCCAGAGGCGGCTTGCTGGTGGGCAGGCGCAGCGGGTTGTACAGCAGATCCCCCGTCACCGCCGGAACGACGTCCTGGCCTTCCGTCGAACCGATTCCGCTGCGTCTGTGACAGCGTCCGCAGATGACCTGCTCACCGGTCAGTCTGATGTCGCCCTGGACGATGCCGGTCATCGTCTCCCCGGTCGGCAGGATGCCATCAATATACATCCGTCTCCCGACCTCCAGACCAGGATCGCCTTCCCCGGGTCCAGCAAACGCGCCCATCTCCTCGGCGGACAGCCCGGATGCGACCCATGGGGCGATCACCACTGCAAACAGGAGCGGGACAGCAACAATCTTGCGACCAGCGAACACTATTGGCGTTACCTCGTCATTGCGCGCCGAATGGCGCCTCATACCGGCACGGGACACACCGCCCGACTATGTCACGACACATTCGCGCGAAGCGCGATGGGCGCGAGATAACCTTCGCGTTCTTCGCGGCTTCGCGTCAGCTATTCGGGCTAGTTCGCCGCCATCATACGCCGGTATTCCTTGGCTAGGTCGGCGGCGCTGGCGAGCCCGTCCAGCCGGATCCAGGGGCTGTCCTGCGTCTTCCTCAGCAGGATCGTAGGCTCGTGATTCATCTTGTTGCCTCGATAGACATCGAACGACTTCTGGACGGCGACGATGTCGCCCAGGTCACCGGTCAGAAACTGCCATTGCGGGCCCGCGCTGAAGAGCCCGGCATAGGCACGGAGGCGTTCCGGGGTGTCGTACTCCGGGTCGATGGACACGGAGACCATCCGCACATCGTCGACTTCGGCACCCAGCTCGCGCTGCAACTGGGCGAAGGTACCGCTCAGCACGGGGCAGATCGTGGTACAGGTCGTAAACACGAAGGTGATGATCACCGGTTTTCCACCATTCAACTCGGTCGACAAGGTGGTCTTCCTGCCATTCATGTCGACCAGCGGGGTGTCGGTCAAGCTATAGTCATGTGTCGAGAGCTTGTAGTGCTTCCGCGCCATCATGGCCTGGTGATGGGCGTGATCGTCATGATGGGCGTGCTCGTCACCGCCGCGGTGCAAGCCCTGATCCCCCCCGCTCTCGCCTTCCTTCCCGCCGGATACGGCGCCGATCGCCCAGGTACGCGGGCCGCCCATGTGGGACGACGGTCTCGATTTTCTTCCGGACTGCGCGCTAGCACTGCCAGCGGCGGATCAGAGCCAAGGTCTGATCACAGACCAGCGACAGGGACTGCTCGACGGCGTCGCTCAGGGTCTCGGACCAGTCCATGCATTGCGGTTGAATCGCGATCAAGGCGCGATTGCGCGGCAGGCTATCCGAGAGATGGGCGATCGCCAACAGGTCCAGCAGGCTGACCTCGTGCGGCGTCGTCTTCTTGCCCTCGCTGACGAAGCGATCCATCTGCTCGCCCTCGAAGACCTCGACGGTCCCCGGAGCCTGGTGCAGCTGAGCGACGTCGATGACGATCAGCTGATCGGCGTCTTCGATGGGCCCGGCCAAGGTAAAGCTAAGGGTGCCGCCGTCGACATACTCAACATCATGACGGTCGGGCCATTCCGATTGCAGGCGATGGATCGCCCGCACGCCCGCGCCTTCGTCGCCGAGCAAGGTATTGCCCAGTCCGAGAACCAGAGTCGTCGCGCCCGCGGCTTGCGTCACATCGCCCTCACTATCGTTAGATTGCTGCCTGCCGTCCGACTTGCGTCTTACGGCGGACGCTGCAAGTCCGAACATTCTTCCACTTGTCCTCTCACACCGCCTACGGTGTTCGCAAGTTTGCATCTAGACGAATGTCGGCTCCGGGAAGATGCGCTTGAAGCGTTCGGCTTCATCCAGGATCCAGGCGCGAAATGCCGCGATTCGCTCGACGTTAGCGGTCTTCTCAAGGCTTATCAAATAGTACGCGCTCCGCACAGGGAGTCGAACGTCGAACGGTGTGACCAACCGCCCCTCGGCGATGGCGTCCGCTGCGAGGGCTTCGAGACTCAGTGCAACCCCGTGCCCCCTTTCGGCCGCGTCGAGCACCATTGCTACTGCGCTGAACCGTTGACCGCGTTCCGGATCCACATTCGAAACCCCTGCCTGCGCGAGCCATGTCTTCCATTGGGGATGGCTTTCGTATGGAGTGTCGTCATGCAAGAGCGTGTGCTTGCAGAGATCAGCGGGAGTCCGTAGCGCCCGCTCTCCCTCTAGTAGATCGGGGCTGCAGATCGGTACTGCAGCGACACCAAAGAGTCGATCGCTCCGACACTCTTCGTATCTACCGCGTCCGAAGTGGATTGCGACATCGATATCGCTCTGGCGAAACTCATCCCCGATTTCCGGGTCTCCCGCAGAATCTGCGACACGTTGCAGACTTGCAACAATTCTGACGTCGATATGCGGAAACGCTGCCGCAAAACCGGGCAGGCGCGGCACCAACCACTTTGCGGCGAACGAAGGCGCAGACTGTACGGTTAGAAGCCTCGTTTGTCCCCCGCCGCGAAGGCGCTCAACTGCCATGGCTAAGCGGCAAAACCCCAGTTGCAGATCGGGTAAGGCGGAGATACCGGCGTCGGTCAGCGCGACCCCCTTGTTCAAGCGGTAGAAAAGCTCTACGCCCAAGTGTTCCTCCAGGGTTCGAATCCGGTGACTGATTGCCGCAGAGGTAACATTCAACTCTGCTGCGGCCTTGCTGAAGCTCAGATGTCGGGCGGCGCTCTCGAATGCCTTCAGTGCGTTCAGTGATGGAAAGGATTGTCTCATTGGTTGTCCCTCAAAGAATTCTCACCTGGGCTTGTGAAAAATGCTCGTTTGTCGCGACGAACACACGTGTGCTCAGATGCAACTAACGCGGTAAAAGAACCCAATAAGTGAGTTCACTTAACACTGGAGCATTGAGATGAAGACAACAACTCGGATCTTCACATGGTTTGAACGTTGGATTGTTGCGGCGAGCAGAACCCGCCTTTGGGCCGAGCTTCAAACCATGGACGAGGAATCCTTAAGAAAGGCGGGCTTTGCGCCTGAATTAATCAAACGGGGTCCACATGCCTGGCCTTGGCGGTCCCAGTCTGACGGTTGCCTTGGAAGCAAGGCGTTGACCGACGATTGTGAGCCACAGGACTCACTTGAGTCGTCCGACGGCCTCGATCGCAATGGGCCAATCGTCGCCCCCGTCTGACTCGTTTTTCAGGCACAAACCGTGCCGATATTCCTCAACTGCGTAGGAGATCGACATGTACAATCCCGAATCGCTGGTGTTGATCAGCTCCCCGTGGGTTCAGCTCCGGGATGGGTCCCACTGTCGAATCAGACCCGTGTCAGCGGGTGACCGTGACCTCTTGGCCGATTGCTTTTTGCGGATGTCACCGGACTCACGCCGTATGCGCTTTTTCGCCGCGAAGTCCGAGTTGTCCAAGAAAGACTTGGACTTCCTAACGAGCGCAGACGGATTTGATCACATCGCACTCGGTGCCATGACGCTAAACGCTCAGGGCAAGGACACAGAGGCGCTGGGCTTCGTACGATGCCTCCGCCTGGAACAGGTCCCGGATTCGGCGGACGTATCGATAGCCGTGGCGGACCAGATGCAGCGGCACGGGGTAGGCTCGGCGCTGCTCGAGCGACTCATGACGGTGGCGCGTTCTACCGGAATTCGCCGCTTTGTTGGTCAGACCCTGGTTGAGAACCACGGAATGCGGGCTTTGGCGAGGCGCACGGGTAGTATCGCTCGTTGGCAAGATGACGGTGTCGTAGGCCACGAATGGTCGTTGCCGGAATAAGTGCTTCGGGGCGAGGTGTTGAATGTTGCGTGTCACCACGGCTAACGCGACGTAACGCTTGAAGCCACCGATGCCGTGGTCGGGGCAGCGGTCCAGCCCATGGATCCGGTCGAAGTCCGCATGACGCATTGGATTTCGAATGAGGAAGTATAAAGCGGTTGATTCGAACTAGCCGACCCTGCGTTTTCTCCGACATGAGGCGGGCCTACCCACGCCGAAGTAAAATCAACACCCTAGCGTTTGATGCCGATAACGAGATTCACAGCGGCAAGACCGTTGCGGGGAGCCTTTTAGGTCATCACTGCCGCCCCGGTGGCCACGCAAAGCTGTTGGACCGGACTCGTTCCGCTACTTGCCGTTGAGCATCTCGTCGGGCCAGTAGCGTGAACCCGTAAGCTTGGCGGAGATCTTCCAACCCTTCTTGGTCAGCAGAAACACCGCCTTACCCTCCGTGAACTTGAGCGCGAGCTCGTCCCTTTTTTCGCCGGAGAGTGTGCTGACCCCGGCAGACGCGTCGTAACCGCTGCTTACGAACTTGTTCAGCTCCGCGGCGTTCTCGAACAGGATCACCAGCTGGCGCTCGAAGTCGCCAAACCCGAAGCTGAGCCCGGCACCGGCGGTAGCCATCTTCATGTAGGTCCGCGCCTCTGTCTGTCGGTTCACGGCCACACCCCGCCCGTAACCAGCCGCGACATAGAAGCTCGCCTCGCGGGCGTCGAATACCGCGTAGCCGGCGCTTCGGTCGAACATGGATCGGCTCTCCGGCTTTTCTTTGAACAGACGCATCAATGTCTTTTCCGCCATCGCATCCATCTTGGCGCGCGTCTCCTGTGGTGTCGCCTCGTCGCGGAGGTCCTTCTGGGTTCCCTCGACGGTCTCGGTCACGGCGCCGGTGACCTTGCCGGTCGCCTTGCCTGCCGCGCCTGCAGCGCTTCCCGCCGCTTCTCCAACAGCCTTCGATGCGTTCGACGCACCTTGCTTGACGCTATCCAGGACGGACTGCGCACCGGCTATGGTCGGCGCGAGGAGGGCAATAAGCCCAAGAACACGAATTGGTTTCATAACGAGAATCCCGTTTGATGTTTTAGCTTGGCAAGTTCGAAGATAAGGCTCTTAACGCGAGAATAAACCTGCAACGCTGTTTCAGAAACGAACGCTCGCACCCAACATGGGGCCGCTGAAATCCAGATGGTCCAGCTCCTTTCCAGAGTCGAAATCCCAGCGCAGATGGCGATACAGAGCAACCGCGTTCCAGCGCTCTTTGATGCGATAGCAACTACCCGCCGCAAGTTGCGAGGTGAGGTAGGATTGACCCGCGCCGACGTACGCCAGCAGCACACACCTGACACCAGCCAGAGTCGCCTTCAGCGCCCTAGCTACTGTGTAACAACGTAGTGGCATAATCAAAGCATGCCCCTTTTATAGGAAACCGCGACCTCAGAATAATCGTTACGGCAACTGACGTGCGTCAGCTCAATACCTGAGCCTGTTTTCCCCGTTTCTGCCGCGGGCTAGTTCAACGATGGCACGGCGTCTTTCACGGATCGGCGACTCTGACTCCGGTAGCGTACCCCGTAGAACAACGCAAACAGCACCGGCACGACGAACAGCGTCAGCACCGTGGCGAAGCCGAGCCCGAACATGATGGTCACGGCCATCGGCTGGAAGAAGACATCGCCGAGCAGCGGCACCATGCCGAGGATGGTGGTGATTGCGGCCATAGTCACCGGGCGTACGCGGCTGACCGCGGCGTCCTCGATGGCGGGTAGCCAGTCCCATTCCTCCTCTTCGCGCAGACGTTTTATCTCCTCCACAAGCACGATGCCGTTCTTGAGCTGCATGCCGATCAGACTCAGTACGGCGAGCAGGGCCATGAAGCTAAAGGGCGCGCCGGTGCTAAGCAGGCCGACGCTGACGCCGATGATGGACAGGGGCACGGTGATCCAGACGACGAGGGCCTGTTTGGCGGATTTGAACAAGATTACGGTCAGTATGATCATGACCAGCACCCCCAACGGCACGAAGGCGAATACGGCCACATTGGCCTTCTGCTGCGCCTCGTATTCGCCGCCCCAGGCCAGGCTGTATCCGGGCGGGAGCGGGATCGCCTCGACTGCGCCGCGGATACGCGCGTGCAGCTTGGTGGGCATGACGCCGGGTACCGGGTCCGTCTGCACGGCCAGTGTACGCTTGCGGTCGCGGCGCTTGATCAGCGGGTCTTCCCAGGCAAGCTCGGTCTTGACGACGACCTGACCGATGTTCACATAGGCCTGCTTGACCGGACTGTAGACCAGAATGTCCTCAAGGGCGGATACGCTGTCGCGTTCCGCTGCCGGCGGGCGCAGCACGACGGGCAACAACCGACTTCCCCAGCGGAAGAGTCCGACGGTCTGGCCGGTGACGTTCATCGCCAACGCCCGGTCGAGGTCCTGGCGGGTAATTCCCAAGCGCCTGGCCTCCGCCTCGTTGAGCACCGGCTGGTAGATCTTGGTACGCTCGCGCCAGTCGTGGCGAATGTTGATGGCATCGGGGTCTGCCTCGAAGATGGCAATGACCTCCTTGCTGAGCTTGCGCAGCACCGCCGGGTCCGGTCCGATCAGCCGTGCCTCGACCTTGGCCTTGGTACCGGGACCGAGCTCGAAGCGCTGGAACTTGGTGAAGGCCTGGGGGTAGCCCTCGCGCAGCAGGGTTCCGGCCGTCTCGATCGTCGGTGCGACCGAGTCGAAGCTGTCCACCTCGACGATCAGCTGGGCGTAGCTCGGAAAACTCAGCTCCGGGGAATAGGTCAGCATGAAGCGCTCGGCGCCGCGCCCGATGGTGACCGTCACATGCTCGATCGCCGGCAGCGCCAGCAGGTCTTGCTCCAGTTGCTCGATGTCCTCCTCGACGGCACGGATGTCGCTGCCTTGGGGCAGCCAGTATTCGACCATGAACATCGGCAGCGAGCTGGCCGGGAAGAAGGCGTTCTTGACCTGCCCGAAGCCCCATGACGGCCGCGATCAAGGCCGCGGCCATCAGGGCCATCGTCGACCAGCGAAAACGCAGGCACAGGTGCAGCAGTGCCCGGTAGCCCCGGTAGACGATGCCGCCGTAGGGATCGGTCTCGAGCCCGTTGTCGTCGGCGCCCGGTGGTCTGTTCCTTGAACATCAGCACGCAGAAGAAGGGCGTCAGCGTGATCGCGAACACCCAGCTCAACAACAGCGAGATCAGCAGCACCCAGAACAGGCTGCCGGTGAACTCGCCGCTGGCGTCCGGCGACAGGCCGATGGGCGCGAAGGCGGTGATGGCGATGATGGTGGCGCCGAGCAGCGGCCAGCGGGTGTGGCGGACGATGCGCGTCGCCGCCTCCGATGCGCGTCAATCCACGCTGCAGGCCGATCATGATGCCCTCGGTGATGACGATGGCGTTGTCGACCAGCATGCCCAGCGCAATGATCAGGGCGCCGAGCGAGATCCGGTGCAGCTCGATGCCGTAGATGCCCATGACGATGAAGGTGCCGAGGATGGTCAGCAGCAGCACGCCGCTCATCAGGATGCCCGGACGCAGCCCCATGGTGAACAGGAGCACCAGAACAACGATGCCGACGGCCTGGGCCAGACTGACCAGGAAGTCGTCGACCGATGCGGCTACCGCGGCCGGTTGGTTGTAGATCATGCCGATCTCGATTCCGACCGGTCGTTGACTCTCCAGCTCGGCAAGACGCGTATTGATCGCCTCGCCGACTTCGACGACGTTCACGCCGGTTGCGAATGACACGCCCAGCCCGAGGGCCAGCCTTCCATGGTAACGGTACAGGTGTGAGGGGGGATCGGCATAGCCGCGAGACACGGTCGCGACGTCGCGCAGGTAGACCAGTTGACCGTCGACTCGACCGACCAGCATCCCGGCGAGGCTGGCGAGGCCGTCGCCGGTATCGCTGCGGGAGTGGATGCGGACCGATTCGCTGCCGATGCGAACGTTGCCGGCGTCGCTGACCAGATTCTGGGTGCGTAGCAATCCCTGGATGTCGGCCAACGAGAAACCGGTCGCGGCCATCTTCGCCCGGTCCGCCTCGATGAAGATCTGCTCGGTGCGGGCCCCGCCGACGCTGACCTTGCTGACGCCGGGTACGACCACGAGCTCGCGGCGCAGATAATCAGTGTAGTCGGCCAACTCGTCGTCACGGTAGCCGTCACCGGTCACGGCCATGAAGATGCCGAAGACGTCGCCAAAGTCGTCGATGATCCGCGGCGCGCTGGCTCCCGGCGGCAGCCGACTGCTCATGTCGTTGATTTTGCGCCGCATCTCGTCCCAGATCTGCGCCAGGTGATGTTTTCGATAGATGCTGCGCATCTCCACCTGGATCTGCGACATCCCGTCGCTTGACGTCGATGTGATGTTGTCGATATACGGCAGCTGCTGCAGCGCCTCCTCCAACGGCAAGGTGATCTCTTCTTCCACCTCCAGGGCCGAAGCGCCGGGGTAGTCGGTCAGGATCATCGCCTGCTTGATGGTAAAGGCCGGGTCTTCGAGCCGGCCGAGCCCGAGGAACGACAGGATGCCTCCGCCGATCAGCAGCAGGACGACCATCCATGTGACCGTACTGTTGCGCAATGTGTATTCGGTCATATCCATTGCGATTACAGCCCCCGTTCCTTGACGAAGGGCTTCACCAGCATGCCTTCGCGCACGTAGCTCACGCCGGCGGCGATGATGAGGTCACCGGGCGCCAAACCGTCCTCGACCTGAATTCTCCCGCCCTCGAAGCGCCCGGGGGTGATAGACGCGCGCCGGGCGCGCATCTGCCCATCGACCCGCCAGACCCAGGTATTGCCGTCATCCTCGAACAAGGCCTCCACCGGAATCAGCAGTCCGGCACGGGCCTCGGCGGACAGGAACCGTGAGAAGTCGAGCTCGATGCTCACCGTCATACCCGGCAGGACCGAGAAGCTGTCCAGGGGCTGGAGGCTGAATACGACCGGGTAGTTGCGAGTCAAGGGGTCCGGCGTCGACTCGAACTCCTTGTGGCAGGCGCGGAAGGTCTCGCCCGGACGGCTCGCGAAGCGCACGACGCCGCAGTAATCCTCCAACTCGCGCGGATCCACGACCTTGATCAGCTGACTGACCAAGGACTCGGGGACGCTGAAGTGCGCCTCCAGCTGGTCGTTGTCCTGCACCTGGATAACGGGCGACTGCGCCTTGACGGTCTGATGGTTCTCCGGGTCGACCCGGGCCACCCAGCCATCGAAGGGCGCGGTCAGACGCGTGTAGGTCACCTGGTCACGCGCCGCGGCGAGCAGCGCACGCGCCACCTCGAGCTCGGCGCGGGACTGATCCAGCTCCAACTGGCTGGCCAGATCCTTTTCGCGCAGCTTCTTTGCCTGGTCATAACGGATCTGGGTCAGGGCGAACTGGGCCTCGCGCTCGGCGAACACGTTCCGGTACACCGCATCGTCCAGGCGGGCGAGCAGGTCGCCCTCGCGGACGCGCAGCCCTGGCTTGGCGGGCAGCTCGATCAGCTGCCCCTGGACCCGGAAGGCCAGATCGGCCTTCTTCAACGCTTCGATCGTGCCCGGATAAGTGTGCACTGCATCGATACCTCCCCGTTGCACCGGTAAGATCTTCGCCGGCCGTGCAGTCTCCTGGACGGGTTGATCAACCGAAGAACCAGAATCGGTGCAGCCGCTCATCAACAGCAGCGCAGCAATAGAGATCGCCGCAATGTGCAGCGGTGCCGTGACACCGCGGTGCCGAGCGCCGGACGGCCCCCGGTCTTGACTCGGATTGGGACGAAGTGGGGAGCGGAATGGCTCGGTCATGGCTTACATCCTGGAGAGCTCGACAGGATCGGCAACGATGAGAACGCCGATTCCGTCGCGAGCTTCGTAGTTTCGGTGGTGATCGTCTGTCACTTGCAATGCATGGCAATAGACGGCTTGGTATCAAGGCGACTGGTGAGCTGGCTGTGCCACCGAGACGCCGTGCAACTGGAGCGAACAGACATGGCGGGCGATGGTATCCGGCTCCTCATGAGCCGCATCCAGGCTTGAATCTTCGCCTCATCCCCACGCTGACACCGCAATACCGCGCGCGGCCGCGACATCGGTCCCCCGCGGAACGCTTCGGTTGACGACAGGCCGCTCATGCTTCCCGCAGGAGTTTAACGAGCTCTGGTAGGTCGTTCGCTACATAGTCCGGCTTCGCGACGTTCGGGTACAACGCCGTGCCCGGCCGCGCGATAAAGGCAGTTTGAAGCCTAACGTTCTTGGCTCCCGCTAAATCCCAGGCATGTGCGGCAACCATCATGGCTTCTTCCGGTTTTACGCCGAGATCATCAATAACCATGCGATAGGTATTCATGTGCGGCTTGTACATCTTGACGCTCTCAACGCTGTAGCGTTTTTCGAACAGGTCAGTCAGACCTGCGTTTCGCAATTGGGTTTCGGCCGCCTCAGCGGATGAGTTGGTCAAACTGACGGCCCGAAAACCGTCTTCGGAGAGCATTTTTAGCCCAGCAACAACATCATGATGTGGCGGCAGCGAAAGAAGCGGTGGAACAACTGCGAGCTTGGCGTCTTGGTACTCCAGCTCAATGCCTTGCGATTCCGCTACCATCTGTAGAGCGGCGGTGCCGATTTCTCCGAAGCTGTGGTAATTTCCGCTCAAGGTCTCCACAAGCGAGTAGTGCAGCATCGTTGAAAACCATAGCGGCACGAACTCTTCTCGCCCGCCGAGAGCTTTGCCGACAGATGCTTTCAGCGGAGCGAGATCGAGCAGGGTTTCGTTTACATCAAAGATAAGGACTCTTGGTTTAGGCATGGCTATCTCCTGATCGGTCACCGTTTCAATCAACCTTCCATCAGATTGGCTTCCACAATATTGGTGGCGAAATCCCGATAGGCGTCACCGATTTGTTTGGCCATCGTGTCGGGAAAAGCGTGGAAATCACCGGACTCGAGTGCGGCAATTATGGCCTGTGGAACAAGCTCGGCGGGCTCGGCAATTTCATCGAAGCCAGCACTGCTGCCCATGTCAGTCGCGATAGGCCCGGGATGCACGCTGACGACCCGCGTACCTTGCGCCTGCAGGGTCTCGCGCAAAGCTTGGGTAATTGAGTACGACGCGGCCTTCGACGCGGAGTAGGTCCCCAAGTTCGCGAAGTTCTTCATCGAGGCGACCGAGTTGAGCTGTGCCAATGCGCCACCACCGTTCGCCTTCAGCACCGGAGCAAAAGCCTGGGCCATACGCATCAACCCATAGACGTTGACTTCCATTTCCTCTTGCAGCGCAGACACGGCATTGCTTGCTAACGGATTTGCAACATTCAGCATGCCTGCGTTGTTGATCACAATCTCAACGTCAGTGGCCTTTTGCGCGGCAGCGGTGATGCTGTGCGGATCGTTCAGGTCGATACGTAACGGAACAATGCGGTCACCGTGGGCGGCGGTCAGTGCATCAAGCGACTCCGGGTTGCGGGCCGCCGCGTAGATCCTGCGCGCACCAGCGCGTAGAAACTCTTCTACGATGCTCTTGCCGATACCACGGTTGGCACCGGTGACCAGGACAACACGATCTTTGACTGAATACATTGGATATCTCCTTTTAAGCATTAACCGTTTCAAGCAGCCTTTTGCCATTCGAACTTCACGAACGGCGCATCCACCGGCGTGTTGGCAAGATGGTTGGTGTAGTTCGACATCACCTTCTGAGAGACGCCGAGGATGACCTCGAGGATCTGGCGCTTGGTGAAACCGGCATCCAGAAACGCCTGCACCGCCTCGTCGTCCACGTTGCCGCGATTTCGCACCACGCTGAGGGTAAAGGTGCGCAAGGCCTCCAACCGGGCATTGGGCAACGGCGTTTCGTTGCGCAGCGCATCCGAGATGTCGTCGCTCACACCCATGTTCTTGGCAATCCAGGTGTGGGCGGGGACGCAGTAATGGCAGTCGTGCTCCACGTTGACCGTCTGCCAGACCACGGTGAGCTCGTCCTTGTCAAAGCTGGAGTTCTCAAAAAGATCACCAACCATCTTGTAGGCTTCCAGTAGCCCCGGCGCTTCGGCCATGACCGCGTGCAGGCCCGGTATCATTCCGTAGGTTTTCTTCGAGTCGGCGAGCAGCGGTTTGCTGGCTTCAGGTGCGCTTTCTTCGGTGTGCAAAGTAAATTCAGTCATTAGGTCTCTCCATCGTGTTGGGTTGATTCGGTCGGTACAGCTTTGTTTGTACCGTTCGGTATAGACTAGTCCAATTTAAACCGATCAGTCAAGACTTTTTTCAGTGCGTTCTCTGGAAGATCCGTCACAAATGCATCGCAACGCGTATAAAACATACTAAAGACAGAGTATTATGTCGATTTACGGCGTTTGGATCAGCTTCCAGACAAACTGGTTTCTCCGACTCTAGTTTGTACCGATCGGTATATTTGTGCTAAAAATACGGCATTGCGACGAACAGGAGAAACGCCGGAAATGCCCTGGGAAAAGTCATTTGATGAAGAGACCGCAATTGAGAATGCGATGCAGGTGTTTTGGGAGAAAGGTTTTGAACCCGCTTCCATAGCGGACTTGCTTGAAGGGACAGGACTGAACAGGGGCAGTCTGTACAACGCCTTTGGCGGCAAACAGCAGTTGTTCGTCAAAGCACTGCAGAAGTATGACCAGGACCGTCAGGCCATGCTTGCCAAGTTGGAAGCCCTGGACGATCCGAAAAAGGCAATCGCCACGTTCTTTGATACCACCGTGGCGAAGACCGTGGCTGACCAGGATCACAAGGGCTGTTTCTTGTTCAATACCGCCCTGCAGATCAATACCCACGACGAAGAAGTGAACGCCATCGTTACCAATGGCGTAAGAGAGATCGAAGCGTTTTTTCGGCGCAGTATTGAAGTAGGTCAGGCTCGTGGTGACATCCCGAGAGGACTCGATCCTGAGGCCACGGCCAAAGCACTGTTGGCATTGGTCGTCGCCATTCGGGTGCTTGGCCGGGGCGTGTTTGCGGAAGCCGCGCTTCGCACGATCGCCGATCAAGGTAAACGACTTATCGGCTTGAACCAGGCCGACAGTGCTTGACCGCCTGGCTTTCGATAATCGCTTTTTTGATTACGCACGCCTTAAGGCCTTTAAGGGGGGCTGTTCGGGATACGTGGCAAAATTTGCTTTAGTGAGTTGGAGAAGCACCAACCTACGCGGCCAAGCTCGACAAGCTTGCTGTGGCCGAGGACAAGCTGCTGCACACCACCAGGGCATTCGACTGCGCGCCTTGCATGCCGTCCTTAGCTTGGATCGAAGGCGTTCGCCCCCGATGCAGACTAACGACTAATTTCCGAATCCGCCTGACCTTAGCCAGGGCTGCCTTCATTACATCTCTGATCTCGGGTGACGCTCGGGATCCTTTGAGCGGCATCGGTCGCGTTACGCTATCCGATCGCAGTAACCTTGAAGAATTCGGGCAGAGGCGAAACCCACCTTGCGGTCTCCACCTCGTCGCACATCATCCGTACGGGCGCTACCCCGCGCCGACGCCCAAAACACCATAAGTCGACCGACCGCTGGGGCTCGACGCAATGCCGGCATTTTTCAGTCGCTGCACGTCGAAAGCGTTTCGCGCGCTTACATGGTGCTTACACGAAAAAGCCAGCTAGTGTGCTGGCTTTTTTAACCCTATGGATATTATGGCGCGCCCGAGAGGATTCGAACCTCTGACCTCTGCCTCCGGAGGGCGTTGTTATCGATTACCCGCGGTGTCCCTCGTTGAACATCTATACCCTGAAATAGGCACCTAACCGACTGAAAGTAAGCGAAGAAATTGATATACTTAAAGGTGCAATGTTGTACACGAACGGACTCTAAGGACCATTTCGCATGCACTTAATGAGGACTTAAGGTCGGGTGGCGCTGAAATGAAAGTTAGACTAACAGAAAGGTATGTAGATAGCCTCAAGGGGGGAGCGGAAAAGCCTTACGAAGTAAGGGACACCGAGCTTACAGGGTTTCTGGTGAGGGTCCAGCCTACGGGGAGGAAAACGTTCTACGTGGATTACCGGCTTCCAGACGAAGGAAGGACGCGCTATCGAATCGACACCCACGGCAAGATCACAGCTACGGCTGCACGAGCCGTGGCTTCGAAGCGTTTGGCGGACGCGGCCCACGGTACGAATATCCAGGCAGTGAAGAAGCAAGCATCGAGAGTCAAATTGCCGCACTGAAGGAACGCATTGCGGGCGATGGCGAGCGAATCGCCGAAGACATGCTCTTTATCGATGCCGGGGTCAGTGGCGCAACGCTGATTCGATCGCAATTGGAACGGATGAGAGATCGCGCGGCGCTCGGCTTGATCGATCGCCTCTACATCCTGTCGCCGGATCGTTTGTCGCGGAAATATGCGCACCAAGTCCTCCTCATGGAAGAGCTGTCGGCTTGCGGCATCGAGGTGGTTTTCCTCAATCATGCCATCGGCACGACGCCGGAAGAAGAACTGCTGCTGCAGATGCAAGGCATGATCTCCGAATACGAACGCGCCAAGATCATGGAACGCAATCGTCGCGGCAAGCTCCATGGAGCCAAGCGCGGCAGCGTCAACGTGCTCGCGACGGTGCCCTATGGCTATCGCTACATCCGCAAGCAGTTGGATGGAAGCCCGGCCCAGTCAGTAAAGCGGCCGGCAAAGGCCACCGGCACTATGCCTCATATCGTTGCATCGGAACCGATGCTTACCGATTTAGCGGCGAGCGCATTTGCGACAACAAGCAAGTGAGAACGGAACGGCTCGATGACTTGGTGTGGCAGCAAGTCACCGAGCTATTGGCGCATCCCGAGCGACTGAAGCAAGAATACCAGCGCCGGGTGGATACGCTCGAACGGCACGAAAACGTCAATGCCGATACAGCGGCACTGGAAAAACAGAAGCGTCATCTGGAGAAAGGCAAGTCGCGACTCATCGACAGCTACGCGGACGGTATTATCGATAAAGCGGACTTCGATCCAAAGATCGCGCAGATGAAGATCAAGCTGCAGCAGATCGAGCTTCAGATTGAAGAGTCCAACCGATATCAGGTCGGGCAATTCGAGCTCTTTCTGGTGATCAATCGTCTTGAGGAATTTGCCGACGCTGTCAACGAGCGATTGAATACGATTGACTTCAATACGAAGCGCGAGATCATCCGTGCCTTGGTCAAACGCATCGAAATCCACAGAGAAGAGATTATCGTTGTATTTCGAGTCGATCCTGATCCGGGGTTCAATACGGGCGAGGGCTCGTCCGAGAAAAGCGCGGGAAAGTCAATTATGCAAGATCGTAAGTGGCGTAAGCGGTCCGCCCTGCGGCGTACCGATCTCCGTTGCCTGAAGGGTCTGTCCAACCAAAACGCCCGCACGCAGGTACTTTCCCGATCAGCGCCAGCAACCGCTTGTCGCGCACCTTCCGACCCACACGGGCCATCAGGACATCGTGCCGGACGTTGTCGAAAAACTTCGCCAAATCCAGATCGACGGCGATGCGGTAGCCTTCACCAATGTAGGTTTGTACCCGCCTCAGTGCTCCGTGGGCAGAGCGTTCCGGGCGGAAACCGAAGCTCGAATCCGAAAACCCCGGATCGAAGATCGGCGTCAGAACTTGCGCAATGGCCTGCTGGATCACCCGATCCACAACGGTGGGGAATTCCCAGCAAACGCTCCCCGCCCCCGTGCGGCTTCGGGATCGACACCCGTCTAACCGCTTGGGGTTGGTAGCTGCCATCACACAGGGCTTGGCGGATCTCCGGCCAGTTCGAACGGGCAAACTCGGCGAAGTCCTCGATGCGCATCCCGTCTATACCGGGCGCACCCTTGTTGGCCTTCACCCGCTTCCATGCCCGCCGCACGTTCTCGCTTTCCAGTACCCGCTCCATCAGATCGTCGTGCAAGGCTGGCTGCGTGACACCACGCCGCAACGCGTCTCCCCCGTTCGGGTTCGCCAACGCCTGCAAGTGGTCCACGGCTCCGCCTTGGCTTCTCATGTTCGGCCCTTCACCTGACGATTTTCTCAACTGGAAAGTATTGCGTCGATCTTCGAGATTGCGGGATCGAGCGCTGTCGGCGTCAGCTCGACGCCTGTTGTTACCGCCGTCAAGAGCAACCGGGTATCCTGGATGCGAAACGCGCGACATAGAATCACGTTGTTCTCCTCATCGTGCACCATCAGAGACAGGGGTGCGGGGGCGCCTTCGCGGGCAATTCGTTCAGCCAGGACGAGCAGGAGCGAGGACAAGCCGGCGATCCTATCGATATCGCGCGCATGCTCGTTGTGAGCCAACGTTAAACCTTGGTCGTCACTCAACAGGACTACACGAAACCCTCCTTTTGCACCCACCTCGTTGAGCAGCTGTGTCAGGTCGCTCTGATGGCCCGTTCCGGTGTCAAGGTTCGACAATGCCGATTCCAGGCGTTCGCGCTGCGCCAGCGGAGAAAGCACATGCTCGACCGTCGAACGCAGGTTGTCGGCTTCGTCGATACCCTTGGAGAGCGGCGCCAGCATATGCTGCAAGGCATTGCCTTGTTGCAGCAGTAACTCGAGAAGCTTGACGAGGTCCTTTCGCAACAAGCTGGTGCGATTCTCCTCGCGTTGCTCCATTAGCCTTTGGCGCTCCTGCCCCAGTTCTTCCATCTGACCAAGGTTCTGCTCCCACAGACGCTCACGCGCCTCCGCGCCGCGACGCGCACCGAACAGATACCCTGCGCTAAGAACAAGCAAGGCCGCGGTGGTGCCTATCAGTGCCGCCAAGAACATCATTGAGGCCCTCCGTTCTCTGATTCCTGCTATTTGCAGGATATGCCGATTTCAGTCCTGAGCGTTACCCGGCGTCCAGGTTCGGATTCTGTAGACGGCAGCAGAGACGCTCCTTCTCCATACGCACGTATGATGGTCTGCGTTTCCGGGGCGCCTGCCTTAGAGAGACGATCCGCTATCGCAGCTGCTCGTCGGTAGCTGATTACCAAGTTGACTTCCTCTGGGCCCGATGAATCCGCGTGTCCGTCCGCAAAAATGATCGCCCTTGGATGGGCACTCAACCAATGAGCCAAGCGTTTGATCTTTCTATTTATGTCCTTTTCGTTTGGCTCGATACTGCCGTGGCGGAAGCCCACCGAAAAAACTGGTGCGCAATCGCTGGGGGATTCATCGACGGATCCCTCGGAATCAGCCTCGATCGTATCTCCCCGCGGCTCTTGCACTGGGTCCATCTGCTCAGCTGTAGTCGCGCCGCCAATTTCAACAGACACTTGCTGCCCGGCAGGATCCGCAGTCGCTGACGATGATTCGCGGGAAGCGGCCGCTTTGGACCGCGCAGCGCCATCCTTGGTCAAGTCAACATCGATCACCGTGTCCGAGGAAGGCATCGACGTGGCTTGCGGATCGGGAGACGTATCAGGTGACGGCGCTGCATCCCTTTGCGTATTGGTTCCTTCGTGCCCGAAGTCCGAGCTTTCCGGGCCTGCCTGATCCTGGGCGTCTGGTGTTGATCCTGAGATCCCTGGATGCGCTTCGTATGGCGCCCCCACCGACATTGCCTCATCATCTGGTTCTCGAGCCGGGTCCGGCCCGCCTATGACTGTGTCAGGCAATGGTGGTTTAGTTGCGACGTCCGCCGACGTCGGAACCTGTTCGCTTGCCTGCATGGCGTCCGTTGCTGTGGGTACGCGGTCGTCCTCCGGCGCGACCGTCGCCTTCGCCTCTTCAACGAAGTCCGACGCTTGCGGCATCTCTCCCGACTCCCCGCCGGCTACCGGCGGAGGGGCATGGGTGGTGCGAACGCCCGTATCGATACGCGGAGGCGCAGGGGTTAGCGTGCCGTACCAGTTTGGCAGGAGCAGTATGGCCGTGACCATGCTTCCGCCGAGACCCAGCAAGGCCAGTCCCGAGGGTAGCCAAACAGGGGCATTCTCGCCGCGCACGCGAAACGACTCGCGGGAGGCTTGTGCACTCATTGGTTAGCTCTGGTGCTACGCACTCGGCACTTTGAAAAGCTCAGTAATAACATCGACGCCGCATTGCAGTTGCTCGCACCAGTCGATGAAACGTGTGACCATCTCCCGCCCCTTGAAAATCGCACCGTGTTGCGGTGCGATGATCTCGATATCCAACTCGCGAACCATCATCGCCCAGGCGCGTAGCGCCTTATTCGATGCCATATAACGCCTATGAAACCCATCCATGTACTCTAGATGCTTGTCAAAATCCTCGACAAAAACATAATTCATTCCCAGCGATGCCCCGAGATCACCGCTGTAGAGGATCTTGGCCACGGGATCATAGACTTGAAAATTGCCGGCGCCATGGAGAAAATGTGCCGGAAGAAGCGGAAGATTGACGCCATCCAAATCGAGCATCATCCCCTCATCGGGAATCGGTTTGAGGCGGTGTTCGACGAGATGATCGAGTCCGAAGTGGGGGACAAAACGAATCCAGAGTTTGGATACATAGGCCTCGGCGTCCGTCGTAAGTAACCAGCCGTTGACTGCAGCGACGATATCCGGGTCTTGGTGCGAAAGAAAAATATACCGCAGTTTGGTTCCGCCCAAGAGCGACGTGGTTGCCGAGAGAACCTTGCTGTAGACCTTGTGCCCGCCGGGGTCGAGAATCATTCCCTCACCCTTGTGGACTATGAGGTGCTGGTTGGCCTGGACTGCCAGCCCTCCAAGGCCGAAATCTTCGAGCAGCACGTTTTTGTGCGTACCATTCTCGAAAAGCACGGTGTGCGCCATTTTACGTCTCCTATCACTGAGCTTACCCCGAGAAAAGGATCGCTCAAGGACCTTCATTTACTAGAACAACGGTATCCTGCTACAGAATGCGCTTTATGGAATTGATCGCCTCCCTCATGTCAAAAAAGATCAATCCAAGCTTCGCCCTTTCATTCGCCACCAGGAGCAATAGAACGCCGCGACCCGCCGAGATCATGACAACATAACCTTGTTCTCCGCGCACGATGACTTCCTGAACATCGCCGCGGCGCAATTCGGCGGCTGCCCGTGTCCCGAGGTTAAGCAATGTGGCACTCATCCCTGCCACGCTTGTCTCGTCGAGGTCTTGCGGGAGCGCGCTGGCTATCATGAGTCCATCTTCCGTTATCAGCGCACTTGCTTCGACATCGGGAGATCCACTCTGCAGGTTCTTCAGCACTTTGTTTAGATTTGTCGTTCTGTCCATAGGAGATTCTCGTAGGCTCGAAGGTTTTTCAGGTTTCGTCTCTATATCCACTTGCTCGTCCGCGTGCCGGGGCGCCGGTGTATCGGAGCTATCCTGCTCAGAACCATCAACCGGCGCTTCGGATGTAACGCTAGGGGGCGAGCGAGTAGCCAACTGGTGACCGCCATCGGCGATATTTGTGGTGTTTTGTTGGGAACCAAGCGACAACGAGCATAGAGCAGCGGCTTCGCTTACGATCCCAGCATCGACTTCATTGATGCCTTTTCTTTTGGTCATTACCAGCAACGTAGAACACAGGCGGTCGATCAGACCGAGGGTGCCCCGCGAGTACTCCCAAAACTTCGTGACGGCACCGGATGAGGCAAAACGGAGATCCCGCATTCCCATTGCCGATAAATACTGGATTACAAACGCCTCGGTCTCTTTCGCGTTAAGCGGGCGCAACCGAAAATGAACGAAGTCATTCCGCAGCAAACCGCGCAATTCCGGCTGTATGATCCTGGTTTCCAACGCAGGCAGTCCGACCAAAACCAGCCCTAGAAAAGGGTTTCCACGTTCAGGCCGTTGAACGAGTTGGAGCAGCCCCGTCAGCACATCCGTATCGAGGTTGTGCGCCTCGTCGAGAAAGAGCGTCACATAACGTCCCTTAGCGCTCTCCTTGCGCAGGCACCAACGCACGAAATCCAAGCTGCGCGACTGCTCGGCGTTGACAGCAGAGGTCGCGTTGTTGATACCCAGCGATTTCAAGACGATATCGAGCACGTCTTGGAAGTCGAGCCGCGGGAAGTCAAGTAAGATCGGGTGATCCTGCGCCGACAGAGATTTTACGATACGGCGAACTAAGACGCTCTTGCCCGTCCCGGACTCACCCGTGACGATGACCGGCTTTCCTCGCTGCGAAACATGTGCAGCCAACCGCCTGCGCGCGCTATCCAAGACGGAACTAACGTAGAAAGTTTTCTTGGGCGCATCCCGAATCGTGCCGCCATCTCCTGACATTATTTCCCGCAACCCATTGTTCCAAAGTCAAAAATAGAGTCCATCACGGTTCCAGCTTATTTTCAAAACATCAAATCGAGGGGGAGTTTCAAGAAGATATGAAACAACTTTTTTTCTAATATGGCAACGTTATCAAGGACGTTACACTTGAAAGGAACGGGGTTTTGAGTAGATCGGGTACTCCCCGGACTTTAGGGCGAAGTTCGTGTTCTCTGTTGGCCGCCAGGTTTCCCGGCGGTGCCACGATATCGCGCCCATGGCCTGAGTTGTCACCCGATCCCTCGCAGAACCGGACAAGCGGCTTTCCCAACATCCGGGGCTCCTCGCTTGGTCATTCAGCAAGCTCGAGTACGGCCTTGCGCATTTCCCCAAGAGCCCTTTTCAGATTCAGGGCTTCACCCTTCACCTCGTTATACGCGCTTATCTTCCCATCCGGCTCTCGCCGTCCGGTCATTACACTTCCGAGCCGCTGACTAAGCTTTACTCGGGAGAGCTTCCCGCTAATACGGTTCTCCCACAATCGGCAGCATCGCCAGGTTACCCAGGTCTCCCCTTTTTCCTTTTTTGAACTAAACTGCGACGCATGGCAAGGCTACTTCACTTGGCATTCATCGGCGCGCTTTATCATGCCACCTCGCGGAGTACAAGGCGATCCTTGTGCAGAACGACACGTACTTTCTGGAATTGGCGCGGTATATGAATCCGGTGCGCGCACGGATGATTCACACGTCGGGGGAGTGGCCCTGGAGCAGGTATTACGCTTTCTTATGAGAGTATCCAAGAACGGCGAATCGATCGCACCCCCCAACAACACACCTTGCCCGCACCGTAGAAGGCTGGAGCGGGTTCGATCCCGGAGTTGCTCAGGCGGGCAATAAAGGACTTGCTCGCCACAGGTGGGTATTACTCAACGCGACTGTTTCACCTTCCTGCCTCACATCAGTCGATCTTGTGACGTTGGCAGATGTCAAATCCGACTTGAACGCATCTGGACATTAACGGAAAGAGCGAAGCCAGGCGCTGAGAGTCAACCCCGGTTCCAAGAATGGTAAAGCTTCAGCCAAGCGAGCACCCGCTCGGGTGCATGAGCCCGCTTCCAAACGCCCGCCGCGTACTTGTTGGCCTCGGTCCAGGTGGGATAGATATGGATGGTGCCGAGCAGCTTGTTGAGCCCGATGCCGTGCTTCATGGCCAGCACCAACTCGGCGATCAGTTCGCCGGCGTGGGAGCCTACGATTATAGCGCCCAGGATGCGGTCCTTTCCGGGCGGGGTCAGGATCTTCACAAACCCCCTCGCCTCGCCGTCCGCAATGGCCCGGTCCAGGTCGCTCAGCGCGTATTGGCTCACATCAACGGCGACGCCCCGCTCTTTCGCCTCCTCTTCGCTGAGCCCGACACGTGCGACTTCCGGATCGGTGAAGGTGGCCCAGGGAATCACCTTGTAGTCCACTCTGAAGCGGCGGAAACGGCCGAACAGGCTGTTTACGGCCGCGTACCAGGCTTGATGCGATGCGGTGTGCGTGAACTGGTAGGGCCCGGCCACGTCGCCACAGGCATAGATAGACGGATACAGGGTCTGCAGATAGGCGTCCGTCTCCAGCGTCCGAGCCGGGGTTGATGGGATGCCCAGCTCCTCGAGGCCGAATCCTCGGATGTTCGGGACGCGACCCAAGGCACAGAGCAGCTTGTCGAACGGCAGCCGCACCTTGCCCTGCGGTCCCACGGCATAGAGCACTCGTTCCCCATCCTCCAGGGCGAAGCGCTCCGCCCTATGTCCCGTCTTGAGGTCGATACCTTCCTCGACGAAAACCCCGGCCAGCAGGTTTGACGCATCGGGGTCCTCACGCGGCAGCAGGCGCGGGGCCATCTCCACCAGCGTGACGAGCGAGCCAATACGGGCGAAGGCTTGCGCCAGCTCGCAGCCGATGGGACCTGCGCCGAGCACCAGAAGCCGCGGCGGCAGCTCACGCAGATCCCAGATATCGTCCGATGTATGGCAGCCGACCTCATCGATGCCGGGGATCGGTGGCACCAGTGGACGTGCACCGGTGGCGATCACGATGGCCCGCGTGCTCAACGAGCGCACGCCTTCGTCCGTCTCGATCTCCACCCGGTAGGGTGAGGTGATGCGGGCCTTTCCGATCAGGACATCCACCCCCAAGCCACGATAACGCTCCACGGAGTCATGGGGCTCGATGGTCTTCACCGTCTCACTCACGCGCTCCATGACCCTGGCGAAGTCGAAATCGACCCGCGCCTCGCGGATGCCGATCTGATCGCTTCGTCTTGCCTCCGCCAGGAAGCGCGCCGAACGCAGCAGGGCCTTGGACGGAACGCAACCGGTGTTGAGGCAGTCCCCACCCATTCGGTGCTTTCTCGACCAAGGTGACCTTCGCCTTGACCGCGGCAGCGATATAAGCCGTCACCAACCCGGCACTACCCGCACCGATCACCACCAGGTTGCGGTCAAAACGCCGCGGCTTTGGCCATGGTGCGAGCACGCGGCGCGCTTCCAGCCAAGCAAGCGCCCGGCGGGCCAGTAGCGGGAAGATGCCCAGCAGGGCAAAGGACAAAAGAAGCGCGGGAGACAGTATTCCACTCGGTGAATCAATGGACGCGAGCTGGGTCCCGGCGTTTACGAATACCAGGGTCGCCGGAATCATCCCCACTTGACTCACCCAGTAGTAAGTTCCGATGTGAATGGGGGTGAGCCCCATGAGCAGATTGATCACAAAAAAAGGGAATATTGGCACCAACCGCAAGCCAAACAGATAAAAGGCCCCCTCCCGCTCCATACCCCGATTAATCGGCTCCAGCCGGGAGCCGAAGCGCCCCTGAACCCAGTCTCGGAACAGAAAACGCGAGGCCAGAAAGGCCAGGGTGGCCCCAATGCTGGAGGCGAAGGAGACGAGTACCGATCCCCACAGCAGGCCGAACAGGGCACCCCCAACCAGGGTCATGACCAAGGCGCCCGGGAGGGACAAAGCGGTCAGGACGACATAGGCCAGGAAATAAAAGGCGGCCGTCCGCCAGGGATTCGCCGCGACATAGGCGCTGAGCTGCGCCTGCTGGGACCTGAAGAGCTCCAGGCTCAGAAAGTCACCAAATCCGAAGGCGAAGAAAGCGGCCACCGCAATTGCGATGCCCAGAAAAACCAGCACGCGTCTGTTGTTCATAAACCTGCCCGTTGCGTTCTTGTCCTATAGAGACCGAAGCGAAATCCCAATTATTGCGAATCCGCACCCCGAATTTTCCCGATTAAGGGCCGGAGAGAAACAATCAAGCGTTGTGCTGCGTTGGGCCGTTTCGATCTCAACCTGTCCGCGAACAAGGGTCCCTTCTACGCATTCTGATGATTTCCGACGTCTTGTTTCCGCGCGTAAACACTGTGTCGACGTCCATAGCGCGGGGCTGGGTCTGGCGCTCAGCGCCAGAATACGGTAGTGGAACGCATACCGCCACGGCGGCCGGAGGCCGGTCCAACGCAGACCGGCCAGATCCTGGCGAAGGCTTGTCCATATTTCGCACATTGGGATATACTTCAACGCCTTGTACTTCGTTGGAGGCGGTTTCCCGTCCGAGTGGAACCGCCTCTTTCCTTTTTTGGGGAAACGGTTTTTTTAGTATGAGCGAGTCCTTGATGGCCACATACAACCGGCTTCCGGTTACCTTTGCCCGCGGCGAAGGTGCCTGGCTGTGGGATACCGCCGGAAAGCGCTACCTCGACGCGCTGTCGGGCATCGCGGTCTGCGGCCTGGGTCACGCCCACCCCGCCGTCCGGGAAGCCCTGTGCGAGCAGGCCGGAAGCCTTATTCACACCTCGAACCTGTACCGGATCGACGCCCAGGAAACCTTGGGTGAGACCCTGACTACCCTGTCCGGCATGGACCGGGTGTTCTTCTGCAACTCCGGCGCCGAGGCCAACGAGGCAGCCATCAAGCTGGCCCGTCTCCACGCCCACCGCCAGGGTATCGATCAGCCTGCTGTGCTGGTCATGGAGTCCAGCTTTCACGGCCGCACTCTGGCAACGCTGAGCGCTACAGGTAATCGCAAGGTACAGGCGGGCTTCGAGCCGTTGGTGCAAGGATTCGTGCGCGTCCCTTACGACAACGTGGAGGCTGTGGAGACCGCAGGCACTAATCGCCCCAACATTGCCGCCATTCTGGTGGAGCCGATTCAGGGCGAGGGCGGCATCAACGTCCCGGCCAACGATTATCTCAACCGGCTACGCGAGCTGTGCGACCGCCACGGCTGGCTGCTCATGCTGGACGAAATCCAGACCGGGATGGGCCGCACCGGGCACCTGTTTTCCTATCAGAGCAACGGAATCCGGCCCGACGTCGTGACCCTCGCAAAGGGGCTGGGGAACGGCGTGCCCGTAGGCGCATGTCTTGCCAGGGGCGCAGCCGCAGGGGTATTGGGACCAGGCGCCCATGGAAGTACGTTCGGCGGCAACCCGTTGGCCTGTCGTGCGGCCCAAACGGTCATGGAGACTTTGCGGCGTGAGGGTCTAGCCGATCGCGCCGCCCGCATGGGCGACTATCTGTTAACAGGCTTCGCAATGGCATTGGACGGGATCGAGGGCGTGAGCCAGATCCGCGGCCGCGGCCTGATGATCGGTATCGAGCTGGACAGACCATGCGCCGACTTGGTCAAGCAAGCCCTCGATACAGGGCTGTTGATCAACGTGACTGCCGAGCGCGTGATTCGTCTGCTTCCTCCGCTGATTCTCGAGCAGGCCGAAGCGGACCTGCTGTTACGGGAGCTCTCGGGGCTGATCCGCCGTTTTCTGGATGCGCCTGTCGATATGAGCACACAGGGAAGCTGACAACAATGGGTTCTGTCGATCAGCCGTTACGGCATTTCCTCTCGTTGCTGGATCTATCGCCAGAGGAGGCCTGCACCCTGTTGACGCGTGCCCGCGAGCTCAAGCAGCTGGTCAGATCCGGGGGGCTCTTCGAGCCTCTGAAGAACCGGACCCTGGCCATGATCTTCGAGAAGTCTTCGACAAGGACTCGCGTCTCCTTCGAGACCGGCATGGCTCAGCTCGGTGGGCACGCGATGTTCCTGTCGCCGCGAGACACCCAGCTCGGACGAGGTGAGCCCATCGAAGACAGCGCCCGGGTACTGTCCCGCATGGTCGATGCGGTGATGATCCGCACCTTCGAGCAGGAAAAGGTGGAGCTGTTCGCCCGTTACTCTCAAGTGCCCGTCATCAACGGCCTCACCGACCGCTTTCATCCCTGCCAGTTGCTGGCTGACATGCTGACCTACTTCGAGCATCGGGGGGATATCAGAGGACGCACGGTGGCCTGGATCGGCGACGGAAACAACATGTGCCACTCCTACCTGAACGCGGCCCGGTTGTTCGACTTCAAGCTGCACGTCGCCTGCCCACAAGCGTTTGGTCCGGATCCCGAGGTGCTCGGCTGGCGCCGCCGACCGCTGCACCGTCCTGCAGGATCCGATGGCGGCGGCAAAAGACGCCGACCTGGTGGTCACCGACGTCTGGGCCAGCATGGGGCAGGAGCAGGAGCAAAAGGAGCGCGAGCGGGCGTTCGCCGCGTTCCAGGTCGACGAAGCCCTTATGGAAAATGCCGCCGAAGACGCCCTGTTCATGCACTGCCTGCCCGCCCACCGTGGCGAAGAGGTCAGCGCTGCGGTTATCGACGGCCCCCAATCCGTAGTGTGGGACGAAGCGGAAAACCGGCTGCATGCCCAAAAGGCCCTGCTGGAGCTATTGCTGGTCGGTGGCGGCTGACACGGCCCGACGGCATAGTAACTCCGACGACCATCCGAAAACGATCGAGAGCCGGCCGGCCGCAAAGCCCCTTGTCGGCGCAGGCCCGAATCTGGAATACTCGCTCGGCAATGCGCGTAAAGCTTCAGAGGTCTTTCGTGATACGTTTTCTCCTTCTGCTGCTCTGTCTCTGCTTCGCCGGTCAGGCCTCGGCGGAGACCCGCTACGTGACCGACAAGGCCCAGATCATGCTGCGCAAAGGTCAGAGCACGAAGCACAAGATCGTTCGCACCCTACCGAGCGGCGACGCGGTTCAAGAGCTGGAGGTCCACGAATCGAGCGGATACTCCAAGATCCAGACCGAAGATGGAGCCACCGGGTTCATACTGACCCGTCAGCTACAGGACGAGCCGGCGGCACGCGACCGCTTGGCCGCAATGGAAGCCAGACTGGCGGAGCTGCAGCGAGCCCCCGATCAGCTGGCGTCGAAGCTGGCCGAGCTCCAATCCGCGCACGAGAAGCTCCAGATAGATGCACCAAGAGCTGTCAGGGGAGAAGGGACGGCTTGAGCAGGAGCTGGCCTCGATCAAGCATGCCTCCGCCAACGTCGTGCAGATCACAGAGGAACGCTCTGAGCTGCGCAAAAACTTGGCGGACCTGACGCGGCAGGTGGCAGAACTGCAGCAAGAGAACCAGGAGCTGCAGAATCAGACCACCCAGCGTTGGTTCCTGATCGGGGCCGGCGTCGTTGCCGGCGGAATCCTCATCGGCCTCATCCTGCCCCATCTGCGGTTCCGCCGCCGCAGGAGTTCGTGGGGATCATCCCTTTAGACCGAATCCAAGCCACTTGGCGGGGTTGGCAGCAAGGATCAGCCCCCCATCGATGGGCTTAGCAGGCAATAAGCCGTCATTTAAGCTGGGAAAGATCTCTTACGGCGCCGCGCGCCGCGCTCGTTGTAAGCGCTGCATACGCCTGCAGCGCCGCGGAGACGGGCCGCTCGCGATGCTCAGGCAGCCAAGCCGAGCCTCCTTTTGCCTCCATCGCCTCGCGCCGCGAGGCAAGCTCGCCGTCTGAGACCTGAAGACTGATCTTGCGGTGCGGGATGTCGATCTCGATCTGATCGCCTTCCTGCACCAGGCCTATGGTCCCACTTTCCGCGGCCTCCGGTGAAACGTGCCCGATCGACAACCCCGACGTCCCGCCGGAAAAACGCCCGTCGGTGAGTCAGGGCACAGGACTTGCCCAGCCCCTTTGACTTCAGGTAGCTGGTGGGATAGAGCATCTCCTGCATGCCGGGGCCACCCTTGGGACCTTCGTATCGGATGACGACCACGTCGCCCTCCTTGACCTGATCAGCGAGGATCGCCTCAACCGCCGTCTCCTGACTCTCGTAGATGCGAGCAGGGCCGGAAAAGGTAAGATTTGACGCGTCCACGCCAGCGGTCTTCACTATACAGCCATGCTCCGCCAAGTTGCCGTACAGGACCGCCAATCCCCCATCACGGCTGTACGCGTGGTCCAGGTCGCGGATGCAGCCGCCAGCCCGATCCAGGTCCAGCTCCGGCCAACGGCTATCCTGGCTGAAGGCGACCTGAGTCGGGACACCGCCGGGGGCGGCGAGATAGCGTGTCCGTGCCCGCTCTTCCGTGGTCCGCACGACGTCCCATTGGTCCAATCCCGCACCCAGCGTTCCGCTGTGAACGGTCGGCAGGTCCCGGTGAACAAGCCCGGCACGGTCGAGCTCAGCCAGGATACCGATTACGCCGCCCGCACGGTGGACATCCTCCATGTGGTATTGCTGAGTAGCGGGAGCCACCTTGCAAAGATTTGGCACTTGCGGCTCAGGCGGTCGATATCCGCCATGGTGAAATCTACCTCGGCCTCATGCGCCGCGGCGAGCAAATGAAGGACCGTATTGGTGGAGCCGCCCATCGCGATATCCAGGCTCATTGCATTCTCGAATGCATCGAAGCTCGCGATGGAGCGCGGGAGCACGTCGGCGTCGTCTTGCTCGTAGTAGCGCTTGGCGAGATCGACGATCAGTCTGCCCGCCTCTAAGAAAAGCTCGCGGCGATCTGCGTGGGTCGCCAGCAGAGAGCCGTTCCCCGGCAGGCTCAGTCCGAGCGCCTCCGTTAGGCAATTCATGGAGTTGGCGGTGAACATGCCCGAGCAGGAGCCGCAGGTCGGACAGGCGGAGCGCTCATACTCTGCTACCTCGGCGTCCGCTTCGTTCGGATTCGCCGCCGCTACCATGGCGTCAACTAGATCGAGGTGGATCTCGCTGCCGCCACGGACGACCTTACCCGCCTCCATGGGCCCCCCGGAGACGAAAACCGTTGGAATATTCAGGCGCAAGGCGGCCATCAACATCCCCGGTGTGATCTTGTCGCAATTTGAAATACAAACCAACGCATCTGCGCAATGCGCGTTGACCATGTACTCAACGGAATCCGCGATGATGTCCCTGGAAGGTAGGGAGTAGAGCATCCCTCCGTGTCCCATGGCGATGCCGTCATCTACCGCGATCGTGTTGAACTCCTTGGCAACGCCCCCCGCCTTCTCAATCTCACGCGCGACCAGTTGGCCGAGGTCCTTGAGGTGCACGTGCCCGGGGACGAACTGGGTAAAGGAATTTGCGATTGCGACTATGGGCTTCTCGAAGTCCTCGTCCTTCATACCGGTAGCACGCCACAAGGCACGTGCGCCGGCCATATTGCGGCCTTGGGTGGTCGTGCGGGAACGAAAGCGAGGCATTGCGATCTCCAAGTAGGGATAAGTCAGGCGCCTAACCTGCGCATTTTGGGCCAGTGCATCCTAATCAGACAATTGTACAGAAACCAATCAAAGGCGCTTTACAGCAGACGCCGTTAAACGCTGATCAAAGCCGCACTCGCGAGGCCAACAAACCGCTTTGTAGACCGCTGCGAGCCGGAAATTTGCGGGCGGTTCATCGGATCCGCGGCTGCTCGAAGAAGTTCTATAACGCAAGCGAGATAGTCTCTGATCTTCTTGCACAAAAAAACCCCATGACTGCTGTAGTCAGGGGGTTCTGAATAAGGCCCTGGCAGTGACCTACTTTCGCATGGGGAGACCCCACACTATCATCGGCGATACACCGTTTCACTTCTGAGTTCGGGATGGGATCAGGTGGTTCCAGTGCTCTATGGCCGCCAGGAAAAGGGTGGGAAGAAAGGCGTTGCCCTTCTTCCGCATTCGGTTAGATCGCTTTTGGCGCGCGGATGCGTTTGGCCAGCACCCAAAGCCCTTGGGTGTTATATGGTCAAGCCTCACGGTCAATTAGTACGGGTTAGCTTCACGCGTTACCGCGCTTCCACACCCCGCCTATCAACGTCGTAGTCTTCGACGGACCTTCAGGGACCTCAAGGGTCCAGGGAGACCTCATCTTGGGAGGGGCTTCCCGCTTAGATGCTTTCAGCGGTTATCCCGTCCGTACATAGCTACCCGGCAGTGCCACTGGCGTGACAACCGGAACACCAGAGGTACGTCCACTCCGGTCCTCTCGTACTAGGAGCAGCTTCCCTCAAGTCTCCAACGCCCACGGCAGATAGGGACCGAACTGTCTCACGACGTTCTAAACCCAGCTCGCGTACCACTTTAAATGGCGAACAGCCATACCCTTGGGACCGACTTCAGCCCCAGGATGTGATGAGCCGACATCGAGGTGCCAAACACCGCCGTCGATATGAACTCTTGGGCGGTATCAGCCTGTTATCCCCGGAGTACCTTTTATCCGTTGAGCGATGGCCCTTCCATACAGAACCACCGGATCACTAAGACCTGCTTTCGCACCTGCTCGACTTGTCTGTCTCGCAGTCAAGCACCCTTATGCCTTTGCACTCAATGCGCGATTTCCGACCGCGCTGAGGGTACCTTCGTGCTCCTCCGTTACTCTTTGGGAGGAGACCGCCCCAGTCAAACTACCCACCACACACTGTCCCTGACCCGGATAACGGGCCTGAGGTTAGAACTTCAAACATACCAGGGTGGTATTTCAAGGTTGGCTCCACCGCAACTGGCGTCTCCGCTTCAAAGCCTCCCACCTATCCTACACAAGTAGGTTCAAAGTCCAGTGTGAAGCTGTAGTAAAGGTTCACGGGGTCTTTCCGTCTAGCCGCGGGTACGCTGCATCTTAACCGCGATTTCAATTTCACTGAGTCTCTGGTGGAGACAGCGTGGCCATCGTTACGCCATTCGTGCAGGTCGGAACTTACCCGACAAGGAATTTCGCTACCTTAGGACCGTTATAGTTACGGCCGCCGTTTACCGGGGCTTCGATCAAGAGCTTCTCCGAAGATAACCCCATCAATTAACCTTCCGGCACCGGGCAGGCGTCACACCCTATACGTCCTCTTTCGAGTTTGCAGAGTGCTATGTTTTTAGTAAACAGTCGCAGCCACCTGGTCACTGCAACCCCCTTCCGCTCCACCCGCAAGGGGCTTCACCTACCAGGGGCGTACCTTCTCCCGAAGTTACGGTACTATTTTGCCTAGTTCCTTCACCAGAGTTCTCTCAAGCGCCTTGGGATTCTCACCCTGCCCACCTGTGTCGGTTTGGGGTACGGTCTCTTATTACCTGAAGCTTAGAGGCTTTTCCTGGAAGCATGGCATCAATCACTTCGTCTCCGTAGAGACTCGTCATCACGCCTCAGACATTGCCACTCCGGATTTACCTAAAGCGACTGCCTACACGCTTAAACCAGACAACCAACACCCGGCTGACCTAGCCTTCTCCGTCCCCCCATCGCAGTAACAAGAGGTGCAGGAATATTAACCTGCTTCCCATCGACTACGCCTTTCGGCCTCGCCTTAGGGGCCGACTAACCCTGCGCCGATTAGCGTTGCGCAGGAAACCTTGGGCTTTCGGCGAGGGGGCCTCTCACCCCCTTTATCGTTACTCATGTCAGCATTCGCACTTCCGATACCTCCAGCAGACCTCTCGATCCACCTTCGCAGGCGTACGGAACGCTCCTC
>CAWDLA010000037.1:85000-100666 GCA_963802975.1 uncultured Gammaproteobacteria bacterium
ACACTGCTGGCGGCATCTGGACTGGGTATCGCGGCTGCAGCTATATATGGGGTCTTCCAGCTGGACTTTGGCTGGCAGTCACAACCCGAAGCGGACTCGGACATAATCCCTCTCGCGCTACCCCCGCACGCAGAGCCGGAGGAAAATACCCGCCCCGCTGATTCGGAACAGAGCCGCCCGACAGAAGTCCCGACAGACCGCGCGTTCACCGACGCCATGAAGCTTCTGCAAGGTCGCGGGGAGGCCGCGTCACTGACCGCTGCAACACAGATTTTGCCTGAACGGGACCAGGGACCGGACCAGGCGGCGATAGGCCTTGCCGCGAGCAGCAGCGCTCCCCCTCCCAACACGCGGAACGACATCGCGCCCCCCGCGAACGAGGACGGGACCTGGATAGAGCACGAAGTAAAACCAGGCGACAGCTTGGCCAAGATCTTCCACGACAACAACTTGAGCCCGAAGCTGCTCCAGAACATTTTACGCTCGGGAAAAGAAGCGAGGCATCTCAAGACCATCCGCCCGAAGGACAAGCTGCGAATTCACCTGGACAAGGAACAGCGGTTCGCCGAGCTTCACCTGCAGCTCGATGCGCTGCGTTCCGTAGAATTTTCGGCCACGGACTCGGGCATCGAGAGCGCGCAGGTCCGCAAGGAAACGGAGGCGATGGCCATCGCCGCCGCCGGCGTCATCGACCATACCTTGTTTTCCAGCGCGAGCAACGCGGGCTTACCCGACACCGTCACGATGAAAATGGCGAAGATATTCGGATACGACATAGACTTTGCCCTCGAGATCCGCCCCGGCGACAGTTTCTCGGTGATCTACGAGGAGCTTTGGGCGGACGGCAAACAGGTCGGATCAGGGGACATCATTGCCGCGGAATTCGTTAATAAGGGCCGCACCCATCGCGCGATTCGCTACACGGACAGCCAGGGGATTTCTAAATACTACTCGGCGGACGGTATGCCGCTGAAAAAGACCTTCTTCCGCACACCGGTGAACTTCACCCGAATAAGCTCGCGTTTCTCCAAACGCCGTTGGCATCCGGTTCTCAAGCGGACACGCGCGCACAAGGGAGTCGATTACGCCGCGCCGAACGGCACGCCAATCATCGCTACCGGCAACGCGACCGTCGAATACCGAGGCTGGAAGGGAGGATATGGCCGTGTCGTTTACCTCAAGCACGGAAGTAAGTACCGCACGGTCTACGGCCATATGTCTCGGTTCGCCAAAGGCCTAAAAACGGGCGCCCGCGTGAAGCAGGGGCAAGTCATCGGCTATGTCGGGCAGTCTGGTCTGGCAACCGGCCCGCATCTGCACTACGAATTCCACGTGAACGGCGTACACCGCAATCCTCTCACGGTGGCAGCCCCGATGGCAGAGCCGTTGCCGCCTAAGGAGATGGCCAGATTTCAAAGCTTCGTCAGGCCAATTCTCGCAAGCCTCGAGCAGACAACCTCCGATTTCATCGTGGCGGACGCGCGTTAGAACCCCGCACGCCAAGCACCATCGCGAATAATAACCCGCGCGTGCTCGCTCTGAGCACGTGCGGCTTCGGGTGCCCCGGTCTAGACAGCTTGCAGCACGGCGTCAAGCCCCACGTAACACCCTCAAACAGAGAACGAGGATCCGCAACCGCAAGTGGTCGATGCGTTGGGGTTGCGTATTACGAACTGAGCGCCCTGCAGCCCTTCCGTATAGTCGATCTCTGCTCCCAAGAGGTACTGCATGCTCATGGGATCGATCAGGAGCTTCACACCGTCTGTTGTCACTTGCGTATCCCCGTCCTGCACGTTCTCGTCGAAGGTAAATCCGTACTGAAAACCGGAACAGCCACCACCCTGAATGTAGACCCGCAGCATCAGCCCGGGATTTCCTTCGTCCTTGATCAGCTCTGCGACCTTTTCCGCCGCGGCGGACGTAAACTCAAGGGAGGATTCGACAGCGGCTTCTGCATTCATAGATTTTGTCCTTTCAAGTTGGAATACCTAAAGAATAAATATGATCGAAAATGCATTTTCCCAGCATTTTGTTCAAGTATTGCCATCTCCGTGCGCCAAGCCCTTTGCCGCATCGGCCTCGTCCACAGCCAGCACTCGCGTCGAATTGCCGGCGGGATCGGCAGGGGCTTCGTCGGTCCGCAACAGCTTCCCGTTCACCTCTGCGCCCTCGGCCATCTCGAGCACGCCATAGGAAAGACTGCCCTCGATGCACGCGCCTGGCGCCAGCTCGGCGCGCTGAGCGGCACGTACGTTGCCGATCACGGCGCCGTCGAGCACCACGTGGGCAACGTCCAGGTCTCCCTCAATCACTCCAGTGCGTCCGAGGGTCAAGGCGCAGCCGTTCTCCGAGACCCCGATTACGTCGCCGATCACCTTGCCGTCGATGTGCATTCCACCAGCGAAGCGAACAACTCCCGCGATCTCCGTGCCCTCTCCGATGATTGTGACGTAATCCGGCAAACGCTTTATATTTCCCATCGCTGTTAGGTTCCCCGCCGAACACCTACGGAAGAGACTCGGGCCGATAGCGCAACCCAGGCCGCCGACAAGCCAAAGACAGAGCTTGCGGATACTCGCCGCCATCTATTCACTCGATACTCCAAGCGAAGGTCTCGGTTACCGGTATCAACTTAGCGGTCGTCGGTTTGATCTCGACCACCAAGTCTTCCGGCTCGAAATCGTCCGGAACTTTCACCGAACCCTCGAAGCTTTGAAAGTGCTTGAACTCCATCTTATGAGTCACCGGTTGAGAGCCCTCGAGCTTGTCGAGAGACAACGTCAGCTCTTTGCCGTCGCGCTTGCCCGTGACCCTGATCTCGATGCTGCCCACGGACTCGCCGAAATCAGGTATGAGCTGTTGGATAGTGAAACTGTAACCGAACACTCCCGACTCATCCGTTTCTTTCAACTTGAAATCCTTTGGCTGCAGGATCCCCCCGCCGCCCTCCTCAATCAAACGCCGGAGAAAAGACACCTCCTTCTCCACCGCAAGACGTTCGTCCTGCGCCTCTTTCAACTGCTTCGCCGCAGTCTTGTTCGCTTCGCGATCGATCTGCTGCGACCGCTCGAGCACGATACTCTGCTGCCGCAGCTCGGCAACCTCTGCGGCAAGGGCATCTCGCCCCTGCTCGATGGCACCGATTTGATCGACGAGCGAACTCGACGCTTCCCGCTCGAGCTGAACCCCCGCAAAAAAGGCCGCACCAACGGCAGCCGCTACGGCCACCAATAACAAGAAAACGAGGAATATGCGCACGCCATAGCGCGGGGGAGGAAGGATCCTGGGAGAAACAACACGCCTGCGATGGGCCATACATCAACTCTCAAGGTAATACGGCAAGACCGGTCAAAGCCGTAGACTCGTCAAAACCGAACATCAAGTTCATATTTTGCACGGCCTGCCCCGCCGCGCCCTTGACGAGATTGTCGATGACCGACTGCACGACGACCACGCCGCGCCCCAGGGGCTCGGATACGGCGATACAGCATTGATTGCTCCCCCGCACCGAGCGGGTTTCCGGGTGCGACCCCGAAGGCAGGACATCCACGAACATCTCATCCGCATAGCGCCTCTCGAACAGCCCCTGCAAATCGGTGCCCGAATCGGCAAGTCGGGAATACAGCGTCGCCTCGATTCCCCTGATCATCGGAACCAAGTGGGGCACGAAGGTCAGCCCCGGAGCGCCTTCGACAAAAGGCGCGAGGTTCTGGGAAATCTCAGGCAAGTGGCGGTGACCGCCCACGGAATACGCCTTGAAGCTCTCGCCCACCTCCGCCATCGCAATTCCGACGCTCGCTTTGCGCCCGGCCCCGCTGACGCCGGACTTCGCGTCGGCCACCAGCCACCCGGGGTCCACCAGACCCGCCTCTAGAAGCGGCAGAAAACCAAGGGTGACTGCGGTCGGATAGCAGCCCGGATTGGCGACGAGACGAGACTGGCGAATGGAATCTCGATTGATCTCGGGGAGACCATACACCGCCTCCCGCAGCAAATGCGGACAAGAGTGCGGCATTCCGTACCAGCGCTCCCATTCGGCGCCGTCCTTGAGCCGGAAATCGGCGGCCAAGTCGATAACCCGCGTCCCTTGCGCGAGAAGGTCCGGCACCAGCTTCATGGCCGTTCCGTTGGGCGTTGCGAAGAACACGAGATCGCATGCTCCCAGCCGAGCCAGGTCCGGCGCCGTGAACCGCAGATCCACATGCCCGCGCAGATGCGGAAACATCTCCGCCACCGCCATTCCCGCTTCCGCCCGGGACGTAATCGCCGCCAGCGAGACCTGCGGGTGCAGCACCAACAGCCGCAGGAGCTCGGAGCCCGTATATCCAGTCCCGCCGACAATACCGATCCTGATCATGCACCGGAACCCTACCCACCTTCGCCGACAATCGACTACCCGACCTGAGAAGCGGGTTTGGACGGTACAGAAGAAAAAAGCGGCTGATGCCGCTTTGCAAACGAGAGGTTACCACTTTAGTTATCGTTGTCTTATGCAAGCCCGGTACATGATGCGAGTTCGCAGCTGCCTTGCGGTGAAGCCGGAGCCCGCCACAGTAGACCGGGATCAGGCGCAACCGCCACCAGCGGATGAGCCGCAGGTCCCGCAGCCCCCCCCCATGGAGGGTAGGTTGTTGAACACGAAGCTCGCGTTTCCGTCGCCGCGATCGACGAAATCGATCTCGACACCACGCAGGTATTGAAGCGTGCCGCCATCGACAATGACTTTGAACCCACCGACATCGAGGACGCCGTCGTCGTCGTTGACGCTGTCGGTGAAGGTCATGCCGAAGCTGATGCCGCTGCAACCGCCCGGGGTTGCAAACACGCGTACGCCTTGGATGTTGTCATCGACCTGGGCGAACAGCTCGCCCATTTTGTCCTGCGCGGGAGAAGTCAGGGAGAGATCTTGCTCAGTAAGACCGGCCAACATTGGGGCATCTCCGAAAATGTTAACTAAGACCGCTAAGCATAGCAGGAACTGGGTACTTGTTTCCAGCCACACCCGAAACTACGACTCGGATCACTCCAAACGCCCGGCCGAGGCCAACGCCGAGAGGTGGCGCTCCGCGTCGGTCAAATGCTGACCCCAGTGAGCGACGAAACCTTCGAGCCAGGCGTGCAGAGAATGCTCGGGGTCCTCATCGAGCGACCGCAGGCCATGCTTGAGCTCGCAGTAGATGTCCGTCAGATCGTCTGCTAGGCTCCCGGTCATCGCCAGCGAATCGTCGGCACGGTCGAACTCGAGCCAGTAGGAATCGCGGTCACCCAGGATCTCGACCAAATGCGTGTAAAGCTCGAACCGCGCATCCAGATCCGGCAGAAGGGTCACGTCACCTTCGCTCGCATGGCCGTTGACGGAGGTAATCGCGGCATGCAGCCGAGGAAGCAGCTCTGCGACGTCCTTAAGCCAGGATGCTTTCTCGACACTCGACGCTTCGATCAGCTCGCAGTACCGCTGCGCGAGGCTGATCATTTCCGGGGCTTTGGGGCTCATAGCGGCTTGTGGAGGATCTGCATACACATCAATGATTCTAGTCCAGATCGCCGTTTCCGCAGCCGTTCAACATCGAAGTTGCGAACAGGATCAAATCTCCATCATCTCGAAGTCATCCTTTCCGGCGCCGCACTCCGGGCACTTCCAGTTCATCGGCACATCCTCCCACTTGGTTCCGGGCGCGATCCCCTCATCCGGCAGCCCCTTCTCTTCCTCAAAAACGAAACCGCAAATGACGCACATGTAGGTCTTCATGAATAGGTCCTTGGTCGGCACATGGAGCAACGCAATATTTTACCGTGAGATAATGTGAAATTCGTGTCTGGTTTACCATAGGATGCTGAATCACTCGCCGATCTCGAATATTGGCGTCCATTTTCAATCTGTTAGCCTCACCACGCCACCAATGAGCTTGCCGCGGCAGCGAAGCGCGCTCCGATCGATACATATGGAAACTAAATGAAAAGCAAAGATCCCCAACCCGTCCTGCTGTGCCTGGGAGGACATGACCCGAGCGGCGGGGCCGGCGTCCAAGCCGACACCGAATCCGCGCGTGCGGCAGGCATTCACGCCTGCAACGTCATCACCTGCCTGACTTCACAGGACACCTGCCACATCAGCCGGCTCTGGCCCCAGAGGGCCGAGCAAGTTGAAGAGCAGTGCCGCCTGATGCTCGCCGACAGCTCGGTCCGTGCGCTCAAGGTCGGCCTACTCGGCAGCTCGCGAATGGTGCGGGTCCTTTGCGACCTCGCCGCCGAGCGCCCGGACCTGCCACTGGTCCTGGACCCGGTCCTCGCCTCCAGTACCGGACAGTCGCTAGCGGACGCGGCCATGCTCAATCAAATACGCAAGAACCTCGTCGGGCGTTGCACCTTGGTAACGCCGAACCTACCGGAGGCACGAACCCTGAGTAGTTTTTCGGACCCGGGCGACTGCGCCAAACGGCTGCTCGAAACGGGCTGCACCTGGGTGTTGATCACCGGCACCCATGCCCCGGGAGAGGAGGTAATCAACCGGCTCTACGGCCAGGACGGCAAAGAGCAGGAGTGGTCCTGGCCGCGCCTGGAAGGCGAGTACCATGGCTCCGGATGCACGTTGGCGAGCGCAATCGCGGCCCGCATCGCCCTGGAACTGGACATGACGAGCGCAGTCGCAGAAGCCCAGAAGTACACCTGGGAGAGCCTGAATCGAGCCAGGCGCACCGGCCGCTGCCAACTCACGCCGGACCGGCTCTTCGCTCTGGATTCAGCGGGACCAAGCAAGCCCGCTGCATGAGCCGGCTGCGCGGACTCTACGCGCTCACGCCCGGGCCGGGGTCGCTGCGATCCCCCTCGCAGCCCAAGTGGAGCAAGCCATCGCCGGCGGGGCATGCATAATTCAGTACCGCGACAAGAGCGGTGATCCGGAAAAACGGTTGCGCGCGGGCAAAGCCCTGCTGGCGCTCTGCCGGGCCTCCGGAGTTCCACTTATCGTCAACGATGACCTGGACCTGGCGATGCGGATCGGGGCCGATGGCGTACATTTGGGCAGAGACGACGCGGACCCGGCAGCCGCCCGAAAGCACCTCGGCCCGACGGCCATTATCGGGGTCTCCTGCTACGACCGGCTCGAGCAGGCGCTCCATGCCCAAGAGATCGGAGCAGATTACGCGGCCTTCGGCCGCTTCTTCCCCTCCAGCACCAAGCCCCTGGCCGTTCAGGCTACGCCGGACCTGCTTCGACGCGCGCGCGAGCGCCTGACCATTCCACTGGTTGCCATCGGCGGCATTACTCCGGAGAATGGCGCGTCCTTGATTTCGGCGGGCGCGGACATGCTCGCCGTGGTCGACGCCGTCTTCGGGCAGTCCGACATCCGCGCCGCCGCCACCGCCTTTACCCGACTCTTCGCCGACGGAGGTTGCGCCGTATGACCCAATCCCACGACCTGTTCGAAGCAGCCCAGCGCCACATCCCCGGCGGCGTCAACTCGCCGGTGCGGGCATTCCGCGGTGTCGGCGGCGATCCGGTCTTCTTCGAGAGCGCCGCGGGTCCCTATCGTCTTCGACGCCGACGGCAACCGCTACATCGACTATGTGGGCTCCTGGGGCCCCATGATCCTGGGCCACGCCCACCCCCAGGTCATCGAGGCCGTCGCCGACCGCATCCACAAGGGGCTGTCCTTCGGCGCCCCCACGGAGCTGGAGACCCGCATGGCCGACAAGGTATGCGAGCTGGTGCCGTCCATGGACCTGGTGCGCATGGTCAGCTCCGGTACCGAGGCCACTATGAGCGCGATCCGGTTGGCCCGCGGCCACACGGGGCGCGACAAGCTGGTCAAATTCGAGGGCTGCTACCACGGTCACTCCGACTCCCTGCTGGTCAAGGCGGGATCCGGAGCCCTGACCTTGGGAGCGCCTAGCTCGCCCGGCGTCCCCGCGGCCCTGGCCGAGCTCACGGTGACCCTGAATTACAACGACCTTGATCAGGCCCGAGAGACCTTCGCCGAGATCGGGGATCAGATCGCTTGCGTCATCGTCGAGCCCGTGGCCGGCAACATGAACTGCATCCCCCCGGAGCCCGGATTCCTGGAAGGACTGCGCGAGCTCTGTGACCGGCACGGCGCGGTGCTCATCTTCGACGAGGTCATGACCGGATTCCGGGTCGCCCGCGGCGGCGCCCAGGAGCTCTACGGCGTGACCCCCGACCTCACCACCCTGGGCAAGGTCATCGGCGGCGGCATGCCCGTGGGTGCCTTCGGCGGCCGGCGGGAGATCATGGAGAAGATCTCCCCCTTGGGCCCCGTCTATCAGGCCGGCACGCTGTCCGGCAACCCGGTGGCCATGGCCGCCGGACTCAAGACCCTGGAGCTGATCTCCGTGCCCGGCTTCTTCCAGGAGCTAGGCGCCAAGACCGAGAAGCTGGTGTCGGGCCTGACGGAGCAGGCTCGCGCAAACGAGGTCTCGCTCGTCACCAACCGCGCCGGCGGCATGTTCGGTGTCTTCTTCACGAATGCGGACCGAGTGACAGACTTCGCCGGCTCGACGGCCTGCGACCAAGCGCGGTTCCGCGCCTTCTTTCACGCCATGCTCGAACGCGGCGTCTATCTCGCCCCCTCGGCCTTCGAGGCCGGCTTTGTGTCGTCGGCCCACAGCGAGGCGGACATCGCCAACACTCTGAGCTCTGCGGCAGATGCCTTCGCAGCCATCTCAGGCTAAGGTGCGCAGAATACACCGACGCTGACACACGCAGGCATGGCCGAGCTCTTCCAGGACCTGCTCGCCTGGGTCTCCGCCAACCCGGGCTGGGCCCATTTGTCCGTCTTCCTGGTGGCCCTCGTCGAGTCCCTCGCCATTGTCGGCCTGATCGTCCCCGGGGTGATCATGATGGTGGGCGCCGGGGCCCTGATCGCCACCGGGGCCCTGGATTTCTGGCCGGTCTGCCTCTGGGCCGTCGCCGGTGCCGTGACCGGAGACGGAGTCAGTTACTGGCTAGGGCGCCGCTACCAGGAGCGGCTAAGAAAAATCTGGCCCTTCCGCCGCTACCCGGAAAGCCTGGATGCCGGAGTGCGTTTCTTCGAGAAGTACGGGGGCAAGAGCGTCGCCTTCGGCCGCTTCGTGGGACCGGTGCGGGCAGTGATCCCGCTGGTTGCCGGCATGATGGGCATGACGACCGGGCGCTTCTTGGCTGCCAACATCCTCTCGGCGATCGTCTGGGCCCCGGTCTATTTGCTTCCGGGCATTGTCTTCGGCGCCTCCCTGGAACTGGCCGCGGAAGCGGCATTCCACCTGGTGGTGTTGCTGCTGGCCCTGGTGGTGCTGATCTGGACAGCCACCTGGGGCGTGCAGCAGCTTTTCCTGCTCTACAGCCCACGTGCCAGAGGCTGGGTCGAAGGCCTGCTGCGCTGGGCCGATGTCCACCCGCGCCTTGGGGAGGTCGCACGCGCCCTGGCGGACCCCGACCATCCGGAGGCCGGCACCCTGGCCGCGCTGGCAGGAGTGCTGCTACTGGCGACGGTCCTCTTTGCGTTGATCGCCGGCTTTGCGATCACCGGAGCACCGGACCTGCCTATGAACCAGACGGTGCTCGACCTGGGACTGAGCCTGCAGACCCCTGGCGCCAGTCATCTCATGGCGGCCTTCAGCCGCCTGGCGGACGTCGGGGTGATCCTGCCTCTGGTCCTGGCAATCGTCGGCTGGCACCTCTATCGCGGCGAGCGCAGAAATGCGGTGTACTGGCTCGCCGCTGGTACCTTCGCGATTCTCGCCGGCCCCCTGCTCAAGGTCCTGCTCCAGGTTCCGCGGCCGGACATCGGTCTCACGGGGCTCTCGCCCTGGGCCTTGCCCAGCAGCCACGCACTACGGGCCACGGTGGTCTACGGATTTCTCGCCGTCGCACTTGCTGGCGGCATGACTCCGACTTGGCGTTGGCTGCCCTACGTTTGGGCTACGGTGCTCATCGTCGCCGTAGGCATCTCCCGGCTTTACTTCGGGGCACATTGGCTCACCGATGTGGTCGGCAGCCTCACCCTGGGCCTGGCCTGGGTGGCCGCACTCGGTCTGGCCTACCGCCGCCATGCGAAGATCGAGACGTCCTGGCAAGGGCTTGGAGGCGTCGCCTTAGGCGTACTGACGGTCGGGTTCGCAATTCAATCCGCCGTTTCCCACAACTCGGACCTGGAGCTTTACCGCCCGCAACCCCAGACCGTCTCCATCACCGAGTCCGACTGGAGCACGAAAGTTTGGCGCAAGCTGCCGCAATCACGGGACGACCTGCGAAAGGAGAGCAGCCACCCCCTGAACCTTCAGTACGCGGGCGATCTGGACGCGCTGCGGGCCACGCTCGCCTCCGAGGACTGGGAGCCGGGCGAGAAGCTGCACTGGGGTACCGCGATGAAGCTGTTGTCGCCGTCCCTACCGCTATGGGAGCTGCCCGTCATACCCCACGTCCACGACGGCCGCCACGACGCCCTGACCCTCGTAAAGCAGGCTCCAGGCGGCAGCCGGCTGGTGCTGCGCCTGTGGGCGACGGCCTACCGCATCGGCGGAACAAGGCCGCTTTGGGTCGGGAACGTCACCTCCCAACACAAACGCACGGTTCTGGACCTGCTCGCCATCCCGGCGACGGACCCGGATACACGCAATCCGCTGGAGTCGGTGCGCGACGACTTCTCAGGGCTGCAGCCGTTCAGCCATGGAGAGGACGGCCCCCTTTTGCTCCAGTCCGCCTTGCAGGAACCGTAGCAGATGTAGCGACAGAACCGGGACAACGTTTGAGCGGCCTGGGCGACTCTTGCAGCCCCGACTAAATGTTCGAGCTCCCTCATTCAGGGAAGAAAACCCCAGGGCCTTTTCGCGCGTTCGTCGCGACTGGCGAAGCGGCCGAAGGCTGGTGCAAACACCTGCGTTTGGACGTTGCTCCCGCGTTTCCGGGGCGCAGGGAGTCCGTGGAGGCACGCTCACGCGGGCTCCCATCCCCCGGTCAGATTCGGGACGCTTCTCCGTCGCCCCAACGTCGCGTCAAGCCGTGCGGAATCTCCAGATGGTCCAGCACGCGGGCGACCATGAAGTCGACGATCTGATCTACGGTGAGCGGGTTGAAGTAGAAGCCGGGATTCGCGGGCATGATGACCGCTCCGGCCTTGGCCAGACGCAGCATGTTCTCCAGGTGGATGACGGAGAAGGGCGTCTCGCGCACCACGAGAATCAACTTACGCCGCTCCTTGAGCGCCACGTCCGCGGCGCGGTCAATGAGGTCCTGACACATGCCGGATGCGACGGTGGCCAGGGTGCCTGTGGTGCAGGGGCACACGACCATGGCATCCGGGGGATTGGTGCCGCTGGCCACGGGGGCGGTCCACTGCTGACGGCCGAAGACCCGCAGCTGTCCCGGGCGCGCATCGAATCGGGCGGAGAAAAATTGCTCCGCATCCGCGGGGCGGGAGGGGACCTCGATTCCGGCCTCCATTTTGAGCACCACCTGCCCCGCCTGGGAAACCATCAGGTAAACCCGCGCCCCGGACTCCAAGAGGCATTGCAGCAGGCGAAGCCCATATTGGGTGCCGGAGGCGCCGGTGATCGCGAGCGCGATTGTCTTGGTCCAGGTGTTCGTGTGGTCAGGCATCGGATGAATTGCCAAAGTTATTCACGCCACGGAGTCCGGGTATGCCGGGCGAATTCGCCATCCCTGGAAGCTTGGGTCCCGGAGTTCCGCCCGAGACGACGGCGTCTGAGAATACCTGACATTCATGGCGCAGCGGCAAACTAAGTATCGAAGCACTAGGAACGGCCTGCGATCGCGTCGAGCAGCTTCTGGTGAATGCCCTGAAATCCCCCGTTGCTCATGACCAGGACATGATCACCGGGACCGGACTCGGCTGACGACGCGATCGACGATCTCCTGCACGCTGTCCATCACCGTTACCCGCTCGCCCAATCCTTCGATGAGCGGTGCCGGGTCCCACCCCAGGTCCGGGGGCACGAACAGACGCACCAGATCCGCAAGCTCCAGGGAGGCGGCCAGGGACTCATTGTGCACGCCCATGCGCATGGTGTTGGAACGCGGCTCCAGCACCGCGATGATGCGCTCGGCCACGACGCGCTTGCGCAGCCCCTCCAGGGTGGTGGCGATGGCGGTGGGATGGTGGGCGAAATCGTCGTAGACGCGCACGCCGCCCACCTCGCCGCGCAGCTCCATGCGCCGCTTGACGCCCTGAAAACGGCCAAGGGCCGCGACGCCTTGGTCCGCCGGAACGCCCGCGTGCCGCGCGGCGGCCAGCACCGCGAGCGCATTGAGCATGTTGTGACGCCCGGTCTGGTCCCAGTCCAGGGTACCAACGGACTCGCCCCGCAGCAGCACGCGGAAGCGGGACCAATCCGGCCGCTCGAGTACGGCGGACCAATCTCCCGCATCGCCGACGGTCTCGGCGGGTGTCCAGCAGCCCATGCCCAGCACCTCGTCCAAGGCCGGCTCGACAAAGGGACGCACGATCAGCCCCGATCCCGGCACCGTGCGCACCAGATGGTGGAACTGGCGCTGGATCATGGCAAGGTCGTCGAAGATGTCGGCATGGTCGAACTCCAGATTGTTCAGCACCAGGGTCCGCGGCCGGTAGTGGACGAACTTGGAGCGCTTGTCGAAGAAGGCGGTGTCGTACTCGTCCGCCTCCACCACGAAGAAAGGCGTCGAGCCCAGCCGGGCGGAAACGCCGAAGTCCCCGGGCACACCGCCGATCAGGAATCCCGGATCCAGCCCCGCGTCCTCCAGAATCCAGGCCAGCATGCTGGAGGCGGTGGTCTTGCCGTGGGTACCCGCCACCGCCAGCACCCAGCGGTCGCAAAGCAGGTTCTCCCGCAGCCACTCGGGGCCCGAGACGTATGCGCAACCCGCGGTCCAGCATGTACTCCACCGCGGGGATGCCGCGCCTCATGGCGTTGCCCACCACGACCACGTCCGGCGCGGGGTCCAGGTGGGCGGCATCGTAGCCCTCCATCAGGTCGATGCCCGCCGCCTCCAGCTGTGTGCTCATGGGCGGATAGACGTTGGCGTCCGAGCCCGTGACCCGGTGTCCCAGCGCGCGCGCCAGCAGGGCGATGCCGCCCATGAAGGTGCCGCAGATGCCGAGGATATGAAGATGCATCTCAAGTACCGGAAAAGAGTTCACTCATCAGAGAAATTGCGAAGAAATAGTAAGCCACCGCTACAAACACGCCCTGCCCGAGACGGATCTCGAAGGTATGCCGCAGGATATGACCGGTCACCAAGACGCTCCAGGCCATGACGGCGAGCAACAGCATGGCGACGCCCCCAGATGCCGGCTTCCCGTCGGTGTGAGGCATCAGAATCATCGGTACCACCGCGATGAAACCGAGAAGGGCGCCGCTGCCGAGCAAAGCCGTAGCGGTTTGTTGAAACCGGGGGAGACGGTCGAGCAGGCGCAGGGCCCCGTAGAGCGGAGTAAGCATCAACGCGACGCTTACCAGACTTTGGAGCAGACCCAGGCCGAGCGACTGCCCCATTGTGTTCGCCTGAATCATGCCCGTCAGCACTTCCGCCACCAGGGTCATACCGAGCAGCGCGGAGGATGCGGACAAATCCTGGGGTGCTTTGCGCAGCAAGCAAAGCTCGAAAAAAAATTGGATCAGGGCCTGCAAGCCATGTCTCCGAGAAGAAACAACCTTAGGGACGCATCATAGTTGCATCCGGTAGCCAGCCAAAATCCGCGGCTCGGCCATAGCCGCTCGGCGAGAGAGCAGAAAGGCGACGGCCAGCATCGCAAAAACGGCGACGATCGCGAACCAGTTTCCCAAGTGCACGAAGGGCGTCGCTCCCGCGCGCGGCTGCACCTGTGCCGTGAATGCACCCCGCTCGAAGGCTGGCACGACCCCGGTCACATCCCCCCGGTGGTCCAGGATGGCGGAGATCCCTGTGTTGGTGGACCGCACCAGCCAGCGCTCGTTCTCCAGGGCCCGCATACGCGCCATCTCCAGGTGCTGATGGGGTGCCAGGGAGTCGCCGAACCAAGCATCGTTGCTCACGTTGATCAGATAGGCCGCGTCCGGAAGGGCCTCCCGTACCTCGGCGGCAAAGGTGTCCTCGTAGCAAATGGACACCCCGGCCAATCGAGTGCCGACCTGCAAGCAGCGGCCGCGGAGCATCGCCCGAGCTGAAGTCCGACATCGGGACCTCGAAGGCGTCGGCGATAGGACCCAGCCAATCCCTGAAGGGGATGAACTCGCCGAAGGGGACCAGGTGCCGTTTGCGGTAGACATCCTCAGAGGTCCCGACGCTGATCAGCCCGTTGAAATAGGTGCGCGCCTCCAGATCCATCACCGGGATGCCGATCACAAGCTCGGCGCCCTGCTCCCGCGCCTCCTCCGCCAGCGGCTTGACGAAGGCATTGCGCACCTGGTGCAGAAAATCCGGAACGGCCGTCTCCGGCCACACGATCAGGTCGCTGTCCCAGTTAGCGCGCGTGAGCTCCAGATAGGCACCGAGAATGGAAATACGAGCGTCCGGGTTCCACTTCAGCGATTGCTGGATATTGGCCTGGACGACGGTCGCGCTGAACGGCTCCCCGTTCGGCTCAGTCCACTCGATGCGGGTGAGGACGGCACCCGAGAGCCAGATCATGACCAGCCCGCCCAGGGCTGCGTATCTGGCGCGCCCCGGCCAGCGCACCAAGCCCCATAGCAGACCGGCGCAAAGCGCCACAACCAGGCCGACCCCGTACACGCCGACGATCGGTGCATACCCCGACAGAAAGGAGTCGATCTGACTGTGCCCGATGGTGAGCCACGGGAAGCCGGTAAATAACCAGCTCCGCAGCCACTCCGTAAGCACCCAGGCCGCCGGGAATGCCAGCAGGGGACCGCTCCAGCGCGGACCGCACGACAGCCATGCGCTCAGGGCACCGGCAATACCGTAGTAGAGCGCCATTCCCAGCACGAAAAAAATGGTCAGCAGGTGGGCCAGCCAGGGCGCCATGTTGCCGTACTCGTTCAGGCTGATGCGGATCCAGAAGATGCCAAAAGCCAGTAGACCGATGCCAAACCCCCAGCCGGTCAGAAAGGCCCCGCGCAGGGTCTGTCCTGCGACAAGCCCGTAAAAGACCGCCAGGGCCACCAGTGCAAGGGGAAAGATCGAGAAGGGTGCGTAGGAGAGCACGCAGAGGCTTCCCGCCGAAGCGGCGAGCAGGACGCGCAAGCTCAACGGAAAATGGCGTAGGACGGATGACACAGCAAAGAACACCTCGGAGGAAAGCAGCAGCCGTTTCTATCAGCCAACCCCCCTGCGGTCAAATCGGAGCTCGACCGCGCGCCGAGAACCGTAGCCCCGAATGGACGCGCGGGCGTCGGGAGCCGCAGGGGTGGGCGGAGCGCGGATTCGGCAGACCCTGGCGATGCTCATGCCCTCCGACTCCTCACTTTCCCGGAACGCCGTTCCGCCACCTCATAGCCGTTCAAACACCGACAAATGGTTGGCGTTCTTGGCGCCAAGGCGGTTCAATTGAGTTTTCCCCGCTTCTATCCAGCCATGCAAACCAGACCCGACTACTATTACCGGCAATCGGCGGTGATCCCTTTTCGTCAGAAGTCAACCGGGCTGAGGGTTCTGCTGATCACCACCCGCAAGAAGCGCCGCTGGATCATCCCCAAGGGCATCATAGAGCCGGCCCTGACAGCCGCAGCATCCGCC